>NZ_JAMYUP010000053.1:0-37693 GCF_040323155.1 Mesorhizobium sp. M0060
ACCCTCAAGGGTCTCACACCCTATGAGTTCATCTGCAAAATTTGGGCAAAAGAGCCCGAACGGTTCCGACTCGATCCCACCCATCAAACGCCGGGACTAAACAGCTAGAGCGCGTCCTGTTTAATCCGGTTCATATCCTGCGGCTTTGAAGTAGTTGGCACATTCGGCTGGGGTGAAGAGGTCGACGACCGCGCCGACCGTGTCCCACAGAGCCTTGATGGTTCTCTCGGCCTTTGCTCGCAGCAGCGCCTTGAGTTTGGCGAAGGCGTTCTCAATCGGATTGAAGTCGGGACTGTAGGGCGGCAGGTAGAGCAGGCTCGCGCCTGCGGCCTCAATCGCGTTGCGCACGCCCGCGGCCTTGTGGGCGGGCAGGTTGTCCATGACGACGACGTCGCCCTGCGACAATGTCGGGACCAGCACCTGCTCGACATAGGCCAGGAACACGTTGCCGTTCATGGCGCCGTCGTAGACGAAGGGCGCAGTCATGCCCGTCAGCCGCAGCGCTCCGGTGAAGGTCGTGGTCTTCCAGTGGCCATGCGGCACGCCGGCCCGGCAGCGCTCGCCGCGCGGCGCTCTTCCACGCAGGCGGGCCATCTTTGTGGAGAGGCCGGTCTCATCGATGAACACGAGCTTCGCCGGATCGAGATCGAGCTGGCCGTCGAACCAGTCCCGGCGCCGCTTCAGGATGTCGGGGCGATCTTGCTCCAGTGCGTGCGCGGACTTTTTTTAATGTCCAGCCGTGGCCGCGAAGCCAGGCGCTCAAGGCGCTGCGGCTGATCCGCACCGACTGCTCGGCGCTGAGCCGCTCCACCATCTCGTTCAGCGTGATGTCCTTGTGCTCCTCGATCAGCCCGACGATGAAGGTTTCATGCGCATCGAGGCTGGAGGCGCGGCGGCGGCCCTGCGGGCGTGGCGCCAGTTCGCCGATCTTCGCCCGCGCAATCCAGCGGATCGCGCTGGACACTCCCAGGCCGAACCGCGCCGCCGCTTGCCGCGCCGACATGCCCTCGTCCGAAGCCTTCAAGACCCGCGACCGAAGATCCCCGCTCAATGCTCTTCCCATCGTCCACCTCCATCGAGGTGGATGTTGAATCAGCACAAAACGCAGCTGTCACATCACAATCGATTCATCGATCACAGGACATGCTCTAGCGCCGGAGCCCGTCTCAAGCGAGGCGACTGCCGTAAACCCGTTGCCGGCGTCAAAATAGTAGCTGATCAGGTTAGTGTCCTTGGTTCCGTACGGGATGATCGTGTCCTGGATGACGTTGCCGGCGTAGCCGATGAACGAATCGTAGACAGTTTCATCCTTGCCGACGCGGAGACCTCCAAGCTGGATCCAGGCGAAGTTCAGGGTAACCGCCTTGTTGTCCTGCACGCTGAAATCAACACCGTTCACGGTCACTTTGGTGTTGCCGAAGTTGAAACGGGTCTCGGTGTAGGTCTTCAACGTGCCAAGCTCGGTTTCCTGGCCGGTCCACGTCTTCAAATTGAAGCGGGCATTCTTGTTCCAGGTCTGCTGCTCGTCACCGTCCAAAAGGTCATGTGTCGTCGCGCCATCGAGAACGCGGCCGGCGTCGCCGAAGCTGGCGTCATAGCGGATATAGCCGCCGATGCGCAGGCAGGTCTCGGTGCCGGGAATATAGAAATAGCCGGCGCCGTAGACGTCGCAAATCTTGGCGTATTCGGCGGGTTCCGGCTCGGCGACCACAACAGCGTCGGCGGCGCGCGCGCCGGAGACCGCGACGAATGCCGCGGCTGAGCCGAGAAGAAGGCTCTTGATATTCATTTTCTGACCTCTCCAGTCAAAGTTAAAAATGGCTTTGTATCCGTGGTTGAACGGCTGAACGCCTCACCCACGTCGAAAAAGGCGCGCACCGCACCCCTCTTCAGGCGGCGAACATACTCATCCTCGTTCTAGTTTCAATGACGATTGATGAAATAATCAACGTTTTTACAACAGAACAAATCCATGTTGCACAAATATTACTTATTATTTTCTTCAGAAATCTCCCGCGGCATAAACGGGACATTGTCACAATTGTACGAAAATATACTTTCAATTATCCGGCAATCAATTGTGTTCGGCGAAAATTTCTTTTTTATGCCTTCTTTTAGGAATAAACTTCCGAAGTGGGCAGAGAAATCAAGCCAACTTTACCATCGCTGCGTGCTGTGCGGCAAGAACGACTTCCGCGACCAAATCCTGTTTGAGCATTTCAATGGGAATACGTCCGGCAAGGCCGGGCGCAGGGCCGATCAGCCACGCCCAGGCACGCCGCTGATCGGGCATCGCGAATAACACTTCGTTGATACCCGGAGCCGGCCTGCCGTCGACGAACTGCGCCAGAGGAAATACATGTTTGCGGCCACCGGTGCGCAACGCAACGACCGTGCCGCTTCGCTGCCAACGATGCAGGGTCGAGCGCGATATGCCGAAATTCTCTTGCAGGAATGTCGAGCCTGCGACCCGACCGGCCCAGTCCTCGACCCGTATCGCGTCGAGGTCGCCCGCTCCGGCTAGCGGTTGGATGTCTGCCCCTCGGCCTCCGTGCGCCGTCGACAGAGGCGTCCGGGCACTGCGTTCCATAGCTTCGGCTGCCGATATCCGCACGAACCGCAACGCCATGCCGGGCAATCTTTCCTGCATGGTGTCGATCGCCCTGATGTCGGTCGGCGCAAGCAGGGCGACGGCGGCGGCAACGGCGCCGGCGACCCTGCCCGCTGCAACGATCGCATCGCTGTTCGTCACCTTGCTTTGCCGCGTCAGCGCCCGCTCGATCTCAACAGCGACGGCGTTTGCAAACTCGATCTGACGAATGGGGTCGATGCGATTCCAAGTCCTGGTCATGTCCTAAATCTGGCTGCTTGCCCGCCTGTCCAGTTTGCTCGGAAGCGGGTCTTTCGCACAGCCTATAGGCAGGGTGTATGACGGAGAGACGACGAACGGGAACCGTGCACGATCGCAGTATCGGTAGGAGTTCCAGTCGGTCTAACTGGCCGGTTTTGCATGAAATATCGGAAATTTCTCAGAACCCGCTCGGGATTTCCCGTCGCGCCGGTACCAATGAGGAACGGGTCGACCGACGTGGTCGACCCATGGCCTCCCGGAATGATTCGGCCGGCTGTTCAAGATGCAAGTCCACCGATCGGGCAGCCCGGCGACCGCTCAGAACCCTGAGGCGACCAACAGGCCGCTCGGCGGATCGCCCAAACAGGCTCAGTGCGGAAATTCGAGCCCCATTTCGCGGTAGCGCTCGGGGTCGTCGCCCCAGTTTTCACGCACCTTGACGAACAGGAAGAGGTGCACCTTCTGTTCGAGGATGCCTGCTATTTCCATGCGTGCCGCCTGGCCGATGGCGCGGATCGTCTCGCCCTTATGGCCGAGCACGATTTTCTTCTGGCTGTCGCGCTCGACATAGATGGTCTGGTCGATGCGCACCGAGCCGTCCTTCTTCTCTTCCCATTTCTCGGTCTCGACATGGGAGGAATAGGGCAGTTCCTGATGCAGCCTGAGATAGAGCTTTTCGCGGGTGATCTCGGCGGCGAGCTGGCGCATCGGCAGGTCGGAGATCTGGTCTTCCGGGTAGTACCAGGGTCCGGCCGGCAGGGTCTCGGCGAGATAGTCGAGCAGGTCCTTGCAGCCGGATCCGGTCAGTGCCGAAACCATGAAGGTGCGCTTGAACGGCACCCTTTCGTTGGCTGCCGCCGACAATGCCAGCAGCGTCTCGTGCTTGACCCGATCGACTTTGTTGAGGATCAACACCATCGGCTGCCGGACATCCTTCAGCCGCTCGAGGATGGCGTCGGCATCGCCCCGGATGCCGCGCTCGGCGTCGATCAAGAGCAGCACGATATCGGCGTCCTTGGCACCGCCCCAGGCTGTGGTCACCATCGCCGTGTCCAGCCGGCGCTTCGGCTTGAATATGCCCGGCGTGTCGACGAAGACGATCTGCGCGTTGTTGTGGGTGGCAATGCCGCGCACGATCGCACGGGTGGTCTGCACCTTGTGGGTCACAATTGACACCTTGGCGCCGACCAATTGGTTGACCAGCGTCGATTTCCCCGCATTGGGCGCGCCGATCAGCGCGACGAAGCCGGAGCGGGTGGCGGGAGCTTCTGTTGCCGGTGCTTCGGTGGCGGTCATGCGGCACTCCCCTGATTAAGCCAGACGCCTTCCCGCTGCAGAAGTGCCGCGGCTGCAGTCTGCTCCGCCTCGCGCTTGGAGCGCCCACTGCCGGTCGCCGGCGGATAGGCGCCGACCTTGACGCTGACGGTAAACAGCGGATCGTGGTCCGGTCCCTCGCGGCTGTCGATTATGTAAACCGGCACTGCGCCTGCCGCCTGATGCGCCCATTCCTGAAGTTCGGTCTTCGCATCGCGGCGGGCGGCGTCGATGGCTTGCGAGCGCGGCTGCCAGTATCTGTGGATGAAGGCACGGGCCGCTTCCAACCCGCCGTCGAGATAGAGCACGGCGATCAGTGATTCCAGTGCATCGGCGCGCAGATTGACGCGCTTGCGCCCATCAAGGCCGCGTACGTCCGAACCGGCGCGAATGAGTTCCGGCAGGCCGATCTGCTCGGCGATTTCCGCCAGGGCCTCGGCGTTGACCAGCGCGTTCAATCTCAGCGACAGCTCACCCTCGGCAGCGTCGGGAAATGCCGCCAGCAGCATATCGGCAACGATAAGGCCGAGAACGCGGTCGCCGAGGAACTCGAAGCGTTCGTAGTCGATGCCGGCATGACTGCCGCGAGCACTGGCATGGGTCAGCGCACGCTGCAGGCGCTGATGGTCGCCAAAACTGTGGCCGGTGCGCTCCCTAAGCGCCTCGGCGAGCGCATCGGCGGTCAGCCGTTTCGTCGCCGCCATGGTCCTAATTGACGAAATGGAACAGGCGCGAGGCGCGCATCAGCGACGGCCATTTCCAGATTTCGAGCGGGCTGGCGCTGCCGGCGATGGAGAAGAAGATGAGATTGGCACGGCCGACCAGGTTCTCCTCCGGCACGAAGCCGACGGTGAAGCGGCTGTCCGACGAGTTATCGCGATTGTCGCCCATCATGAAATAGTGACCGGGCGGCACCTTGAACTCTTGGGTATTGTCGCCGATCGAAGCCTGCGTCAGGTCGAGCGTGTCGTAGGTGACGCCGTTCGGCAGCGTCTCGCGATAGACATCGACCGGGTAGGGCTCTTCGGTGATGTCGTGGTTGTCGATCTGCCCGACCTTGACGCGCGGCACACCGACGTCATTGATGAAGAGCTGGCCATCCTTGACCTGGATCTTGTCGCCCGGCAGGCCGACTACTCGCTTGATATAGTCGACGGAAGGGTCCGGCGGAAACTTGAACACCACCACGTCGCCGCGCTTCGGCTCGGAGCCCCAGATGCGACCCGAAAAGATGTCCGGCCCGAACGGCAGCGAATAGCGGGAGAAGCCGTAGGACCATTTGGTGACGAAGAGATAGTCACCTTCGAGCAAAGTCGGCCGCATGGAGCCGGACGGAATCGAGAACGGCTGGAACAGGAGCGTGCGGATGACCAACGCAAGCAGCAGGGCCTGGACGATGACGCTGACGGTTTCGCCAAGTCCACCGGATTTCTTCTGGGTTTTTTCAGCCACGCTCATGTCGTCCTCGATTGTGCGTTGGATGGTATAGAGTCTCGGCGCGCGCTGGGCAACGTCATGCCGGTGGTCAGATGCAATCAATGTGGCGCTTCTTCGACCGGCAACGCTTCAATGATCACAAAAGCTTGAGCGAGCGGAAAATCATCGGTGATGGTGAGGTGGATCACGGCGCGGTGTCCTTCAGGCAGGATTTCGCCCAGCCGCGCTGCCGCCCCGTTGGTCAGCGCCATGGTCGGCTTGCCGCTGGCCAGGTTGACGACTCCCATGTCGCGCCAGAACACACCCTGAGCAAGACCGGTACCCAATGCCTTGGCGCAGGCCTCCTTGGCAGCGAAACGCTTGGCGTAGGAGGCCGCACGCGCCGCGCGGTTTTCGGAGCGCGCCTGTTCGATCTCGGTGTAGATGCGTTGGATGAAGCGCTGGCCATGACGTTCCAGCGACTTCTCGATGCGTCTGATGTCGATGAGGTCGCTGCCGATACCGATAATCATTCGGCGGGAACTTCCGGCCCGGTTTTTTCAACCTTTGCCGCTCTCTCGGCCAGACGCTTGCGGCGCTGCTCGTGGAAAGTGACCATGCCCCAGCGGGTGATGCCGTAAAACAGCAGGCCGAAAACCAGGCCGAGCGGTATTGCGCCAATCGTCATCGGCTTCAGCACCGGTCCCCACAACTGCGCAAAGGAAAGATTATGCAGCATGTCGCCGAGATGCGCCGGTGGGCCATGCGCCGGCAGGTGTTCATGCAGGATCAGCTTGCCGACCTCCCAGGACGCGGCCCATAGCAGCGGAAAGGTCAGGGGGTTGCCGAAGACCGTGCCAAGTGCTGCCGCGACCAGATTGCCGGCGATCAGCCAGCACAGGATGGCGGCAATGATGAAGTGGAAGCCAAGCGGGAAAAAAGACGCGAATACGCCCGCCGCAACACCGGCGGCCACGGCATGCGGCGTGGCCCTAAGACGCAGGATGCGTTTGGAGAAATACCGCAGCGAGCGCGAGAACGAGCGGCGCGGCCACAAGTAAGTACGCACCCGCTCGAAAAAACCATCAGGCTTGCGGCGTCGAAAAAGCACTCTGTTCCTGTTCCTAGTTCCATGAATGGCTTCGCGCCGGCTTTTCCCAGCCGGGCGCGACAGCGGTCGCCGAAAGGCAACTACCACTTTGATATAGCGATGCGCTGGCCGAAGAACAACGAGGCCGACGGCATCCGATCGGTCGCCACCTTGCGGCAGCCCTGGGTATCGCCGTTCTGAACAGGGCATGATCGCGGCGAATTTGAGGAGCGCCGCTTAGGGTCGATATTCGCTGACCTCGACGAGGTTGCCGTCCGGATCGCGAAAATAGACCGACATCATCGGGCCACGGGCGCCGACACGCTCGACCGGGCCGACCTCTATGGCTACGCCATTGGCCGCGAGGCTGGCACATATCTCGGCGAGCGGCCGGGCGGCAACGAGACAGAAATCGCCTGAGCCCGGCGTCGGCGCCTTGGCCTTCGGCTCGAAGGTGCGCCCGACCTCATGCACATTGATCTTTTGCGTTCCAAGCAGCAGCGCCGTTGGTCGGTTCGGCTCGTCGAGGCGCTTGAAGCCAAGCACGCGCTGATAGAAGGCGCAGGTGTCTTCGACGGAGCGAACCGTCAGCACAAAATGGTCGATACCGGCAATCACGGCAGCGCCTCTTGACTTGTTTTTATGCATGTCGTTGTCCCAAAACCGCTACACCATCCTCGATTCAAGCCCGAGGACAAGCTTTTGGGGCGATAGGCATCAGATGTTGCGGCTTCCCGGCTTGATCGCCGGTATGGCGGCGAGCTCGGGCGGCAGCCTGTCGGCCGGATAGGCCGGAACCTCGTATTCGGCGAGCGCGATCAGCGGCACGCCGACATCGGTCTTGCCGGCTGAGCGGTCGATGATGCACGCAGCGGCGACGACCTCCGCGCCAAGTGCGCGCAGGCAGTCGATGGTTTCGCGGATCGACAGGCCGGTGGTGACGATGTCCTCGACAATGACGACGCGCGATCCCTTGGCGATCTCGAAACGGCGGAGCCTGAATTCGCCCCCTTCCCGCTCGACCCAGATCGCCGGCGCGCCTAGATGGCGCGAGGTCTCATAGGCCGGGATCAGCCCGCCGATCGCTGGGCCGACGATATAGTCGATCCTGCCGGGCACGCCAGCGCGGATCTTTTCGGCCAGCGCCTTGCACAAGCGCTCGGTCTTGTCGGCATGCATGAAAACGCGCGCCTTCTGCAGGAAGACCGGGCTGCGCAGGCCGGACGTCAGGATGAAATGCCCTTCGAGAACGGCGCCGGCCTCGCGGAAAATGCCCAGCACTTCGTCGGTGTCCATCTCTGCCTCTTCCAACACATTGGTGGTCTAGCCGTTGACGCGTCGCGCGTCGCTGACGCTCGAATTGTCCTTTAGCTGCGATAGCAGCCGGTTCAAGTGCTTCAGGTCCCACACTTCGAGATCGATCAGCATTTCGGTGAAATCGGGCGCGGTGCGCACCATCGACAAAGTGTGGATGTTGGCGTCGTTGGATGCGACGACCTGCGCAATGTCGGCCAGCGAACCCGGTGCGTTGATGGCGGTGACCGAGACGCGCGCCGGGAACCGCTCCTTGGTGCGCTCGTCAATATCCCAGCGCACGTCGATCCAGCGCTCGGGCTGGTCGTCAAAGGCCTGCAGCGCCGGCGACTGGATCGGGTAGATGGTGATACCGGTTCCCGGCTGCACGATGCCGACGATGCGGTCGCCGGGCACCGCCCCTTCCGGTGCAAAGCGCACCGGCAGGTCGCCGCGCACGCCACGGATCGGCACCGCATCGTCGCGCGGCTGGTTCTTGTCCTTGCGTGCGGCGCGGCCCGGAATCTGGAACAGCATGCCGGCGGCGTTGCGGATCTTCGACCAGCCCTCCTCGCGCTGCTTGGGCGCGACCAGCGTGACGCGCTCGTCCTTGTAGTCGGGAAACACCGCCTTCATCACGTCGGTGGAGGCAAGTTCGCCGCGACCGACCGAGGCCAGCACATCCTCGATGTCCTTGCGCGCCAGCCGGTGCAGCACCGGCTTCAGGCTTTCCTTGGTGAAGGTCTTGCCGGACCGTTCGAAGGCGCGCTCCAGAATGCGGATACCGAGACCCGAATATTGCTTGCGAATAGCGTTCTTGGTGGCGCGGCGGATGGCCGAGCGCGCCTTGCCGGTAACGACCACCGATTCCCACGCCGCCGGCGGTACCTGTGCCTTCGAGCGGATGATCTCGACCTCGTCGCCGTTCTTCAGCTCCGTCATCAGCGGCATGATGCGGCCATTGACCTTGGCGCCGACGCAAGTGTCGCCGACGTCGGTGTGGACGGCATAGGCAAAATCGATGGGCGTTGCGCCGCGCGGCAGCGCGATCAGCATGCCCTTCGGCGTAAAGCAGAACACCTGGTCCTGGAACAGCTCCAGCTTGGTATTTTCGAGGAAATCCTCGGGATTATCACCTTCGGCAAGCTGCTCGATGGTGCGCCGCAGCCAGGCATAGGCATTGGTCTCCTTCGAGATCGCATGGGCGGCACCATTCATCTTGCCGCCGGTATCTTTATAGATCGAATGAGCGGCGACGCCGTATTCGGCAATCTTGTTCATCTGATAGGTGCGGATCTGCAATTCGACGCGCTGGCGCGACGGGCCGACGATGGTGGTGTGGATCGAGCGGTAGTCGTTCTGCTTCGGCGTCGAGATGTAGTCCTTGAAGCGGCCGGGCACCATCGACCAGGTGGTGTGGATGGCGCCGAGCGCGCGATAGCAATCGTCGACCGTCTCGACAACGACGCGGAAGCCGAAAATGTCGGACAGCTGCTCGAACGACAGCGCCTTGGCCTCCATCTTGCGGAACACCGACCACGGCTTCTTTTGCCGGCTCTTGACCTCGGCCTTGATCGAATATTTGTCGAACAGCGTGGAGAGCGCTTTCTCGATCTCGGACAGTACGCCCTTGTTGCGCTCGAAGATTTCGGCGAGCCGTGCGGTGACGGCGCGGTAGGCTTCCGGATTGATGAAGCGGAAGGCAATCTCCTCCAGCTCCTCGCGCATGCCTTGCATGCCCATACGGCCGGCCAGCGGCGCGTAGATGTCCATCGTCTCTTCGGCGATGCGCAGGCGCTTGGCTTCCGGCACATGGTCGAGGGTGCGCATATTGTGAAGGCGGTCGGCCAGCTTGACCAGAAGCACGCGAACGTCTTCCGAGATTGCCAGCAAAAGCTTGCGCAGGTTCTCCGCCTGCTCGGCCTTCTTCGAAACGAGGTCGAGCTTCTTCAGCTTGGTCAGGCCTTCGACCAGCTTGCCCATTTCCGGGCCGAACAATTCGTCGATCTCGGCCCTGGTCGCCGTGGTGTCCTCGATCGTGTCGTGCAGCAAGGCAACGGCGATCGTCGCCTCGTCCATGTGCATTTCGGTGAGGATGGCGGCGACTTCGAGCGGATGCGAGAAATAGGGATCGCCGGAGGCGCGCTTCTGGTGACCATGCTTCTGCATGGCGTAGACATAGGCCTTGTTGAGCAGCGCCTCGTTGACGTCAGGCTTGTAGCGCTGGACGCGCTCGACAAGCTCATACTGACGCATCATGGGCGGGATCTCGCAATGCTGAAATGAATCATGCGCCGCACTGACGTACGGCGCATGTCATAGATAGCCACGAAACTGCCGACGCGAAAGTGTCGGCAGTTGTTGCTAAGATCAATAATCGTCGCTTTTTTCCGGCGGCACCAGACCCTCGATGCCGGCCAACAGGTCTTCTTCGGTCATGCGATCGAAGGTGACGTTGTCCTCGGCGTCGTCGGCATCGGTGGCCGCAACAGTGCTGCCGGTCTGGTCGGCAATCGCCTCGCCATCGGCTTCCGGCTCGTCGACCTCGACATGCTTCTGCAGCGAATGGATGAGATCTTCCTTGAGGTCGTCCGGCGACAGCGTCTCTTCGGCGATTTCGCGGAGCGCAACGACCGGATTCTTGTCGTTGTCGCGAGGTACGGTAATCTGCGCGCCCTGGCTGATTTGACGGGCGCGGTGACCGGCCAGGAGCACCAGCTCGAAGCGGTTGTCGACCTTGTCGATGCAATCTTCAACGGTTACGCGGGCCATGAGTTGCCCCTTTCATGCCTGGATTTGATGGAAAACAGGCGCGGTCCATAACCCGAACGCCGCCAAAATACAAGCTTTTATGGCAGTCCGCAGCTCTGACGCAGGCCGACCGCGACGATGCACCGCCGATCACAATTGCTTGCGGTGCCGCATGACGCCTTGGATTGCCGTAAAACTGGCGTTATCTCGAACGATGAAGGCCAACAGCTCTATTATCAGACCGGCCGATAGTCGCCACGCATTTAGACGACCGCTTATTTCGAAAAAGGACATTTTTCCATGTTCGATCCTCGTGAAAAAATCGCTCTCTTTATCGACGGCGCCAATCTCTACGCCACCTCGCGCGCGCTGGGCTTTGACATCGACTACCGCAAACTTCTGTCGAGCTTCCAGAAACGCGGTTACCTGCTGCGCGCTTATTACTATACCGCGCTGGTCGAGGATCAGGAATACTCCTCGATACGGCCGCTGATCGACTGGCTCGACTATAACGGCTTCAAGGTGGTGACCAAGCCGGCCAAGGAATTCACCGACTCGACCGGTCGGCGCAAGATCAAGGGCAATATGGATATCGAGCTGACCGTCGATGCGCTGGAGCTTGCCGATGTCGTCGACCATTATGTCATCTTCTCAGGCGACGGCGATTTCCGCACGCTGGTCGAGGCGCTGCAGCGGCGCGGGCGCAAGGTGTCGATCGTCTCGACCATGGCCTCGCAACCGCCGATGATCTCCGACGATCTGCGCCGCCAGGCCGACCATTTCATCGACTTGATGACGCTCAAGAATGAAGTCGGCCGCGATCCGTCGGAGCGGCCGGTGCGCCGGCCCGAGCCGGCCGAAGTCGACGAGGAAGACTATTGACGGTCGTCGCCTTGACCGCGCCCCTGGTCGTCTCGCCGGAGCCCGATCGCAACTGCCCGCTTTGTCCGCGGCTGCACGACTTCATCGCGCAATGGCGGCAGCGCGAGCCGTCCTGGTTCAATGCGCCGGTGCCGACCTTTTTGCCACCGGAAGGCGAGGATGCGGTGCGCTTGCTGATCGTCGGGCTGGCGCCTGGCCTGCGCGGGGCGAACCGGACGGGGCGCCCCTTCACCGGCGATTATGCCGGCGACCTGCTCTACAACACGCTGATCGCGCACGGCTTTGCGCGCGGCGAATTCACGGCGCGACCAGATGACGGGCTGGAGCTTGTCGGTACGGCGATTACCAATGCTGTGCGCTGCGTGCCGCCGGACAACAAGCCGGTTGGCGCCGAGATAGCGACCTGCCGGACGTTCCTGGTGCCGACGATCGCGCGGTTTCCAAACCTGCGCGCTGTGCTGGCGCTGGGCTCGATCGCGCACCAGTCGACCGTGCGGGCGCTCGGCCAGCGCGTCGCCGTCTATCCGTTCCGGCACGGCGGCCAGCAGCAGGCCAACGGTGTCACGCTGTTTTCCAGCTACCATTGCTCGCGCTACAACACCAATACGGGCGTGCTGACGGAAGCGATGTTCGTCAACGTCTTCAGCCAGATAGAAACTTTTCTGAAGACATAGAGTCGGGCGCGGCCCGCCAGCGTACAAGGCTTAGATTCGGGCAATCGCGAACAACCAGGCCAAGAGATCCAGCAACCATAGAAACAGTGCGAACTGCAGCGCGACGCGCAGGCGTTGAATGATCCGCCAATTGCTGGCCATGTCGGATTTGATGCGCAACGTAAGCGCCCGATGCATCCCATCCACGGTTGCGGGAGGATCCTGATCGACGAAGTCCTGGAGCAGCTGCTCTGGATCGAAACGGAACGTATAGTCGTAATATGGCCACAACATAATCGCGACCGAGCAGTCCGATAAGAAAAAGCAATGTCAGCGCCAGCCAGTCCCAAGGCCCTATGCCATCCAGGAGCGCCCTGCCTCCAAGGAGAGAACTCGCGAACGCAGTTGCGAAAATCAGATTTCCAGCGCGCGTATTGAGACTTTCAACCACGCCCTGCTGGTGTTGGAGGCCGCGCCCGCCTCCGCGTAGACAAATGCCAAGCGGGGATCGCCGCCGTCCGTCGCAGCAGGCGGGGCGTTGCTGTCTTTGGCTGATGAAGGGCGCTCCGGCATCAAATGTACTTAGCACGGTGCCGCCTGCGATATGAATAGCTACATTTGCGAAGGCTTCGTCGTTCCGTCTTCGCGCCACTGAGGCTGCTCTCGCTGGACAGGAATAGCGTCAATCCGACGACATCGCTTCAGGCCCTGCGGCAAACAACGCGGCCAGCGTCGCCGGCCCACCCTGGAGAACATTCAGGTCGACGTCGCCGCTGATGCCGTCGACGCGGCCCCGGTTGTGGTATTGCCAATAGATCCAGTCGTCGTGGCCTGGCCGCAGCGCCAGCGAACGCAGCCAGCGCGGGCGGCCGGCTATCTGCCCGGCATAGGCTTGCGCCGCCTCATCGGTCACATAGAGGATCGCCGTCTTGCCGAACGCTGCCTCCACGGGGCCGAGGAAGGCGGCGAGTTCGGCGCTCAGCTGTTCGGGGGTTGGCCGCTGCGGGCAATTGCCGCCGAATTCGATGTCGACCACCGGCGGCAGCAAAGGCTGATCACGCGGCACCACCGAGATGAAATTGCGTGCCTGATCGGCACCCGGCCTGCAGAAGGTGAAGAAATGATAGGCACCGACGACAAGGCCGGCGGCGCGGGCCGCGCGCAAATTGGCGGCGAAGACATCGTCGACATGGTCGCCGCCTTCAGTTGCCTTGATAATTGCGAACGCGACATCGTCGGCGGCAACACGCCGCCAGTCGATCTGCCGCTGATGGTGAGAAACGTCGATGCCCCTGACCGGATATTTGCCGCGATCCGGAGAAAACGTCTGAAAGTAGGTATAGCCGCCGGCCAGGACGAGGCCCGCCAGGAGCAGACTGGCCGCGCCCCACAAGACGATCCGGTTTTTCAAACGAGACCTATCCCTATTGGTCCGCCCTGCCCTCCGCTATGGCTCCGGGCGTTCGTCGCTCGAAAAGCCAAATCGTTGGCTTTTCGTCCGCTTCGCGGACCGCTCCTCACCCTCGCTCTTTCAGCAGCCGGCCCTTCTCGCGCGACCAGTCGCGCTGCTTTTCGGTCTCGCGCTTGTCGTGCAGCTTCTTGCCGCGGCCAACGGCGAGCAGCACCTTCGCCCGCCCTTGGTCGTTGAAATAGATTTTTAGCGGCACCAGCGTCATGCCTTCGCGGTCGACGCTCTGCGACAGCTTGGCCATCTCGCGCTTGTTGAGCAGGAGTTTGCGGCGGCGGCGCGGCTCGTGGTTGAAGCGGTTGGCCTGCAGATACTCCGGCAAATAGGAGTTGATCAGCCAGATCTCGCCGCCCTCGACCGAAGCGTAGCTGTCCTGGATGTTGGCCTGGCCCTGGCGCAGCGATTTAACCTCGGTGCCGGTCAGCACCAGGCCGGCCTCGATCGTGTCGAGCACCTCATAGGAAAACCGCGCCTTGCGGTTTTCCGCAACGGTCTTGTTGTTGGGATCGGCTTTTCTGACTTGATTCATGATGCGGAGAGGTGGCGCCTCATCCCTAGTTTATCAAGCCGGCGTGCTTCATCGCCGCGTCGATCTTCTCGGCGGTCGACGGCTCGACCGTCATCAGCGGCGAGCGCAGCACGTTCTCGACCTTGCCCAGCTTCGACAGCGCATATTTCGCGCCGGAAACGCCGGGTTCCAGGAAAATCGCCTTGTGCAGCGGCAACAGACGGTCCTGCAGGTCGAGCGCCTTGACGCTGTCGCCGGAAAGCGTCGCCTCCTGGAATTCAGCGCAGAGCCTGGGCGCGACATTTGCCGTCACCGAGATACAGCCGACGCCGCCATGCGCGTTGAAGCCGAGCGCCGAGGCGTCTTCGCCGGAGAGCTGGATGAAATCCTTGCCGCAGGTGGCGCGCTGCTCCGAAACCCGCTCGACCTTGCCGGTGGCATCCTTGACGCCGACGATGTTCTTGAAGTCGTGCACCAGCTGGCCCATCGTTTCCGGGCTCATGTCGATCACCGAGCGCGGCGGAATGTTGTAGATGATGATCGGCAGGCTGGTCGCCTTGGCGACGGCGGCGAAATGCGCATAGAGGCCGCGCTGCGTCGGTCTGTTGTAATAGGGCGTGACGACAAGGGCCGCGTCGGCGCCCGCCTTCTCGGCATACTGGACCAGGCCAACCGCCTCTTCGGTGTTGTTGGAGCCGGCGCCGGCGACGACCGGAATCCGTCCCTTGGCGACCTCGATGCAGACCTTGACGACTTGGCGGTGCTCGTCGTGCGACAGCGTCGGCGACTCGCCGGTGGTGCCGACCGGGACCACGCCCGTGGTGCCTTCGGCGATCTGCCAGGCGATGAACGCGCGAAAGGCTTTCTCGTCGAAACGGCCGCTCTTTTCGAATGGTGTGACGAGCGCGGTCAGCGAGCCTCTCAGCATGTCGTCCAACTCCTTGGGACTAGCGCATGACCAGGAAAATCGCAGTCGATTTTCGCTGGGGATCATGCACCAAATTTAAAGTGCTACAGCGTCCTTTGCGCGTCTGAGAAGACGCACGGTTTTGTCGTGCGCGCCTTCTAGCCGAAAGCGAAGCGGCGCACCATAGTCTCGACATTGTTGCGCGGCAAGCATTGCGCCAGCAATCGCAATTCGAACGTCCTCGACAAGGTTTTCTTTACGGGCCCTTCATCACAGACGAATAGGCTTCAATTCGTCTGTGCCTGCTGTAACGTCGAAGAACAGGAAATGACCAGATCCATGCCGACCAGGCGGCCTCATCTTTTCGCGCTTCTCGGCGCGATCGTCGTGCTGATTCCCGGCGCGGCGATCGGCAGCAGCGTCGATGTGCAGGTCACGTCGGCGATCCCGATGACGGAGCCGCAGAACGATGCGCTGCAGCAGTCCCCGTCGCTGTCCGCCAGCGTCGCGGCGCTGAAGAGCGGTCTCGATGCGCTGGCGGCAAACGACATTCAGCGCGCGCGCCAGGTGCGCGAGGCGCTGCCGGCCAAGTCGCTCGACCGGCACATCCTTGCCTGGGCGATCGCGCTCTATGGCGGCGACCAGGTGCCGAGCGGCGACATCGCCGATGCGGCAAAGATGCTGCCGAACTGGCCGGGTACGATCGCCTTGCGCAAGAACAGCGAGCGCGCGCTCTATCGCGAGAACCCGACGCCGCAGATCGTGGTGCGGGCGTTCGACGGCAGCCAGCCGCTGACCTTCGAGGGCGTGGTGATCCTTGCCCGCTCCTATGTAGCGCTAGGCGATACCAAGGCGGCGCGCTCGGTGCTGTCGCCATTCTGGCGCACCGAAAAGCTCGAAGCCGGGGACGAGGCGGCGGTCATCCGCGAGTTCGGTGCGCTGATCCCGGCCGCCGACCATCGCTTCCGCATGGAGCGCATGTTCTATGCCGACCGGGTCGCTTCGGCGCTGCGCGTCGCCGGTCTCGCCGGCGCCCAGCAATTGGCCGACGCCTGGGCGGCCGTCAGCAAAGGCGACAAGAACGCAGCCAAGCTGCTGAAGGCGGTGCCGGCAGCGCAGCGGGCGGCCGGCTATCTCTTTGCCGAAGCCGAATATCTGCGCAAGCAACAGAAATTTTCCGACGCCGCCGCGCTGGTGATGAAGGCGCCGGGCGACCGTGACGCTCTGGTCGATGCGGATGCCTGGTGGGTCGAGCGCCGGGTGCTGTCGCGCGAGCTGGTCGACCAGGGCGACATGAAGACCGCCTACAGAATAGTCGCCGCGCATGCCGCCGAAAGTCCCGCCAATGCCGCCGAGGCGGAGTTCCATGCCGGCTGGTACGCGCTGCGCGGCCTCAACGACCCCAGCACCGCCGCCAAGCATTTTGCGCGAATCGCGGAGCTCGCCCAGGCACCGATGTCGCTGTCGCGCGCCTATTACTGGCTCGGCCGCGCCGCCGAAGTCGGCGGCCCCGGCAATGCCAAGGATTATTTCAGCCGCGCCGCCAGCTACGGCACGACCTTCTACGGCCAGCTCGCCGGCGAGCGCGTCGGCCGGCAGACCCTCAACATCGTCTATCCCTCGCCAAGTGCCGGCGACCGCCGGAATTTTGCCACCCGCGAGGCGGTCAGCGCCATCAAGCGGCTGCAGGAGGCCGGCTATGACCGCTACGCCGAAACGCTCTATCGCGACCTTGCCGGGCAGCTGACCAGCCCCGGCGAACTGGCGCTGCTTGCGGGGTTGGCGGAAAGACAGGGCAACCATTTCATGGCGCTGAAGGTCGGCAAGATCGCCGGTGCGCGTGGCATCGACGTCGGCGCGCTGTCGCATCCGCTCGGCGTCATTCCCGACACCGCCAACATCTCCGGCTCGGGCAAGGCGCTGGCCTATGCGATTGCCCGCCAGGAAAGCGAGTTCAACATCGGCGCCGTCTCCAGCGCCGGCGCGCGCGGACTGCTGCAACTAATGCCGGGCACTGCCAAGCAATTGGCGAAGAAGGCCGGCATGACATTTTCTCAGGCCCGGCTGACCACCGATGCCGGCTACAATGCGACGCTGGGCGCTGCCTTTCTCGGCGAGCAGCTCGGCCGCTTCGACGGCTCCTACGTGCTGACCTTCGCCGGCTATAATGCCGGCCCCACCCGCGCCGCCCAGTGGGTGGCGAAATACGGCGATCCGCGCGGCAAGGACGTCGATGCCGTCGTCGACTGGATCGAACGGATTCCCTACACGGAAACAAGAAGTTACGTCCAGCGCGTGATGGAGAATTACGAGGTCTACAAGATGCGTATCTCCGACAAATACGACATTGTCGGAGATCTGGTGAACGGCCGAGGCTGACGACGGGGCGTCAGGCGAGGCTGGCGATCCTTCGCGCCCTCGCCTTTAGCAACCGGCATAATCCAGTGGGAGCCAAGTCGAAATGTCGCGCGGGTTTTCCGATTTCTTCTACGCCGCGCCGGACGGGCTGTCCCTGCACGCCCGCATCTACGGCGAAGCGAATTCCGGCCATTGGCCAGTCGTTTGCCTGCCCGGCCTGACCCGCAATTGCGGTGATTTCCACGAGCTGGCGCTTTATCTGTCGACGCAGGCGAAGCGCAGGGTCGTTGCCTTCGACTATCGCGGGCGCGGGCAGTCCGCCTACGATGCCGATATCGGCCATTACAATATCGGCATCGAAGCTGGCGATATTCTCGCCGGGCTGGCGGCGCTGAGCATTGAGGAGGCTGCCTTCATCGGCACGTCGCGCGGCGGACTGATCATCCATGTGCTCGGCGCGATGCGGCCGGCCGTGCTGAAGGCCATCATCCTCAACGACATCGGCCCGGTGATCGAGCCGCAAGGTCTCGCCCATATCCGCTCCTATCTCGACCCCACGCCCGGGCCGAAGGCGTACGCAGAGGTGGTCCGCGGCCTGCGAAGCACCCATGGCGCGGATTTTGCGGCGCTGACCGATGCGGATTGGGAGCGGATGGCATCAGCCCTCTACCGCGAGACCGAGGAGGGATTTCTGCCCGATTTCGATCCGAAACTGGTCGAGACGCTGGCGGGCCTCGACCCCAGCCGGCCGCTGCCCGATCTGTGGCCGCAGTTCGACGCGCTGGCGGCGATCCCGATGCTCGTCATACGCGGCGCCAACTCGAAGCTGCTGTCGGCCGAAACACTCGAGCAGATGCGGACGCGCCATACCGATATCGAGACGATCACCGCCGACGGCCAGGGGCATGCACCATTCCTCGAGACCGGCAACCTGCCGGGCAGGATCGCTGGTTTTTTCAATCGAGCCGAGCGGCGGGGCGGCTGGAAGTAAAACTCGACGGGGTGAAGTAATTCAGGCGCTCGTTTTGCGTCGGTCAAAGCATTCTGGCAGCGATTGACAGTTCCGCTTGCAATTTTGGGGAATAATTTTTTCCATGTCGGCGCTGCCCCTCATCCGCCTGCCGGCACCTTCTCCCCGCATAGCGACGGGGAGAAGGGGATGGCCGCAACGCTCGAGATTAGCGAAATCTTTCGTGAAGGCGCCTTTCTCCCCGTCACTCTACGGGGAGAAATGCCCGGCAGGGCAATGAGGGGCGGCGCAAACCTGAGCGGCTGCCTGATATCAAGCCGTCAGGATTTGGCGCTTCTCTTCGCGGGCTTTGGGGCCTTGCTTGCGACCGGCTCGCTTTTTGGTTCGCGTCTTGCCGGAGGTGGAGAAGACAAAGGACTTGCCCCGCCACTGTCCGCGCCACTGCACCGCGGCGTCTCCAGCACGGTGACGCAGCCATCGAGGTCGTTGGTGGCCAGATGCGCATAGCGCATGGTCATCGACAGCGTCTGGTGACCGAGCCACATCTGTACGCGCCTGATGTCGATGCCGCCCTGGACGAGACGCGAGGCGCAAGTATGGCGCAATATATGCGGCACGACCTGATCGTCGGCGCCAAGCCCGACTTCGGCCTTAGCATCGTTCCAGATGGCGCGAAACTGCGCCTGGCTGAGCTTGGTGAACGGGCCTTTGGGCCGGCGGCCCTCGCTGGCCGGCAGCTTGATCACCTCTTTTACCCGCTCGGTCATCGGAATGGTGCGGCTGCGGCCGGATTTGGTGATCCAGAAACTGACGCGGTGCTCCTGGATATCGTTCCAGATCAAGCCCAGCGCTTCGCCCAGGCGGCAGCCGGTGTCGACCAGAAAGACGGAAAGCCGATAAGCGTCCTCGCTGCGGCTCTTGATGGCGGCGAACAGCCGGGCCTCCTCGTCCCTTTCGAGGAAACGAATCCGTCCCGCCCGCTCCTTCTGGCGGCGGAACTCGGGCAGGCTGTGGATATCCCCCATCTTGTGGGCCTTGCGCAGCAGTTTGCTGAGGGCAGCCATCTTCCGATTGATGGTTGCGTTACTGTTGCCGCGCTGGCGCAAGGTGCCGATAAGGTTGTCGAGGGTGCTTTGGTCAAAGGCGCTGAAACGCTCCCCGAGGAGAATCTCGTCTACTTCGCCGATGAAGGAGCTGACATTGTATTTATGCCGCCCGTCATCCCAAAGTATGTCCCGGTATGCTGAAAAAAGTTCTCCAATCCTATGCGACTTTACTTCTCGTATCTTGTTGTAACTGTATTTTATCTTTGCAGTTTGAGAAGAAAACATCGAAAAATGATCAGAGGTTCCTCCCTCTTGAATCGCATCGTTCGTCATTATTCGCCACACCCCCGGGTGGATAGGCCTAGACCTACCTGCTTGGCGGTGCCCTTTCAAGAGTTTTAAGCGTTGCGGCCGATTTCATCCACCAGCGGCGGATCCCAACGACATCGTTCCACAACCCTGTTCAGCCACCGAACCCCCTTTTTCCTTCTGTTTGCTACCAGTCGCGAAAACAAAAACAGCCCGGACGTTAAAGCGCCCGGGCTGGATTTCACTTGCCTTAAGTCCAGCCCTTAGAACGAGCGCTGGAAGCGGAGGAAGCCGCCAACGGCGTTTTTCTTGTCCGCCGGGATGCCGGTCCAGTTGTATTCATAGGGACCGATGCCGTCGAAGCTTGAGACCTTATGGCTGTTGTGAGCATAGTCCACTTCGGCCGTGATCGTGAAGCCGGGAACGATGTCGTAGGCGATATTGGCCGCGACGCCAGCTTCCTTGGCTTCGTCATACGACGCCTGAAGGTTGAACGAGGTCTTCTCGTTGATGGTGTAAGTACCACCGCCCCAGACTGCCCAGTTACCGCCCCACTGCTTGTAGTAATTGCGCGGAGCGTTGTCGTCAGTGCCGTAGCCGGCCATCAAGAACAGCGACAGGTTCTGCATCGGCGTCACGTCGAGGCGAACCTTGCCGGCCCATTCTTCCAGGCTGCTGTCATAGGCAACAACACCGCTGATGGATCCCCAACCCTGCGTGTACTTCACGCCGCCAACTACATACGGAACATAGCTGTCGATCGAGTCGTGACCGAAATTGAGGGCGCCACCGTCAACGACAAAGCCTTCACCGGTTTCCAACGAAGCCACCGCCGAGAAGCCGTTGCCGGCATCGAAGTAATACTGGACGACATTGGTGTCGAACCCGCCGTAGGGAACGATCGTATCCTGAATGACGTTGCCGGCGTAGCCGGTGAACGTATTGAAGGCTGTTTCGTCCTTACCGACGCGAAGACCACCGAGCTGGACCCAGGCGAAGTTCAGCGAAACGCCTCTGCTGCCAAAGTCGGAAAAGCCGGTGTCGTCATAGTGACCCGTTCCCCAGTTGAACCGGGTCTCGGTGTAGGTCTTCAAGGTGCCCATCTCGGTTTCCTGGCCGGTGTAGGTCCTCAGCGTGAAGCGAGCCTGCTTGTAATAGCCGTCGTTGACGTTGTCTTCGCCATTCAAGGCATCCTTAAGGTCCTGGTACCTGGCGCCGTCGAACGAGCCAGCCTGGCCAGCGCTGATGTCATAACGGACATAGCCGCCGATGCGCAGGCAGATTTCGGTGCCGGGGATGTAGTAGTAACCAGCGCCGTAGACGTCGCAAATCTTGACGTATTCAGCGGGTTCCGGCTCGGCGACGACGACGGCGTCGGCGGCGCGCGCACCGGAAACTGCGATCAGTGCCGCAGCGGAGCCGAGAAGAAGGCTCTTGATGTTCATTTTCTGACCTCCAGTCAGAATCGGGACGGAGGTCGGCTAAAAGCAGCTCGTTGGGTTCGTTTTTATTTATATTTCAAACAGATAGGTCCTAAGGCCGTCAGTGAGGCCCTGTCGGCCAAAAACGTTTACTCGCAAAGGCCTTGCCCGAACCGGTCTTGAAATATCGCTCGAGTTGCCGTGCGTTGGCCTCGGTTTCAACCCCGATGTAGGCCTTCAAGATTACAGGCAGATAAGCCTTAGTCGAAGTCACATAGCCTGATCGGTGCGAATCAAAACGGCGTCGAAGATCGTTGGTCGATCCGACATAGACATCGCCGTTACGGAGTTGCAGAAAATAGACGTGCCACATGGTCCCCCTACGCTACTTCGTAGCTTCGGACGACACCCTACGCCCAAAATGCGGTTTCGGGTGGCCTGCCACCCGAAGCCCGCAGGGTGTAGGGTGGCGGAGAGGATGGGATTCGAACCCACGAGAAGCTTTTGACCTCTACTCCCTTAGCAGGGGAGCGCCTTCGACCACTCGGCCACCTCTCCGTTGCGCCGGTGGATAAAGAAAAGCGCCGGCACAATCAACAAGCTGGCGCTATTATCCTTGAAAAATCGACCCTTCGCCAAAGCGCCGCCCAGCGATATGGCGATTCTGCGGCAATTCCCTGGTTCGCGACTCGGGCCATGGTCACATTTCGGGCCGACCATCGCCGGAATCCCCCGTTTGCAACGGCTTGCGAAGGGCTGTTGGTTAACGGGAGCTTTCGGAGTGAGGCCAAATCGTGTCATTTGTGCAACAACGCCGGGGTATAGCGCCAACACAAACCTTTTGCCGGTACGATCGTGGTTGAACGCCGTCGTCTCATGGGTAATGTCGGGTTTGAAGGAGCGGCGCGGTGCGCATCTTTTTCGGTAGTGGGGATGGGGCAGGGAACGCTGTCCTTCAGCAAAGAATACCCAGACCCGTTTTTTAACTTTTGACTGGAGGTCAGAAAATGAACATCAAGAGCCTTCTTCTCGGCTCCGCTGCGGCACTGGTCGCAGTTTCCGGTGCGCGCGCCGCCGACGCCGTCGTCGTCGCCGAGCCGGAACCCGCTGAATACGTCAAGATTTGCGACGTCTACGGCGCTGGCTACTTCTACATCCCCGGCACCGAAACCTGCCTGCGCATCGGTGGCTATGTCCGTTATGACATCGGCATCGGCGACGTTGGCTCATTCGACGGTGCAAAGACCACCGATCAGCAGGACGGCGACTCGCAGGATACCTACTACAAGCACGCCCGGTTTACGCTGAAGACCTGGACCGGCCAGGAAACCGAGCTCGGCACCTTGAAGACCTATACCGAGACCCGTTTCAACTGGGGTAACCACAACGATTACCTTGATGACAACTTCAATGGCGGTACGAGTGTTTCGCTGAACTTCGCCTGGGTCCAGCTCGGTGGTCTCCGCGTCGGTAAGGACGAATCGGCCTTCGATACGTTCATCGGCTACGCCGGCAACGTCATCCAGGATACGCTGGTCCCCTACGGCGGCTTCGACACCAACGTCGTCCAGTACTATTTCGATGCGGGCAACGGCTTCTCGGCCGTGGCCTCATTGGAAACCGGTTCGGGCAGTGCCGCTGCGGATCCTGGCATTTTCCAAGACAGCAACAGCGGCAATGATTCCATCGACAGCTATGTCCCGTATGTCGTCGGCGGTATCAAATACACGCAGGGCTGGGGCTCGATCACCGGCGTCGCCGCCTACGACAGCACCTGGGAAGAGTGGGCCGGCAAGGTTCGCCTCGACGTGACGCCGATACAGAACCTGACACTGTTCGTCATGGCCGGTTACGGTTCGGACGACAACATCGACCGCAACTTCTACAAGCAGTGGGGCGGCAACTGGGCAGTATGGGGTGGTGGTACCTACACCATCAACGAGAAGACCTCGTTGAACCTCCAGGCATCGGTTGACGACGACAAGAACTACGGCGTCGCTGCGAACGTCGCCTACGATATCGTTCCCGGTTTCACGATCACTGCCGAAGTCGATTGGGCC
The DNA here is from genome assembly GCF_040323155.1 of Mesorhizobium sp. M0060. Classification (NCBI taxonomy): domain Bacteria; kingdom Pseudomonadati; phylum Pseudomonadota; class Alphaproteobacteria; order Hyphomicrobiales; family Phyllobacteriaceae; genus Mesorhizobium; species Mesorhizobium sp. M0060. The sequence continues at coordinate 23,298 of NZ_JAMYUP010000053.1, forward strand.
CACGACGGTCAGTTTGACAAAGCCTACGATCGCAACTGGACCAATGCCGACGACAAGGACAGCATCGGCGGCATGCTCCGCTTCCAGCGCTCGTTCTGACGAACTGAGCCTGATTGAAATCTAACCCGGCGGGCAACCGCCGGGTTTCTTGTATTACAGCGGCGCGACCATCAAGTCGCGTGACACATGGCGCCGCAAATATGGGCCGCGATCATTTCTCTGTCGGTGCCTAGAAATTCTGCATGCTGGAACTCAGCCGGAACCTGCGGTCCACGCAATGTGGACTGCCAGCTCCAAATCAAATCTCGGCGAGGTCGCCAAGCGACCGGGTCAGCGGCTGGATTGTGCCCTCATACTTTTTCCAGCGCTTGACCGATGATGTATAGATCGGCTGCCGCACCTGCCAGCGGCTGGGGGTATTGACCGACCTGTCCTTCTCGAAAAAGCGCAGGCAGGAATCATCCCAGGGCAATCCAAGATGATCGATGAGACGGCGCGACTGCGTCTCCTGATCCGCGATCAACATCTCGTAGTGGTTCTCGAAAATACGTCCCGGCATGATCTTATCCCAATGCCGCATCAAGCGATCATACTCGCGATAATACAACCCGAGCATCTCAAGGTCGGCGTTGTAACTGTGATCCTTGGTGAAATTCAAGACGAAGCACGAGACGCAATTGTCGATGGCATCGCGGCGGCAATGAACGATGCGCGCGTTGGGAAAGAGAATTCCGATCAAGCCGACAAGCTCGAAATTATGAGGCATCTTGTCGACGATGCGGAGCGCTGCAGGCGCGTGTTGACGCAGATAGGACAGATATTCTTCGGCCAGCGCTCTCGACCGATCCTTCGTTATCGACATGATCGAACTGTGCAAGGCCTCATTCGTCTCCATTCTGAAACCAATCAAGCCCGCCATTCGCCGTAACTTCGTAAGCTCCCCGGCGCCATGAACATTTGGGTGGCTCGCGCAGATTTGCTCGGTCAGCGTCGTCCCCGACCGGGGCATGCCCAGCACAAACACAGGCACTTCGGACGGACTGCCGTGGCCAGCCTTGGCTTCCAGCAATGACGGGCTGAATATCTCGATCATGGAATCGACATAGCGGCGGAAGGACTCTAGGTCGAAACCACGGCCAGCGGCCTTTTTTGCCTTCTGGAAGTGATCCATCGCCTCTTCATAACGCTGAAGATCGTTCAGCACTTTGCCTGCGGCGTGATGGAGCTGCGATGCAACATCCGGGTCAAGCTTGGGATTGGAGAGTTCGCTCAGGATAAAGTCGAGCTCGGCAGGTTTTTCGGTGAACTTGCGCGTGTCGACCAGGCTATTGTAGGCCTCTCCAACATCGACGCGACGTTCGATTGCCTGCTTCAGATACGCTCCGGCTTCGTCCATGCGACCGACGCTGGTGAGTGCAGCAGCCAGACCTGTCCGGACCATGGGATGATCGCTGTTGATCTTCAGCGCCTTCTCGTAAAGGGGCAAAGCCATCTCGGCCTTGTCGAAGTTGACGTAGGCACGCGCCAGTCCGCAAAGCGCTTCCACCAGATCGGGCTTCAATTCACAGGCGCGCTGCAGGTGCCCGATCGCAAGCAAGCTGTCGCCGAGCTTCAGACCGACCTCTCCCAGGCTGAGGTGGAAATACGGATTTTGGGGTGCGTGGCTTGCCGCCCGCGCGAAATACTGGAGAGCCAACTCGTCATCGACACCTAACCCCAGCGTGCCGAGGATGTATAGGGAAAGCGGGTGGTTGGGCGTGCGGGCGAGAACGCGATGGCATAATTCCTCCGCCTCCGGGAGCCGCTTGGCTTGCTGAAGTTCGAGCGCCTGTCGCAGCAGCATGTCGTCAGCTTGCGCGCGCGACGGCGGTTTCACTTTCGGCGGCTGCACTTTCGGCGTCGGGCGAGACTTTATATGCTTGGACCAGGCAGGCGGCAGTCGGTTGCTCATCATGTCTCGCTAGCAAAATGATCCGCGAGAATCCAGCCTAACTGTTCCCGCCGGCCGCGGAACTTGCGCCAGCCAAGCCGGCAGGTTAGCAAGAGGCCCCTTTCGAACGAGCCTTTGCCATGCGCCTGCGCCCTCCCCTTACGCCGCTTATCGCCGCCCTTCCCTCTACGGTGCCGTTTGTCGGCCCGGAGGCGCAGGAGCGTGATCGCGGCCGCGCCTTTCGCGCCCGCATCGGCGCCAATGAGAGCAGCTTTGGCCCCTCCCCGCGCGTCGTTGCCCGCATGGCCGAGATTGCCGGGGACATGTGGATGTATTGCGACCCCGACAACCACGATCTGAAGGTGGCCGCCGCCGGGCATCTCGGCGTCGGCGCCGAAAACGTTGTCGTCGGCGAAGGCATAGACGGGCTGCTCAGCCTGGTGGCGCGCATGTATGTGGCGCCCGGCGACGCGGTGGTGACCTCGCTCGGCGCCTACCCGACCTTCAACTTCCATATCGCCGGCGTCGGCGGCCGGCTGGTCGCGGTGCCTTACGAGAACGACCGGGAAAACCTGGACGGCCTGCTGGCGGCAGTGGCCAGGGAAAAGGCGCCGCTGGTCTACCTGTCCAATCCGGACAATCCGATGGGCAGCTGGTGGGAAGCGACCGAGCTCGGCCGCTTCGTCGAAGCCTTGCCGGAAACCACAATGCTGGTGCTCGACGAGGCCTATGGCGAACTAGGGCCAGCCTCAGCGCTGCCGCCGATCGATGTGGCGCGGCCGAACGTCATCCGCATGCGCACCTTCTCCAAGGCCTATGGGCTGGCGGGCATACGCTGCGGCTATGCGGTAGCCGAAGCCCAGGTGATTCGCGACTTCGAGAAGATTCGCAACCACTATGGCGTCAGCCGCATGGCGCAGATCGCCGGCGTCGAGGCGCTTGCCGATCAGACATGGCTGGAGAGCGTGGTGGCGCGGGTTGCCGCCGGCCGCCGGCGCATCGCCGGAATAGCCGAGGCGAACGGGCTGAAGCCGCTGGCTTCGGCGACCAATTTCGTCACCATCGATTGCGGCCGCGACGGCGCCTTCGCGCTGAAGGTGTTGCAGGCGCTGTTGTCGCGCGACGTGTTCATCCGCAAGCCGATAGTGCCGGTGCTCGACCGCTGCATCCGGGTCAGCGTCGGCCTCGACCACGAGCTCGACATTTTTGCCGAGGAACTGCCGGGCGCACTGGCGGCAGCACGGGGGAACTGAGGGGCGCAACGCCCCGATTCCAGTGCTGCCCGCTATTTCTCCCCGAGCAGGCGCATGACCCGTTTCAGCGCATCCGATAGTTCGGCAGCCTGTTCATCGGCCAGACCGGCCGTCAGTCGGGCGAGATCGCGATCCGCCGCAGCCTGAAGCCTGGCGAGTTCCGCATTGCCCTGAGCGGTCAGCGACACGACGTGTCGACGCCGATCGGCTGGGTCGGTGCATGTCTCGGTCAGGCCGGCGGCGGCGAATTTCCTCAGGACGCGTGTGACATAGGCCGGATCGAGCCGGAGTTCGGCAGCGATTTCGGAGGCCGCCGGCCCGAGATCGAGGTGGAACGCCCGCGCAAGAAACCCTGCCTCACCGTCGCTGTTGGCGGCAGCACGGGATCGGTGGCCCAATTCGAACAGCAGCCTCGCCTCGCCCAGCGTATAGGCGCTGTGCGTCAAGGTCTCGTCGAGCAGCCCAATCAGGCACGTATAGTAGCGGTTGAAGCCGCGGATCTCGGTAACAAGGGCATTCCGTTCGGCCGGCATGTCGACCTCCTTCGGGGGAAGACCGCTCCCGTCGAACTATGATCGCCTATTATTTGACTTAGTCAATCATTTGATGGAGCACGCCGCCTGTCTCGCAATGCGAAGCTGGCGAACCGCGACCGGGAGAGACCTTCGATCCACGCTGCGCGGTTGAATTTGCATGGCGATGCGCCAGACTCGACTCAAAGGATGGAGAGCGCGATGAACGACCGGACGGTGCAGGTACGCATATATGGCAAGGTGCAAGGCGTCAGCTACCGGGTTTGGGCGCGGCGCGAGGCGTCTGGACTTGGCCTTGCCGGCTGGGTGCGCAACGAAGTTGACGGCTCGGTGACAGCCTTGATTGTAGGGACCGATGCGGCGGTCTCCACAATCATCCAACGGCTTTGGCAAGGGCCGCCAGGGGCAACGGTTTCGAAGGTTGACGTCGAGGAGATCGAGGCTCGCGACATGTCCGCGGGTTTCAGGATTGTTGCCTAGCAAGGCATGATCCTGCTCATTCGCTTCCCTCGCACAAAATCTCTACGGTGCAGATACAAGGGGCAGCGCAAACCTGACGCGATTGCCCTGCCCGGACATGGCTCGGCCCTTGAATTAATTGAACGTTTGTTTTATTATGTCGTGAAAGGTGGCTATCGTGGCGCGCACGACCGGTTCCGACGGCGAAAAGACCGAAGCTGCGGTCCGCGAGGCGGCGGTCAGCCTGATTGCGTGCCTTGGCTATGAGGCGATGTCGATGCGCCAGCTGGCGGCCGAAGTCGGCGTCCAGGCGGCGGCGCTCTATCGCTATTTTCCGACCAAGCAGGACCTTCTGTTCACGCTGATGTTTGAGCATATGGAAGACTTGATCGAGGCGTGGCGTGCGGCGCACCCTGTCGGCGCCGATCCGGCAACACGGCTTGCCGCCTATGTCGAAAACCACATCGCTTTCCATATCGAACGCCGCCATTCCACCCATGTCTCGAACATGGAGCTGCGCAGCCTGTCGCACGAAAAACTCACGCAGATCCTGCGCATGCGCACGGCCTACGAGAAGGAGCTGCGCGCTATCCTGCGCGACGGCGTCGAAGCGGGCTTGTTCAGCGTCGAAGACACCGGGCTCACCGCCATGGCGCTGATCCAGATGATGACCGGCGTCATCGTCTGGTTCCGGCCGGGCGAACGGCTGTCGATCGCCGAAGTCACCGCTACATATCTAGCAATGACAATGCGCCTTGTTGGAGCAAAGCGCGGTGGCGCGACACCGAGCTACGACGCCGTGCGTCCATTCGAGCGCTCAAGGACGCTGTAGCACTTTGATTTCGCGCATGATCCCGATTTTCGGGGTCGTGCGCCGGGAGGAACGGCATGTACACGCAGACGCTCAACTTCGGGCTTGACGAAGACATCGAGGCGCTACGCGACCTGGTGCGGCGCTTCGCCCAGGAGAAAATCGCACCGATCGCCGCCGAGATCGACCGCTCGAATGAATTTCCGGCACATCTGTGGGCGGAGCTCGGCGGGCTTGGCCTGCTCGGCATCACCGCCGATCCCGATTTCGGCGGCAGCGGCATGGGCTATCTCGCCCATGTCGTCGCGATAGAGGAGATTTCGCGCGCCTCTGCCTCGGTCGGCCTCTCCTACGGCGCCCATTCCAACCTCTGCGTCAACCAGATCAACCGCTGGGCGACGCAGGCGCAGAAGGAAAAATATCTGCCTTCGCTCTGCAGCGGCGAAAAGGTCGGCGCGCTGGCGATGTCGGAATCCGGCGCCGGCTCCGATGTGGTGTCGCTCCGCCTGCGCGCCGAAAAGCGCAACGATCGCTATGTGCTCAACGGCACCAAGATGTGGATCACCAACGGGCCGGATGCCGAGACGCTGGTCGTCTACGCCAAGACCGATCCGGAACTCAATTCGCGCGGCATCACCGCCTTCATCGTCGAAAAAGCCTTTGCCGGTTTTTCCGTGGCGCAAAAGCTCGACAAGCTCGGCATGCGCGGTTCAAACACCGGCGAGCTGGTGTTCGAGGATGTCGAAGTGCCGTTCGACAATGTGCTGCACGAGGAAGGGCGCGGCGTCGAGGTGCTGATGTCAGGCCTCGACTACGAACGCGCCGTGCTGGCCGGCGGCCCGATCGGGCTGATGGCGGCGTGCCTCGACGTGGCGATACCTTACGTGCATGAACGCAAGCAGTTCGGCCAGCCGATCGGCGAGTTCCAGCTGGTGCAAGGCAAGCTGGCCGATATGTATGCGACGATGAACGCGGCGCGTGCTTACGTCTATGCCGTGGCCGCCGCCTGCGATCGCGGTGAGACGGCCCGCAAGGATGCTGCCGGCTGTATTCTCTTCGCCGCCGAAAAGGCGACGCTGATGGCGCTCGACGCCATCCAGCTTTTGGGTGGCAACGGCTACATCAACGATTACCCGACCGGGCGGCTGCTGCGCGACGCCAAGCTTTATGAGATCGGCGCCGGCACCAGCGAAATCCGTCGCTGGCTGATCGGGCGAGAAATCATGGCGGAGGGCGCGTAATGGCATTCTTTTGAGTTTTGCCAGAAGCCGCACGAAGTGGCATACTTCGGAATATGTGCCACAATCCAGGCGAGGCGGACCATGGCGGGCAGAACGGGAAAGTCCGGATTTGACGAAGATCCGCAAGCACAGTTCGATGCCGGCGCTCGCAAAACGCCGTTTCGGGTTCCGGCGAAACGAGAGCGTGTCAAGCTTGGCGAGGGCGGGCGCTTCGTCATCCCTGCTGCGATGCGCGAGGAGATGGGCGTGAAGCCCGGCGAGGACATGATGCTGCATGTCGAGAACGGCGAGCTGCGGGTAAGATCGTGGCTGCAGAATCTGCGACGCGTCCAGGCCGAATTGTCGGCGCTGAAACAGCCCGGTGAAAGCGTCGTCGACGAATTTCTGAAGGAGCGGCGGGAAGAGCAGCATCGAAGCGACAAGCGTCTGGACCGGCTTCACGCCGAAGGGACGACGGGAAAGCGGGCGAAATGAAGCCCTACGTCATGGACAGTTCGGCGGCGCTCGCAATCCTGCTCAACGAGCAAGGCACCGATAATGCTTTGGGATTCGCGCCGGATGCACAATGCAGTTCGATCAATGCGGCCGAAATCATCGCCAAGCTGATCGACAAGGGACGCAGCATGGAACAGGCCGCGGACGACCTCGCCAGTCTCGGCATGCCGATCGCCGTTTTCGACGAAGCGATGGGCATCGCCGCCGGGCAGCTTCGCCAACTGACGCGGTGTCGCGGCTTGTCGTTGGGCGATCGGGCCTGCCTGGCGCTGGCAATTCGCGAGAACGCCATTGCCGTCACCGCCGACCGCGACTGGGGCGACCTGGATGTCGGCTGCAAGATCGAGCTGATCCGGTAACGCCATGGCCACCCTCACCTCGCAGATCTCCCCTTCCTCCGACACTTTCCGCGCCAATGCCGAACGCATGCGGGCGCTGGTCGCCGACATCGCTGGAAAGGCCGCCACCGTCGAACGCGGCGGCTCGGAAGATGCGCGTGAGCGGCACGTCGCCCGCGGCAAGCTCCTGCCGCGGCAACGTCTCGCCCAATTGCTCGATACCGGCTCGCCCTTCCTCGAAATCGGCCAGTTCGCCGCGTGGTCGATGTATGGCGAGGACATCCCGTCGGCCGGCCTCATCGCCGGCATCGGTCGCGTCGAAGGCACCGAAGTCATGGTCGTCGTCAACGACGCCACGGTGAAGGGCGGCACCTATTATCCGCTGACGGTGAAGAAGCATCTGCGTGCACAGGAGATCGCATTGCAGAACAATCTGCCTTGCGTCTACCTGGTCGACAGCGGCGGTGCCAATCTGCCCAACCAGGACGAGGTGTTCCCCGACCGCGATCATTTCGGCCGCATCTTCTACAACCAGGCCAACATGTCGGCCGCCGGCATTCCGCAGATCGCCTGCGTCATGGGTTCGTGCACGGCGGGCGGCGCCTATGTGCCTGCGATGTCGGACGAGACAATCATGGTGCGCAACCAGGCAACCATCTTTCTCGGCGGCCCGCCGCTGGTGAAGGCGGCCACCGGCGAGGACGTCACCGCCGAGGACCTCGGTGGCGCCGACGTGCATGCAAGGTTTTCCGGCGTTGCCGACCACTATGCGCTCGACGACGAGCATGCGCTGGCCATATGCCGGCGTATCGTCAAAAACCTGAATCGGAACAAGACTGTAAACCTGGCCTTGCAGAAATCGATTCCGCCGCTTCACGATCCACATGAACTCTACGGCATCGTGCCGACGGATCTGCGCCAGCCTTACGACGTGCGCGAGGTGATCGCCCGCATCGTCGACGGCTCCGAGTTCGATGAGTTCAAGCAGAATTACGGCACCACGCTGGTCACCGGCTTCGCCCACCTCAACGGCATGCCGGTCGGCATCATCGCCAACAATGGCGTGCTGTTTTCGGAAAGCGCGCTGAAGGGCGCGCATTTCATCGAGCTGTGCTGCCAGCGCAAGATCCCGTTGATCTTCCTGCAGAATATCACCGGCTTCATGGTCGGGCGAAAATACGAGGCCGGCGGCATCGCCAAAGACGGCGCCAAGTTGGTGATGGCGGTCGCCACCGCCAAGGTGCCGAAGGTAACGATGATCATCGGGGGCTCGTTCGGCGCCGGCAATTACGGCATGTGCGGACGCGCCTATTCGCCGCGCTTCCTGTGGATGTGGCCGAATGCCCGCATTTCGGTGATGGGCGGCGAACAGGCGGCAACGGTGCTGGCCGTCGTCAAGCGCGAAGGCATCGAGCGCAAGGGCGGCGAATGGAGCGCCGAAGAGGAAGCAAAATTCAAGAAGCCGATCCTGATGAAATACGAGCATGAAGGCCACCCGCTCTATTCGTCGGCAAGGCTCTGGGACGACGGCATCATCGATCCGGCCAAGACCCGCGACGTGCTGACGCTCAGCCTGTCGGCCGCGCTGAACGCCGAGATCGAGGAGACCCGGTTCGGCGTGTTCAGGATGTGAGATGAGCGAAGTCGGCCAGAGGATTCGGGTTCACACCGGCGACATCACGAAGCTGGCGGTCGATGCCATCGTCAATGCCGCCAATACCTCTCTTCTGGGTGGCGGCGGCGTTGATGGCGCCATCCACCGCGCGGCCGGTCCCGAGCTTGAATTCGAATGCCGGATGCTGAATGGCTGCAAGGTTGGCGAGTCAAAACTCACCAAGGGTTACAGGCTGCCGGCACGCTATATCATCCATACGGTCGGACCGGTCTGGCAAGGCGGCGCCAAAGGCGAGGCCGATCTGCTCGCCTCCTGCTATCGCCGGTCACTCGAAATCGCCGCCGCAAAGGACTGCCGGACGGTGGCGTTTCCAGCGATCTCGACCGGCGTCTACCGCTATCCTAAGGATCAGGCGACGCAAATTGCTGTCGGCACTGTGAGTGCCTTCATCGGCCAGAACATCGTTCCGGAAACCGTCATTTTCTGCTGCTTCGACGAGCCGACGGCCGAACTGTATCAGCGGGTAGTTGCTGCACTCGGCAGGGTGTGACCCTGCGCGGGCGACAAACCCGTCCACATCTCCAGACTATTTTTGCTTGTTGATCTGGCCAGCCGAAAGAATCACGGCTATTGATCATCGCAAATACCAATGGGGATTGGGCGAAGATGAGACGGCGGCTTTTCCAGGAAACAACTGCGTCTATACTTGCGGGGTTGCTTATATTAGCGACGCCTGGCATCGGTGCAGCGGAGTCGCTGGCTGGGAAAGTCGGCGATAAGCGTTCCTTCGTGTATCTCCCTCAGCAAGGTTCGGAAGGCAATTGTAGACAGGCCTACAACGCCAACGTGGCTGCGGCCGGTCATTCCGCCTACGCATCAACCATCACCGGAGCAAGGGTCCTATATTTCGTCTGCGGCGTGCACATTAACGCACTGTCGCAGAAGGCTGCCGAAGCGCTCGCGCTTAAGTCATGCGAAGCCGGTCGCAAGAAGTTCACAGTGGACATGGTCGGCGGCTGCGGCGTAGTCGCTTCCAAGTAGCTGCGGCAGCAACGGGTCGGATAGCAATGGGGATGGGGCGAAGATGAGACGTCGGCTTTTTCAGAAAACAACTGTATCCATATTTGCAGGATTGCTGGTGTTAGCGGTGCCCGGCATCGGAGCAGCGGAGTCGTTGGCGGGCAGCAAGGGCGACAGCCGCTATCCCGTCTATTTCGCGCCTGGCTCGACGGGAGGCTGTCAGAAGGCATACAGGGCCTATGTGGCGACCGGCAGCCATTCCGCTTATGCGTCGACCCCATTCAATTGGGCGACCGAGTTCATGATTTGCGCGCGTGCGAATGCAACGTCGCAAAAAGCTGCAGAGGCGCAGGCGCTCAAGTCCTGCCAGTCGGCCAAGAAGAGCTACAAGGTCACAACCGCGGGAGCTTGCAGCATCGCTGCCTCCAAGTAGGAGATGCTGTTGGCGTTCGCTCTTCCAGGGGGAAAAATGACACCGAGACACGTCAAAAGTACAATCACGTCGATACTTGCCGGCTTTCTTGTATTCACGGTACCTGGCATCGGAGCGGCGGAATCGTTGGCGGGAAGCAAGGGCGAGACCCGTTTCTATCCCTATTTGCCGCAGAACCCGAAGGATCCATGTACCAAGGCTTACAAGGCCTATGTAGCGGCCGGCGGCCATTCAGCCTATGCAAGCACTCCGTATTCCCGGGTGCGTTCGCTGTACATCATCTGCGGCTCGCGCTTGAATGCACCGTCACAGCAAGCTGCCGAAGAGTTGGCGTTGAAATCCTGTCAGGCCACCCGCAACAGTTACAAGGTTACGACAGGCGGAGGTTGCGAAATCGCGGCCTCCAAGTAGACGAATATCTGCCAGTTTTGGGTTTTTCAAATGGGTTGGGCAATGAAATCTTTATCCATCACACGAGCAACCATATCGGTGCTTGCACTGCTTGTGGCCGCTGCACCGAATGTCGGCGCCGCGGAATCGCTGGCTGGAAGCAAGGGCGACGTCCGTTTCTACCCGTATTTTCCGGCAACCGCGGATCGGCCGTGCACCAAGGCATATAAGGCCTATGTGGCGGCCAGCGGCCATTCAGCCTATGCGACCACTCCGTATTCCCGGGTGCGTTCGTTGTACATCATGTGCGGCTCGCGCTTGAATGCGCCCTCGCAAAAGGCCGCCGAGGATATGGCGATGAAATCCTGCCAGGCCACCCGCAGCCATTACAAGGTCACGACCGGGGGAGCTTGCGAAATCGCGGCCTCCAAGTAGGCAGGCCTCGCTTGCCTATCCTTTGACGGCCAGACTACAAACGGGGCATTGCCGCAGCTCGCGTAAAGAGAATTCGCGCCGTTGGCGGCAAGCTCTGCCTGTGGAGGCCCGATGCTCGCCAAGATCCTGATCGCCAACCGCGGAGAGATCGCCTGCCGGGTGATCCGCACGGCACGCAGGATGGGTGTGCGCAGCGTCGCCGTCTATTCCGACGCCGACGCTCACTCCTTGCATGTCGAGATGGCCGACGAGGCGGTGCATATCGGCGCCTCTCCCGTCAACGAAAGCTATCTGCGCGGCGACAAGATCATCGCAGCGGCGTTGGCCACGGGTGCCGAGGCCATCCATCCGGGCTACGGCTTCCTCTCGGAAAATCCCGACTTCGTCGACCAGGTGGTCGCGGCGGGGCTGATCTTCATCGGCCCGTCGGCGGCCTCGATCCGTGCCATGGGATTGAAGGACGCGGCCAAGCGGCTGATGGAAAAGGCCGGCGTGCCGGTGGTGCCGGGCTATCACGGCGAGGCGCAGGAGATCGTGCTGCTCGCCTCCAAGGCGCGCGAGATCGGCTACCCCGTACTGATCAAGGCGCGCGCCGGCGGCGGCGGCAAGGGCATGCGGCGCGTCGAGCATCCCGATGATTTTTCGGAAGCACTGTCGGGCGCGCGGCGCGAGGCGAAAGCCGCTTTCGGCGACGACCGCGTGCTGGTCGAGAAATATGTCGACAAGCCGCGCCACATCGAGGTGCAGATATTCGGCGATAATTTTGGCAATGTCGTGCATCTCTACGAGCGCGACTGCTCGGCGCAGCGCCGCCACCAGAAAGTGATCGAGGAGGCGCCCGCCCCCGGCATGACCCAAGCGCTACGCAAGGCAATGACCGAGGCGGCGGTAAAGGCTGCCAAGGCGATCAGCTATTGCGGTGCCGGCACGATCGAGTTCATCGTCGATGCCTCGCAAGGTCTGAAGGCCGACCGTTTCTGGTTCATGGAGATGAACACCCGCCTGCAGGTCGAGCACCCGGTGACCGAGATGGTCACCGGCACCGACTTGGTCGAGTGGCAGTTGCGGGTGGCGTCCGGCGAAAAACTGCCGAAAACGCAGAGCGAGATCTCGCTGTCCGGCCACGCCTTCGAGGCGCGCATCTATGCCGAGGACGCAGCAAGAGGGTTTTTGCCGGCGACAGGCACCTTGCACCATTTGAAATTCCCGCAGGCGGCACCGGAGGGTGCGAGCATGCGCATCGAAACCGGTGTGCGGGCCGGCGATCCGATCTCGCCGTTTTACGACCCGATGATCGCCAAGCTGATCGTTCATGGCAAGGACAGGCGGGCGGCGCTCATCGCACTCGGCACGGCACTGTCGCAGACCGAAATCGCCGGCTCGACGGTCAACACTGCCTTCCTTGCCGCGCTAGTCGCAAATGCGGATTTTTCGGAGGGCGATGTCGACACCGGGCTGATCGCCAGGCATCAGCAGGCGTTGACAGCGGTTCCGCCGCCGAGCGGCGAGACGATTGCCGCAGCAGCACTTGCCGCGTCCGGTGCGGCCGTGCCGTCCTCGAACGATCCCTGGTCGTCACTGGCCGGCTATGCACATTTCCACGCTGTGGCGCGGCGGACGCGGCTGAAGTTCGGCGAGCAGGAGATCGTCGCGCGCGTGTCGGTGCGGCCGGACAGGCGGTTCGAGGTGGCGCTGGACGCGCCCTATGACAGCGTCAATTCGCATGATCTGCGCGCCGCGCCTCGCCTCGCCCGCTGGCCGGGCCACGTCACCGTCTTCGAAGGCGCCATCGGCTACGGTTTTGCCGTGCCGGACCCGCTGGCGCGAGCCGACGAAGCCGCCGCTTCCGGCAGCCTGCGCGCGCCGATGCCGGGCCTGGTCAAGCTGGTGCGTGCGGCCAAAGGCGAGACCGTGATCAAGGGCCAGCCGCTGCTGATCCTGGAGGCGATGAAGATGGAGCACACCATTGCCGCCCCCCATGACGGAGTTATCGCCGAGATCGCTGCCGAAGGCGCGCAGGTCACCGACGGAACCGTGCTGGTTCGCTTTACCGAGGAACCACAGCTGACCGCAGTTTCCTTATCCACGAAGTGATCTCAAACGCGTCACAAAGGCATCGCCAAGAACAACATGGCCGGGTTTGACCCCGGCCATGTTCGATTACACCAGCGCAGCTTGCGGCGCCGCGGTCATTACGGCTGGATCGGGGCGTATTTGCCGTCGTGCCACTGGTTGATGTCGTAGCTGGCGTTCTTGAGGTCGCCCTTCTCGTCGAAGGTGACCGGACCGACAACCGTGCTGATCGCCTGGCCGTTCTTCAACGCTTCGGCGACCTTGGCCGGGTCGTCGCTGCCGGCGCGCTTGATGCCTTCGGCGAAGGCCTGGATCACCGCATAGGAAAACAGCGTGAAGCCCTCCGGCACGAAGCCGCCGGCCTTGATCTTGGCGATGGCTTCCTTGGCTTCGGGCTTCGCCTGCGGATCCGATGGGAAGACGAACATGGTGCCTTCGCCGGCCGGACCGGCAACCTGCCAGAATTCCGGCGAAGCGATCGAGTCCGGCATGATCAGCTGGAACTTGAGGTTCTGCTCCGCCGACTGGCGCAGGATGAGGCCGGCTTCGGGGTGATAGCCGCCGAAATAGACGACATCAGCCTTCAGCTCCTTGAGCTTGGTAACAAGCGCGGAGTAGTCCTTCTCGCCGGCGTTGATGCCCTCGTAGAGGATCTCGTTGAGACCGTTCTGGTTCATCGTTGCCTTGACGGCATCGGCCACGCCCTGCCCATAGGCGCTCTTGTCGTGCATGATGACGACGTTCTTGCCGGCATATTTCTTGGCGATCCATGGACCGATGAAAGCGCCCTGCGCATCGTCGCGCGTATAGAGGCGCATGATCGTCGGCCAGCCGGCCTTCGCCGCTGCGTCGGTCAGCACCGGGTTCGAGGAAGCCGGACTCATCATCAGCGCGCCGGCTTCGGCGTAGACAGCGGAGGCCGGGATGCTGGAGCCCGAGCAGGCGTGGCCGTCGATGAACTTGACACCATTGGCGATGATGCGGTTGGCGACCGAAACCGCCTGCTTCGGATCGCACTGGTCATCCTCGATGTCGAGCTTGATCTGACGGCCATCGACACCGCCAGCCGCGTTGATCGCGTCAGCGGCGGCTTGCGCGCCCTGCTTGAACTGATCGCCGATGGTGGCAAGCTGACCGGTCATCGGTCCGACCACCGAAAAGGTGATGTCGTCGGCGAAGGCGACCGGCGCGGTCATCATCAGGCCAAATATGGCTGCGCTCAAAATACTGAATTTCTTCATGGTGACACAATTCCTCCACTCTCGCGGGGCCCGGCCCCCCCCGCAGCGGGCAGATTGGGGGGGGTTGAAGAAAGCGAACCGCGAAGTGGATGGCGCACCGTCGGGGGCGCGGGGGGGGCGCACACACCC
>NZ_JAMYUP010000054.1:0-37143 GCF_040323155.1 Mesorhizobium sp. M0060
TGTCCAACCCCGTAGAAAAGTTGGACATTCACCGCCGCAAGGCTCTGAAAGAAAAGGGAAATTAGATGAAGGTGGTACGCCCAAGGGGAATCGAACCCCTGTTACCGCCGTGAAAGGGCGGTGTCCTGACCGCTAGACGATGGGCGCGCTCAGATGTGAGCGCTTATAGTTGCGTCGCGACAAACCGGCAACCCGTCTGCCGCCGGCTGCGACAACTTTTTTCCTTTGGCGCCAAACCGCGTTTTTTCGGCAGCCAAGTCTGATTCCGCCGCATCAGGAATGTCGCAGAGAAGGCGGGCATCGCAGCACGAGAAGAGACTAGCCGCCGCGCCTGCGGCAGCGCCAGTTCCAGTCGCGCTCGGGGCCGACATCGACGTGGACGGATTCGGTGTGGCAATAAGTGCCGACGCCGCCGCGGCCCGGCATGGTGCGGATATAGCTCGCCAGTTCCCACTTCGAGACGCCGGGAACCTGGATGTCGGCGGCGGCGCAGTACATGTGCAGCGAATTCTTGGCACCGTTGGCGCGGCGGTTGCGGGCCGGATCGCGATAGCCGGAGGTGACCGTCATCTTGCGGCCGTAGTGGCCTTCGATCGTCTTCAACACGCGAACCAGCGACGGCTTCAAGCAGGCAACGTCGACGCTTTCGTTCTGTTTCAGGAGGCCGTTGGGTGCCAGCCGGGCGAGGCCGGCGGCGGAGGCGACCTGGTAGGCGCCACCCGAACCTTCGTCTTCATTGAGGTCGACATCACTCTCATCGTCGAGGCCGGATTTGCGCTTGATCTCGAACAGCGCCGTCTGACGCACGCCGGGCAGCGCATCGGCCGTGAAGTGGCTGGTATGGCCGGTCGACACCAGCTGCACAGGCTTTTCAGCCGGATTGGCCGAGGCCAGGGTGACGGTGGGCTTTGCCGCAGGCGTCGCCTTGGCTTGCACGACCGCTGGCTGCCCGCCCGATCTGCTGTTGGCCGGCGAAGAAGGTGCGGCCGAAGCAGGCGTAGCGCTGAACAGCGAGGCCAGGAAGCTTTTCTTTGGCGCATAGGCCTGCGGCTGCGGCATTTCGCCGGCGGTCACATAGACCGGGTTGTCCATCGCCGGCGCGGCGGCCTTGGCGTCGGACTTCGATGCGCCGGCAGTGTTCTGCGCCACGGCCTGTTCAGCCGTCTGGGCGTTTGGTTGCAGCGGCTGCGGCGTGTGTCCCGCGATCGTCTCGGCTGCCGTGGGAACGGCGATCGGGAAGCCGGCGTCGGGCTTGGCCCCCGGCTTGGCCATCGGCACATAGGCGACCTGCGCGGGAAGACTGGCGTCGCCCTCGGTATTCATCGTCATTTGTGCGCTTGTCATCTGCGACGATGACGCGGCCGTACTGGCCTGGGGCGCGCCGGCGGCCGTGCTGATTTCGGTGGCCGAGGCGTTATAGCCAGGCATGCCGACGGACATGGTCGGGTCGCCGGCAGAGGTGCAGGACGCCAGGAGCACCGAGAAAAGCGCCGCCACAATGGCGCGGCTTTCCCCTTTTGCAAGGCGCGATCCTGCTGATTTCAAAACCAAATTCCCCCTCGATATCCGACCGGTTCGTCATTGGCGCGGCGTCGAAACGTCTCGTCGAAATGACCCTTGTTCCCGAACCGGAAACGAGACCTGTGCCAAATCTGCAAGCCTCAAAGTAATTTGGTGGCTAGAGGATGAATCAAGGCTGCTCAGGGTTGACGGCACCATTTCGCCCGCTTTTCGCGGCGCGTCAACTCACCACACATTACAGATGGTTACACACGCACCTTGACATAGGTGCCGGGGGCTTCGCCCAGAACTTGCATGTGCTCGCCCGGTTTGCGGGCCGGAACGCGCGCATTGTCCTTGGCTTCGATCCAGCGTTGCCAGTGCGGCCACCATGAGCCAGGATGATTGGCCGCCTTGGCGAACCATTCGTCGAAGTCGCCTACCGGCTTGCCGCCGGTCCAGTAGTGATATTTCTGCGCCGCCGGCGGATTGACGACCCCGGCGATGTGGCCGGAGCCGGCCATGACGTAATCGACCTCGCCGCCGAAATATTTCGAGCCGAGGAACACCGAAAGCGCCGGGGCGATGTGGTCTTCCTTCGAGGCGAGATTGTAGACCGGGATGGTGACGTCCTTTAGCGAAACCGCGCGGCCCGCCAACTCCATCATGCCTTGCGAAAGCCTGTTCTCGAGATAGCAATTGCGCAAGTAGAAGGAATGGTTGGCCGCGCCCATGCGGGTCGAATCGGCGTTCCAGTAGAGCAGGTCGAAGGGCAGGGGATCCTTGCCGCGCATGTAGTTGTTGACGACGTAGGGCCAGATCAGGTCGCCCGAGCGCAGCATGTTGAAGGCAGTCGCCATCCTGGTGCCGTCGAGATAGCCTTTTTCGCTCATCGCCTTTTCGACGGCCGCGACCTGCTCCTCGTCGACGAACACCTTCAGGTCGCCGGCATAGGTGAAATCGACCTGCGTGGTGAAGAAGGTCGCCGATTTGATGCGCTGGTCGCCTTCCTGCGCCATCAAGGCCAGCGCTGCCGCCAACAGCGTGCCGCCGACGCAATAACCGATGGCGTTGACGTCCTTTTCGCCGGTGGCCTTTTCGATCGTGTCGAGGCCGTATTGCAGGCCCTCCCTGATATAGGCCTCCCAACTCTTGGCGCCGTGCCGCTCGTCCGGATTGATCCAGGAGATGACGAAGACGGTGTGGCCTTGCTCGACGGCCCAGCGAATGAAGGATTTTTGCGGGTTGAGGTCGAGGATGTAGTATTTGTTGATCCATGGCGGGCAGATCAGCAGCGGCCGCTTGAGCACGGTGTCGGTCGTCGGCTCGTATTGCAGGATCTCGGCGACGTCGCTGCGGCCGACCACCTTGCCGGGCGTGGTAGCGAGATTCTTGCCGATTTCGAAGGATGAATAATCGGCCTGCCGCAGCTTCAGGTCGCCCTTGCCGGCGGCAATGTCCTCGGCCAGCATTTTCATGCCGCGCACCAGGTTTTCGCCGTTCGAGGCAACGGTCTCGCGAAACAATTCCGGGTTGGTCAGGATGAAATTCGACGGCGAGATGGCGTTGGAGACCTGCTTGACATAAAAGCTGGCCTTGTGGCGGGTGTGCTCGTCCAGACCATCGGCGTGCTCGACCAGTTCGGCCGCCCAGCGCGAGGTGACGAGATAGGCCTGTTTCAGGAAATCGAAGAAGGCGTTTCGGCCCCATTCCGGGTCCTGGAAACGCTTGTCGCCGCGCTCGGGCTTGACCGCATCCTCGGCGTCCTCGGCACCGGCGCCGATGCGCTGGACGGCGTTGGCCCAGACGGTCATGTAGCCGGAAAACAGCCGCGTCTGCGCCTCCAGCGCGCGCTGCGGGTCGGAGAGCCAGTACTCGGTGAGCTTGGAGAAGGTCTTCACCATGTCGACGACCGGCTCGGCGACGTGATCGCGCACCTCGCCCTTTTCCCGCGGCTCGGCCCATGCCGAGGCGGCCTTGCCGGCCTGCTCGATCATGCGTGCCATGTTCAGGGCGAAGCGTTCCGGGTCCTTCACCAGATATTGCTCGACGGTCGAAGGTTGGTCATCTTCCGCTTTGCCCGAATCGGGTGTTTTGGACATGGTTCGCGGGGTTCCTCCCGAAGCGTTTTGTTGACATATTACCATGGGATATCAGACAGGGTCCAATGTGCTCTAACCCGGTCGCCAGGAAAACAATATGAC
The DNA here is from genome assembly GCF_040323155.1 of Mesorhizobium sp. M0060. NCBI lineage: Bacteria > Pseudomonadati > Pseudomonadota > Alphaproteobacteria > Hyphomicrobiales > Phyllobacteriaceae > Mesorhizobium > Mesorhizobium sp. M0060. Next base: position 3,705 of record NZ_JAMYUP010000054.1, read on the forward strand.
GATTAATATTGGCAAGAACGTTTTTTCCGGCACTGGTCGTTTTTGCCGCATGGCGGTCGTCCTGCTGGCGATGGCCGGTTGCACGAGCAGCAACATAGAGGGTGCAGCGCCCGCCGCCGGCTTCGCCGGCGCGAAGGACACCGGTTCCTATCCGAACCTGAACATCCCGCCGCAGGTGGCGGCCGAGCAATTCACCGACGAGGAAAAGAACGCCAAGCTCGCCCAACTGAAGGCCGAGGAGCAGGGCCAGGCCGCGAAGGGCGGCGTCGTCAAGGTCGCGGACCAGGCAGCGCTGGACCAACTGGCAAAAAAACACGGCGCCGAGGCGCTGAAGCAGATCGAAGGTAAATGCGACCCCGCTCTCGACCCTAATTGCAAATAAGCTTATACGCGCGACCGCAACCTCACTGTCTGGAACTGCCATGGAAGAATTCCACAAGGTCCGCCGGCTTCCGCCCTATGTCTTCGAGCAGGTCAACCGGCTGAAGGCCAGTGCCCGTTCGCGCGGCGCCGACATCATCGATCTTGGCATGGGCAATCCCGACCTGCCGACGCCCAAGGCCATCGTCGACAAACTTTGCGAGGTCGTGCGCGATCCGCGCACGCACCGCTATTCGTCATCGCGCGGCATTCCGGGCCTGCGCCGCGCCCAGGCCAATTACTATGCCCGCCGCTTCGGCGTGAAGCTCGACCCGGACAGCCAGGTGGTGGCGACGCTGGGCTCGAAGGAGGGCTTTGCCAATATGGCGCAGGCGATCACCGCCCCCGGCGATGTGATCCTGTGCCCCAATCCGACCTATCCGATCCACGCCTTCGGCTTCATCATGTCGGGCGGCGTCATCCGCTCGCTGCAGGTCGAGCCGGACGACGGTTTCATCCCGGCGCTGGAGCGCGGCATCCGCCATTCGATCCCGAAGCCGCTGGCGCTGATCCTCAATTATCCGTCCAACCCGACGGCACTGGTCGCCTCGCTCGATTTCTACAAGGAGGTGGTGGCCTTCGCCAGGAAGAACGACATCATCATCCTGTCGGACCTTGCCTATTCGGAGATCTATTTCGACGGCAATCCGCCGCCTTCGGTGCTGGAGGTGCCGGGCGCGATCGATGTGGCGGTCGAGTTCACCTCGATGTCGAAGACCTTTTCGATGCCGGGCTGGCGCATGGGTTTTGCCGTCGGCAACGAGCGGCTGATCTCGGCGCTGACCAGGGTGAAATCCTATCTCGACTACGGCGCCTTCACGCCGATCCAGGTTGCGGCGGCGCATGCACTCAACGGCGACGGTGCCGACATTGCCGAAGTGCGCGACGTCTACCGCAAACGCCGCGACGTCATGGTCGACGCTTTCAGCCGTGCCGGCTGGACCATTCCCGCGCCGGCGGCGTCGATGTTCGCCTGGGCGCCGATCCCGGAGCCGTTCAAGCATCTCGGCTCACTCGAATTCTCCAAGCTCCTGATCGAGCACGCCGACGTCGCGGTAGCGCCGGGCGTCGGCTTCGGCGAGCATGGCGACGATCACGTGCGCATCGCGCTGGTCGAAAACGAGCACCGGATCCGGCAAGCAGCGCGCAACATCAAGCGCTTCCTCGCGTCCAGCGCCAAGCAGCCGAACAATGTCGTTCCGCTCGCCGCGCATCGCTGAGTGGTTCAGTCAACAGCCATGACCGACCCCGCCAGCATGAACGTCGAAGCCGTCGTTTATGTCAGGCTAATCGATGAGTCGGTTTCCGTTTGGCGGCCGGTGCAAGCAAAACAAATTGATCCGACCACGTACCTCATCTTGGACCAGCCCATACCAGCCTCGGAAGTGTGGGAGTTTCAGCCCGGGACTATAGTCACCGTGACCCGGAAGCCTGATGAAAACGACGACTATCTGGTTGCGGTCGAAAATCAATTCTAGCTGGCGGACAGACTCTCCGATGACTGAAGCGTTGCGTGTTGGAATTGCCGGCCTCGGCACCGTCGGTGCGTCGGTGGCGCGCGTGCTGCGCGACAAGGCGGCGGAACTGACGCGGCAGTGCGGACGCGACATCGTCGTCACAGCCGTTTCAGCCCGAGATCGCAAGCGCGACCGTGGCGTCGATCTTGGTACCGCACAGTGGTTCGACGACGCCATCAAGATGGCGCAGACCGGCGAGATCGACGTGTTCGTCGAGCTGATCGGCGGCGACGACGGGCCGGCGCGCTCGTCCGTAAAAGCGGCACTTGAAGCTGGCCGCCATGTCGTCACCGCCAACAAGGCGCTGCTTGCCAAGCACGGCGTGGCGCTGGCCGAGATTGCCGAGAAGAAGGGCGTGCTGCTCAACTACGAGGCGGCGGTGGCCGGCGGCATTCCGGTCATCAAGACGATGCGCGAGGCGATGGCCGGCAATTCGGTGACCCGCGTCTTCGGCATCCTCAACGGCACCTGCAACTACATACTGACACGCATGGAGGCCGAGGGCCTGTCATTCGATGCCTGCCTGAAGGACGCGCAGCGGCTGGGCTATGCCGAAGCCGACCCGACCTTCGACATCGAGGGCCATGACACTGCCCACAAGCTGTCGATCCTGACCAGCCTTGCCTTCGGCACGAGGATCGCGGCCAACGATATCTACATGGAGGGCATCTCCAACATCAGCCAGGCCGACATCCGCGCGGCCGGCGATCTCGGCTACCGGATCAAGCTGCTTGGCGTCGCCCAGCGCACCGAAAGCGGCATCGAACAGCGCGTGCACCCGACCATGGTGCCGACGGCATCGGTCATCGCACAGGTGCACGGCGTCACCAATGCGGTGGCGATCGAGACCGACATCCTCGGCGAATTGCTGCTCTCCGGCCCCGGTGCCGGCGGCAACGCCACCGCATCGGCGGTGATCGGCGACATTGCCGACATCGCCAAAAGCCGGCCTGGCTTCCAGCATGGTCCGGTCTTCGGCCGGCCGGCGAAGGAATTGAAGCCCTACAAGAAGGCGCAGATGCGCAGCCATGCCGGGGGTTATTTCATCCGGCTGACCGTGCACGATCGCATCGGCGTCTTTGCCGCCATCGCCAAGCGCATGGCCGACAACGACATTTCGCTGGAATCGATCGTCCAGCATGCCGCCGGGCCGGAAACCGAGGCACAGAAGACGGTCATCCTTGTCACCCACGAGACGACCGAGGCTGCGGTGCGCAAGGCCGTCGACGGCATCACCAGGGACAGCCTTCTGACCGACAAGCCGCAAGTCATCCGCATCGAGCGGGCAGGCTAAAGCTTCCCTCAATCGATTGATATTGCTGCGCTTTCAAAAAGATCCAGCGCAGGTCTTGCTGTTGTCACGGAGCTTTGACACAAGGAGCGCGTCTCTGGCGGGAGGCTAAACTGCCAACGAGGATTGTCCATCGATGAATGTGGCCCAGAACATTGTCGCCGGCCTCGACCGGATACTGACCATGGAATTGGTGCGCGTCACCGAACGTGCCGCTGTTGCGGCCGCCAGATTGCGCGGACGTGGCGATGAGAAGGCCGCCGACCAGGTCGCGGTCGACGCCATGCGGCAGGAGCTCAACCATCTTGCCATCCAGGGCACGGTGGTGATCGGCGAGGGCGAGCGCGACGAGGCACCGATGCTCTATATCGGTGAGGAGGTCGGTACCGGCAAAGGCCCGGCTGTCGACATCGCGCTCGATCCCCTCGAAGGCACGACGATCTGCGCCAAGAACCTGCCCAATGCATTGGCCGTCATCGCCATTGCCGAAAAAGGCAGCCTTTTGTTTGCGCCGGACGTCTATATGGACAAGATCGCCATCGGCCCGGGCTATGCCGATGGCATCATCGACATCGATGCCTCGCCGGCCGAAAACATCGCCAGCCTGGCCAGGGCCAAGGGGGTGCCGGTGGCGGAGATCACCGCCTGCATCCTCGACCGGCCACGCCATGGGGCGTTGATCGAAGCCGTGCGGGCGACGGGCGCCGCGATCCGGTTGATCGGCGACGGTGATGTCGCCGGGGTCATCCACACCACCGATCCGGACGAAACCGGCATCGACATCTATCTCGGGACCGGCGGCGCGCCGGAGGGCGTGCTGGCCGCAGCGGCGTTGCGCTGCACCGGCGGCCAGATGCAGGGCAGGCTGATCCTCGATACGCCGGAAAAGCTGGCGCGCGCGGCAAAAATGGGCATCTCCGACCCCAAGCGGATTTACCACACGCAAGACATGGCACGCGGCGACGTGCTGTTTGCCGCGACCGGCGTCACCGACGGCAACATGCTGGCTGGCGTCAAGTTCGGCCGCAATTTCATCACCACGCACACGATCGTGCTGCGTTCGTCGTCGCGAACCGTGCGCGAAATCAAGGCCAGGCACCAGGATCTGGAAAAGTTTTGATTTCGACTCAGTTGCCCGTTGCATATCGTGTGCAATGACAATTTTGCAGACGGCGCGTCACGTGATGGGGGAAAGACGCTTTTTCCTCGATGTTAGGCAGTCGGCCACTGGTGTTTCCTGGGAACACCGGCTGACCGAGCGCCAGGACATGGCCGCGCTCGCCATTGCGCAAGGTTATGGCGTGCCCGACATCGTGGCACGCGTGCTGGCCGGGCGCGGCGTCACCGCCGAGCTGACCGAGCGGTTCCTGGATCCGACCATCCGCAACCTGCTGCCCGACCCGGCATCGCTGACCGACATGGACAAAGCCGCCTCTCGCATCGCCCAGGCGGTGATGACCAGGGAAAAGGTGGCGATCTTTGGCGACTACGATGTCGACGGCGCCGCCTCGTCGGCGCTGCTCAAGCGCTTTCTCGCACATTTCTCGGTGCCGTCGGAGATCTACATACCGGACCGTATCTTCGAAGGTTACGGCCCCAATCCGGAAGCGATGCGCGAACTCGTCTCGCGCGGCGCGACGCTGATCGTCACCGTCGATTGCGGCACCAATAGTGCTGCTTCCATCGACGCGGCGAAGGCCGACGGTGCCGACGTCGTGGTGCTCGATCACCATCAGGTCGGCGGGCTGTTGCCGGCGGCGGCTGCGGTCGTCAACCCCAATCGCGAGGACGACCTTTCCGGGCAAGGCCATCTTTGCGCCGCCGGCGTCGTCTTCCTGTGCCTGGTGCAAACGGCGAAGATCCTGCGCGGCCGTCTGCCGGATGCCGCACCGCCGGATCTGCTTGGCCTGCTCGACCTGGTGGCGTTGGCCACCGTCTGCGACGTGGTGCCGCTCACCGGCGTCAACCGCGCCTTCGTGGTCAAGGGGCTGCAGGTGGCACGGCAGCAGAGAAACGAAGGGCTGGCGGCGCTGGCGCGGGTCTCGCGCATCGGCGAGCCGATCAGCACGTTCCATTTGGCCTTTCTGATTGGTCCGCGCATCAACGCCGGCGGGCGCATCGGCGACGCAGCGCTTGGCAGCCGCCTGCTTGCAACCGACGATCCGGTCGAGGCCCGCACCATTGCCGAGACGCTGGATCGGCTCAACCAGGAGCGGCAGTCAATGGAGCAGGAGATGCTGGCCGCGGCGCGCTCAGAGGCTGACGCCGAGCTTGCCGGCGGCAATGGTCCGGCCATCGTGGTTACGGCCAGCAGCAACTGGCATCCGGGTATCGTCGGCCTGCTTGCCTCGCGGCTCAAGGACCATGCAAGGCGGCCGGCCTTTGCCATCGCCTTCAACGCCAATGGTGTCGGTACCGGTTCAGGCCGTTCGGTGTCGGGCTTCGACCTCGGCCGGCTGGTGCGCGAGGCTGCCGATGCCGGGCTGATCGTCAAGGGCGGCGGCCACGGAATGGCGGCGGGCATCACTGTCGAGCGGGCGAAGCTCGGCGCGCTCCGGGCTTTTTTCGAAGAGCGTGCGGCAGTGGATGTATTCCGGCTGCAAGGCGAGGAGAGCCTGGCGATCGACGGTGCGCTTGCCGCCGAGGGCGCCACGCTTGGGCTGCTCGATGCACTTGAAAGAGCCGGGCCATTCGGCGCCGGGCATGTCGCCCCTGTGTTCGCCCTGCCGCGTCATCGGCTTGCCGACGCGCGGCCGGTCGGCACCAACCACATCCGTGCCGAGCTGCAGTCGGAAAGCGGCGGCCGCATCCGGGCGATCGCGTTTCGCGCCATCGACACGGCTCTTGGCGAATTCCTGTTCAAGAACAGAGGCAAGCCGGTGCATGTCGCCGGCTCGCTATCGGGCAATCACTGGAACGGCAGCCGCACGGTGCAATTTCGTATCATCGACGCAGCGCTCGCCTGAGAACTGACCGACCGGCTCTGCCTAAGCGAGGACGGTCTGCAGCCGGGTCAGTTCGCCGATCTGCGCCATCGTTGCCTGGTAGCCGATACGGATCGCTTCGTCGGCGCGATGGAATTCGGTCAGGCCGATATGGCTGAGCTTCGGCTGCAGCGACATGTCCGGCGGGTCGCCGGCCAGCCTGGCGCGCGAAATGCGGTCCTGTATGATGTTGAAGGCCTCGACCATGACGCCCGTGATGCCGAGCCGTGTCTCGCGCGACTGGCGTTCGGGATCGGCGTGGCCGGCCCTCGGAGCGTCTTTCTCGATGACCAACTCGCCGGCACTGTGCTTGATCACCGCGGCGCGGCCGAACAGGTCGTAGTGAAGGTTCACCGCAACCACGAGCGGCTGCTCGTAGGCGCGGCAGACAGAGACCGGCACCGGATTGACCAGTGCGCCGTCGACCAGCACGCGCCCGTTGCAGGCGACCGGCTCGAACACGCCGGGCAGCGCGTAGGAGGCGCGCATGGCGGTGCTCAGCGAGCCGCTCGACAGCCAGATTTCATGGCCGGTGCGGATTTCCGAAGCGACGCAGACGAACGGTTTTGGCAGATCCTCGAAGCGGATGCCGGCTATGTGCTCGCGCAGCCGCGCGTCGAGTTTCATACCACCGAACAGGCCGCTGCCGCGTAAATTGAGGTCGAGAAGGCCAAAAATGCGCCGCCTGGTCAGGCTGCGCGCGAATTCTTCCAGCTCGTCCAGCTTGCCGGCAACATAGCAGCCGCCGACCAGCGCGCCGATCGAGGTGCCGGCGATCATCGACACTTCGATGCCGGCTTCATCAAGCGCGCGCAGCACGCCGATATGCGCCCAGCCGCGCGCACAGCCGCCGCCCAATGCCAGCGAGATCCCTGTTTTACCTGGAGATTTGGTTTCGGATACGCCTGCGGCCGAGGAGACGCCATTGGCCTCCCGAACGTCAGGTCTGTTGAGCAATGACGCCCAGTCGAGCATCACAATCTCCCTTGTCCCACGGTCATCCTAGAGGCGGGCCGTATCGAAATCATGAATATACGTGGCTGGAGCGCTGCGAATGGTTCATATTGATGGCGTACTGGGCTTTCGATACGTTTTTTCCGCATCGAACAGCGGCTTGCTGCCGTCGCTGGCAAGCGTCCCCTTGCCATCGCTCAGTCCCACCGTCCGATAAAAGCATGAACGTCGGCCGGTGTGACAAGTTGCTTCGTGACCCAACACTTTGACGCGCAACCATATCGCGTCCTGGTCACAATCCGTGAGCATCTCGACGACTTGCTGCACATTGCCCGAGGTTTCGCCCTTCTTCCAAAGCGCGTTGCGCGAGCGAGACCAGTAGTGCGCGATGCCGGTCTCGAGTGTCAGCGCCAGCGCCTCGGCATTCATATGCGCGACCATCAGCAGCATGCCGTCTTCGGCATCGGTGACGACGACAGTGACGAGGCCGCCGGCATCGAAGCGCGGTGAAAGGACCGTGCCTTCCTCAAGTGCCTTTTTGTCTGAGGGAGCTTTCGGGAATTCCAATGCCGACATTCGCCGGTCCTTATCTAGCGAAGCCGGCGAGGTCGGGTTCAGATCCCGCCGCCGCGCACCATGGTGACGAAGCGGACCTGCTCTTCGGGTGTGTCCTTGAAGACGCCAGTGAAGGTCGAGGTCAGCGTGGTGGATCCCTGCTTGCGGATGCCCCGCATGGCCATGCACATATGCTCGGCCTCGACCATGACGGCGACGCCGCGCGGATTGAGCACGTCCTGGATGACGCCGGCAATCTGCGCGGTCATCGCTTCCTGGGTCTGCAGGCGATGGGCGAAGATGTCGACGACGCGCGCGATCTTGGACAGGCCGACAACCTTGCCGTCCGGCAGATAGCCGACATGCGCCTTGCCGATGATCGGCACCATGTGGTGCTCGCAATGCGAATGGAACGATATGTCCTTGACGATGACGAGGTCGTCATAGCCGGCGACTTCCTCGAAGGTGCGGCCAAGCTCCTCGGCGGGGCACATGTCATAGCCGTTGAACATTTCGCGGAACGCCTTGGTGACACGCTTCGGCGTATCGATCAGGCCCTCGCGCTCCGGATTGTCGCCGGTCCAGCGCAACAAAGTGTGCACCGCGGCTTCGACTTCGGCTTCGCTCGGCCGGTCGGTGACCGGCTTTTCCATATAGGCCGACTGCGGCATGAGTTTCTTGATGACGGCGTCCATAAAAGGCGTCTCCCGTAGTTCCTCTCTCAGGAGGAACGAGTTGAACGGACCACGACCTTTCGGGTGTAAGAAACTCGTCGGTTTCCAGCCCGTAAGCGGCGTGAACTGATTTGGGCAGGACGAGACTTTTGGTCCGTCTTGTCGATACCCGACTACCACCATTATATATGGTCGTGCCGAGCGAAAGGAAGACGCCAGAGCGGCAATCGCTGTTCGCTGGGCGGCGACGGATTGGAAAAATATGATCGACGATGTCTACAATGCGAAAATTCTGGGTTTTGCCGGAAACATCGCACGGATCGGCCGGCTCGATCGGCCCGACGCAACCGCACGGGCGCATTCCAAGCTGTGCGGCTCGACGGTGACCGTCGATCTGAAGATGGATGACGGCGTCGTCACCGATTTCGCGCATGACGTGAAGGCCTGTGCGCTTGGCCAGGCGTCGTCTTCGATCATGGCGCAGCATGTCGTCGGCGCCAGTGCCGAAGAATTGCGCAGCGTGCGCGAGACGATGCTGAAGATGCTGAAGGAAAATGGCCCGCCGCCCGAAGGCCGCTTCGCCGACCTGAAATACCTGGAGCCGGTGCGCGATTACAAGGCCCGCCACGCCTCGACCATGCTGACCTTCGATGCGGTGGTCGATGCCATCGGCCAGGTCGAGAAGAAGCGCGCAGAACAGGCGGCTTAGCCGTCAAATGGCTGCCGATCACGCGCACCAGCATCAGAGGCCGCGATACACGCGCAACTGGCCCGGACCGTGGCGCAAGACGCCGGGCCGCATCCTCGGCACGTCGCTCGTCCGCTTCTACCAGCTGACGCTGTCCGGCTTTGTCGGCAATTCCTGCCGGCATCTGCCGACCTGTTCCGAATACGCGCACGAAGCGATCGCCCGTCACGGGCTGTGGGCCGGCGGCTGGATGGGATTTTTCCGGGTGCTGCGCTGCGGCCCGTTCGGAACGCACGGCATCGACCGGGTGCCTGAGGTTCTAGATGATCGCTATCTCTGGTTCACGCCCTGGCGATACCGGCGGATCGGGAACAAGCGCGCCCTCGAAAACTGACCGCATTGTCGCTTCGGACCCGGTTGGAGGCGGCAGGTTTACGATTTGCTAAGCTTAACCGCATGTTACGCATTTGAGACAAAATCGAGACAAGACGCCTCGCTAAGCCGCTCCTGACAGCCCTCAGGAGAGATTGCCAAATGCACCAGATAGACCGCCGTCCATTTGTTTTCGCCGTGGTTCTCTATCTTCTGGCGTGGCTGTTGGGTTTTCCGATCCGCGCGCAATCAGCGCCGCTCGGGGACATCGAATGCACGCTGATCGTCGATGCCGCAAGCGGCGAGACGCTGTATCGGCAAGGGGTTTGCGACCAGCGCGTCAGCCCCGCCTCGACATTCAAGGTTCCGCTGGCGTTGATCGGCTACGACGCCGGAATCCTGAGCGACGAGCACGCGCCGAGCTGGGAGTACAAGCCGGAGTTCAATGCGCCGAAACGGGACCGGAAGACCGTCGACCCGACGATTTGGGAAAAGGATTCGGTCCTTTGGTTCTCGCGCGAGATTACGCGCCGGCTCGGCAGCAAACAGTTTGCCGGCTACGTGTCCAGATTGGACTATGGCAACACCGACGTCTCCGGCAATTCTGGCAAGAATGACGGCCTCACCCATTCCTGGGTGAATTCCTCGCTCGCGATATCGCCGGTCGAACAGGTCGACTTCCTGCGCAAGCTGCTGGCGCGAAAACTACCGGTCTCGGACAAGGCCCATGCGATGACCAGCGCGATAATCCCAACCTTCCGGGCAGGGGGCTGGACGGTGCAGGGCAAGACCGGGACCACCAGGCTTGGCAGCGACAAGCGCTCGCTTGGCTGGTTTGTCGGCTGGGCGCAGAAGGACGCTCGCAAGATCGTCTTTGCCCGCCTGGTAATCGATACGAAACGGTCCGACACGCCCAAGGGACTCAAGACGCGAGCGATGTTCCTGAAAGAGCTGCCGAATCTCGTCAGGTGACCTACATCCGGCTTTACGGCGCCGAAAACTGCCAATAAAAGACCGCTCGCCGCCGGACGCATCCGGCTCTTACTTGATGCATGTCGTAACCCCAAAACCGCTGCGAACTTTTGGGCGACATGCATTTTTCACCACCCGCGCTCGTTTGCGGGACTGGATAGGAGAATTTTATGCTGAATTCAGTTTCCCTGACATTTCCCGATGGCTCCGTCCGCGACTACGACGCGGCGATGACCGGCGCCGGCCTGGCGGAGTCGATCTCGAAGTCGCTGGCCAAGAAGGCTGTCGCCTACAGCATCGACGGCACGTTGCGCGATCTTTCCGACCCGATCGGCAAGTCGGGCAAGCTGGAAATCATCACCCGTGAGGACCCGCGCGCCCTCGAACTCATCCGCCATGATGCAGCGCACGTGCTGGCCGAAGCCGTGCAGGAACTTTGGCCGGGCACGCAGGTGACCATCGGGCCGGTGATCGAGAACGGGTTCTACTACGATTTCGCCCGTAACGAGCCGTTCACGCCCGACGATTTCCCGGTGATCGAGAAGAAAATGCGCGAGATCATTGCGCGCAACAAGCCGTTTACCAAAGAGGTGTGGTCGCGCGAAAAGGCGAAAAAGATCTTTGCCGACAAGGGCGAGCGCTACAAGCTCGAACTGATCGACGCCATCCCTGAGGATCAGGATCTCAAGATCTACGCGCAGGGAGACTGGTTCGACCTCTGCCGCGGTCCGCATATGGCCGCGACCGGCCAGATCGGCAGCGCCTTCAAGCTGATGAAGGTCGCCGGCGCCTATTGGCGCGGCGACAGCAACAACCCGATGCTGACGCGCATCTACGGCACGGCCTGGGCCGACCAGGCCCAGCTCGATGCCTATCAGACCATGCTGGAAGAAGCCGAAAAGCGCGACCACAGGAAACTCGGGCGCGAGATGGATCTGTTCCACTTCCAGGAGGAGGGCCCTGGCGTCGTCTTCTGGCACGCCAAGGGCTGGAGGATGTTCCAGAACCTGGTCAATTACATGCGCCGCCGCCTCGACGAGCAGGGCTATCAGGAGGTCAACGCACCGCAGGTGCTCGACAAGAGCCTGTGGGAGACGTCAGGCCACTGGGGCTGGTACCGGGACAATATGTTCAAGGTGACGGTTGCCGGGGACGACACCGACGACGACCGCGTCTTTGCGCTGAAGCCGATGAACTGTCCCGGCCATGTGCAGATATTCAAGCACGGGCTGAAGTCCTACCGCGATCTGCCGGTAAAGCTTGCGGAATTCGGCAATGTGCATCGCTACGAGCCTTCGGGCGCGCTGCACGGGCTGATGCGCGTGCGCGGTTTTACCCAGGACGATGCCCATATCTTCTGCACCGAGGAACAGCTCGCCGACGAGTGCATCAAGATCAACGACCTGATCCTGTCGACCTATGCCGATTTCGGCTTTGACGAGATCACCGTCAAGCTGGCGACCCGCCCCGAAAAACGGGTCGGCACCGACGCGATGTGGGATCATGCCGAGGGCGTGCTGCAGGACGTGCTCGACAAGATCGCGGCGCGGTCGGGCAACCGGATCAAGACGGGCGTCAATCCGGGCGAGGGCACGTTCTACGGGCCGAAGTTCGAATATGTGCTGAAGGACGCAATCGGCCGCGAATGGCAATGTGGCACCACGCAGGTCGACTTCAACCTGCCGGAGCGTTTTGGCGCTTTCTACATTGGCTCGGATTCGGAAAAGAAGCAGCCGGTGATGGTGCATCGCGCCATTTGCGGCTCGATGGAACGTTTTCTCGGCATCCTGATCGAGAATTATTCCGGCCATTTCCCGCTATGGTTCGCACCGCTGCAGGTAGTGGTGGCGACGATCACTTCCGATGCCGACGATTACGCGCGAAAGGTCGTCGCGCAGTTGAAGACGGCCGGGCTTATTGCCGAAGCCGACCTGCGCAACGAGAAGATCAACTACAAGGTCCGCGAGCATTCGCTGGCCAAGGTCCCGGTCATTCTCGTCTGCGGCAAGCGCGAGGCCGAGGAAGAGACGGTCAATGTCCGCCGTCTGGGCTCGCGCGACCAGGAATCGCTTGGTCTCGCAGCAGCCGTGAAGCTGCTTTCCGACGAGGCGGTGACACCCGACCGCAAGCGCCGCGCGGCCTGAGCCGGTCAACCGGCAACGAAGATGGCGGTGGAGCGATCCACCGCCATTTTCATATGACTGTCACGCCAATTTTGTAGCGAGCCCCATGCTCAAGCTGAAGACGCGCGAAAGACCTTTTCCCGAGCTCTCTTATGCCAGTCCGCATCAGCCGGCGCTGACGCGCTGGTTCATCCATTCGGTCGAAGGCCTGTCGGGACGCGATCGCTTCGCGGCACTCTATGATTTCTGGCGCCGGCACGTGGTGCCTGGCGGCGAGCGCGTGTTCAGCCGCATGCTGGATCTGATCGACGTCCGGGTGCGGACCGCAGCCCAATGGCCGCCGGCGAAGCTGCCCGACACGCCGCTGGTGATCGTCGCCAATCATCCGTTCGGCATCGGCGACGGCATTGCGGTGCTGTCGCTGGCAGAGCGGCTCGGCCGGCCGTTTCGCGTCATGATCCACAAGGATCTGCTCAAGATCCGCGAGATGGAGCCGTACTCACTGCCGATCGACTTTTCCGAGACCAAGGACGCGCTGAAGAACAACATGGCGGTGCGGCATGAGGCGGTGCGGCTGCTCAACGAAGGCGTCACCATCGTCGTCTTCCCGGCCGGCGGCGTCGCCACCGCGCCGAAGGGATTTGGCCGGGCGCGCGATCTGCCGTGGAAGATGTTTCCGGCCCGTCTCGTTCAGGATGCCAAGGCGTCGGTCATCCCAATGCATTTTTCCGGCCAGAACGGCCGGCTGTTCCATCTGGTCAGTGGTCCCATGAACATGGCCGAACGCGACGGGCGTGTAGCGAAATTCGTCGGCAGGGCTTCGCTGACGCTGCGCATCTCTCTGCTCATCCACGAATTTTCGCGGCTGTCCGGCAAATCGATCGAGGTGCGCGTCGGAGACACGCTGGAGTGGGACGAACTGGAGCCTCTGCGCGACCGCAAAGCCCTGCTCGAACGCCTTCAGCGCGGCGTCTTCGATCTGGCTGCGGCCGAGGCGCGTGGCCGCGTACACTTGCTGGCGCGACGCATGCGCAAAGCAGCCTAGAGGGGCGCGGCCTAGTCGGCGCCTTCCTCGGAGTCGATGGCCGAAGCCTCGGTAGCCAGGACCTCAATGTCCTGATTGTGCCCGGCCACCACCGTAAAATCCTTCTGGTAGATGCGGTCGCGGTTCTTGGCGATGATGGTGTAGTCGCCCTCGGCCAGCACCATCGATGCAAAGGCGCCGACGGTTTCCTTGATCGGATCACCGGACTCGTTGAGCAGCGACCAGGAGGTGTCGGCGATCGCCTCGCCGCCTGGTTCGCGCACCAGCTTCATGGTCATCTCGGCCGCACGGTGCTCGACCGTCGCTTCGGTCAGCTTGCCGGCCTCGACACGGATGTCGGAGCGGATGACCGCATTCACCGCGCCATAGGTCGAAACAACGTGGTAGATGCCGGCATTGAGCCGCACGACGCTGTTCGGCTCGACATCGGGTATGATCAGCGCACGATCGCCATCGGGCTCGGCGTGGCTCTCATAGATCGAGAAGCGCAGCTTCTTCGGCGGAATGCGCACCCCGCCCGACAGCACGGCATCAAGCTTGAGGCCGCCAGCATCGAGCACGAGGCTCTCGCGCTTGGCTTCCTTGCCGACGGTGATGCGCTTGGTGGCGCCGGCCCGCCCGTAGGAGGCGTGGACCAGATAGGAACCCGGCTCGAGCTGGAACACGGCGGTGCCGCCATGAGCGGAGGCGACCATCGGCAGCTTGCCGTCGCCGGCCGGCTCGGGCTTGAAGACGCGCCAGACGATGCCGCGCGCGATATCGGCGCCCTTGTCAATCAGCTGCGCCGACAGCGTGATCGCCCCGCTGCCGCCCAACGCCAGCGACGTATCGCTTTTGGGCGACGCATAACTCGAAATTCCGGGAAGTTTCAGATTGCCGATGCCGTCCGCATCCTGCGCGGCAGCCGGCGAAACCGGCACCATCAACAGGGCGGCGCCCAGCCAAATCAGGAAAAGACGCAATGTCCCCTCAAACATGCCTTGCGTTGAAGCCCAAGGCGGTGGCAATTTCAAGGCTTAAGAGTCCGAAGAGTCCGATCGGCTTCTGCTACAGGGCTCTTTGTCCGGCGCGCCGCGCCAATGCCCGAGCCGCCCGATATCCCGATGGTGCGCTTCAGCTCAAATTCCAGGAGACTTGCGCTTATGGCGTCGCCCATCATCGATTTTCTGCTGACCCGAAATTCCGCGCCGATCCCGGATTTGAAAGAACCGGCACCGAGCGATGCGGAGATCGCGACGATGATCGCCGCAGCGTCGCGGGTGCCGGACCACGGCCGGCTGGAGCCGTGGCGTTTCATCCTCTATCGCGGCGAGGTTCGCGTCGAGATCGGCAAAAAGCTGGCGGCACTTGCCGAACAGCGCGAAGGGCCGCTGCCGGAAGGCCGCCGCAACCAGGAACTGGCACGCTTTTCGCGGGCGCCGCTGGTTATCGGCGTGATCTCGATCCCCAGGGAAAATCCAAAGATCCCGCAATGGGAGATGTTCCTGTCCGGCGGCATGGCAGCGCTGAACCTGATGCTATCAGCCAATGCGCTGGGCTACGGCACCAACATGATCAGCAACTGGTATTCCGACGTGCCGGAGGGCAGGGCGATCCTGGGTCTGGCGCCGCATGAGCGGGTCGTCGGCTTCGTCCATATCGGCTCCTGCCAGGGACCGGCGCCGGAGCGGCCGCGGCCCGATCCGGCAACGCTCTATGCCGACTATTCGGGACCGTGGGTGGGGTAATTTGCGACGCGGAAGAGACCCTAAGCGTCAAGCCCCGCCGCCCTGGCTCGTGCCAGGAGGCGCTCGGCGAGCTTGAGATGCGGCCGGTCGTACATCTTGCCGTCAATGCCGACGACGCCGGGATTTCCCGCTGTCTTGAACGCTTCGACGATTGCCAGCGAATTTTTCACCGCTTGCACCGAAGGCGTGAAGGCGGCGTTGATGACCGGCACCTGCGCCGGATGGATCGCCATCTTGCCGGTGAACCCGTCGCGCTCGGCCTCGGCGCATTCAGCCTCAAAGGCAGCCATGTCGCGAAAATCCGGAAACACCGTGTCGATCGCCGCGACTTCCGCGGCACCTGCGGCGAGAATGGTCATGGTGCGGGCGAAGCGAAACACATCCGTGTAGCGGCCATTCGCGTCGCGCATCGCGCGTGCGCCGATTGCTGCCGACAGATCTTCCGCGCCCCAGGTGACGCCGACAAGCCGCGCGCTTGCCTCGGTGTAGGTTGCAGCGGCCAAAACGCCAGCTGCCGTTTCGGTGATGATCGGCACGATCCTTATCGCGCCGTCCGGCAGCCCGGTTTCGGCTTCGTGCACCCTGAGCTTGGCCGACAGCTGCTGGACATCCCGTCCGCTGTTCGACTTCGGCAGCATGATGCCGTCTGGTTTCACCGGCACGAGCGCCGCCAGATCGTCGTCGGTCAGTCCGGTCGAAAGATCATTGACGCGCACATAGATCGCGGAGCTGGTTTGATGCCTGTGCTCGGCGATGAAACGCGCCGCGGTGTCGCGCGCCAGAACCTTGTTCTGCGAGGCAATCGAATCCTCGAGGTCGACGATGACCACGTCAGCGCCTACGCCAAAACCCTTCTCCAGCTTCTTTTCCGAATCGCCGGGAACGAAGAGCAGAGAACGCATCGGCTATGCCTTTTTCATCATCATGGCTTGCCTCGTGCATTTGGCAACCAATAGGTCGTTCTGGTTATAGGCGCGGTGCTCGAACTCGACGATGCCGCGGTCCGGTTTCGACCTGGAATCGCGCACCGAAACCACCGTGGTCTCAACGCGGATCGTGTCGCCGTGGAACACCGGATGCGGAAACACGGTCTCCTTCATGCCGAGATTGGCAATGGTGGTGCCGACAGTGATGTCGTTGACCGAAATGCCGATCATCAGGCCAAGCGTGAACAGCGAATTGACCAGCGGTTTGCCCCATTCGCTCTTCGCGGCGAAGTCGAAATCGATGTGCAGCGGCTGCGGGTTCAGTGTCATCACCGAAAACAGCATATTGTCGCTTTCGGTCACGCTCTTGCGCAGCGCGTGCTTGAACACATGGCCGACGACGAACTCCTCAAGATAAAGCCCGGCCATGGTCGATCTCCTCCGCTGCCGCATCGGCCCGAAAATTGGTATCGATTTTCGGAAAGCACGATGCGAGGATTCAAAGTGTTAGAGCGTACTTTGTGCGTCCGAAAGGACGCACGTCGCTCTAAGGGTTGATAGGCGTTGCATATCGCGCTCGCAAGCCAGTTAACGAACATGGTGAACCGTTCGTAAACCATTTGTGCCTACGGTCTCCACCAGGGTCAGAAGCGTTCTGGCAAGGGGCGTAAGCAGGCGACATGGTCGTTTCGCATTTCCTGAAATGGATCCACACGGCGAAGGTGTCGGAGCGCGCTGCGGCGGCAAGCGCGCTGGCTCGCGCCTATGTCGACTCGGACCTGCCTTTCGAGGACCGCTGCGCGGCGGAGGCGGCGCTGACGCTGCTGCTCGACGATGCGTCGTCGAAGGTGCGGCTGGCGATCGCCGAAGCGCTTTCCATGAGCCATCATGCGCCGCTGCAGATCGTCAGCGCGCTGGCGTCCGACCAGCCTGAAGTGGCCGCTTTGGTACTGGCACGCTCGCCGCTGCTTACCGATGCAGACCTGATCGACCGGGTCGCCAGCGGCCAGAAGGCGACGCAGAAGGTGATCGCCGACCGGCCGCGCGTCTCGATGTCGGTAGCGGCAGCGATCGCCGAGATTGGCGAGCCCGAAGCCTGCGCCACGTTGCTCGCCAACAGCGGCGCCGACATTGCATCTGTCAGCTTTCGCCGCATGGCCGAGCGGCACGGCCATCTGCCTCTGGTGCGCGAGGCGCTGATCGCCGACGCGCGTCTGCCCGCCGACTGCCGGCATATGCTGCTGGTCAAGCTCGGCGAGACGCTCAAGGGGTCGCCGCTGGTGCTGGCGCTGATGGGCGCCGCCAGGGCCGAGCGCGTCACGCGCGATGCCTGCGTCAAGGCTTCGGTGACACTGATCGAAGGCACGCGGGCAGAGGAACATACCGCGCTTGTCGAGCATCTGCGCCTGCGCGGCGACCTGACCGCAAGCTTCATCATCCGCACCATCGCGCATGGCAAGGTCGACTTCTTCGGCTCGGCACTGGTCGCGCTCAGCCAGCAATCCGAGCAACGCGTTAGGGCGCTGCTGGCCGGCGGCCACGACGTGGCGTTGCAGGCACTGTTCCGCAGTGCCGGGCTTGCCGCCGCCACCCACGCCATCATCCTGCGTGCGCTGAAGGTCTGGCGTGAGGTCGCCAATGGCAAGCGCCTCGCCGGCGTGCAGGAAGTCAGTTGGCTGATGCTGAAGGAATTGGGCGGGCAGTCGGCCGAAGGCGATCTCGCCGGGCTGGTCAAGTCGATCCATCTCGACGCGCTGCGCGAAAACGCACGCGGGCACGCACTGGCGATTGCTGCTGCCTAGCACAAACTTAAAGCTTTAGGACTGGCCGGTTGGCTTGCCTGCCGTTGTAGGCGCAAAAAAGTGGTCCTATGTTTGAGTATGCGCCATTTAGCTTCAAAAAGCCTCACGGTTCCGGCCGAAATCAAGCCGTTGATTGACGAGATCAGGGTTCGCTTGAATCCTGATTCTATATGGCTGTTCGGCAGTCGAGCGCGAGGCGACAATCGCCCTGACAGCGACTGGGATATTCTCGTTGCTTTGCCTGACGACGCTCAGCCGGAACTACTTGATCCGCTCGTCGGCTGGACCGTTCAGCATGAAGTCGGAATTCCTGCCACGATCCTTGCCACTACGGCGAGCGAATTGGCCGCAAGCTGGGGTTCGCGAAACACGATTGCTTATGATGTTGCTCGGAAAGGGCACCGGTTAGATATCTGACCACCGGACCATCGCCAGTGCGCTTCGATTGGCGAATGGATGTATCAGGGATGCACGTCTTCTCGCTGAATCCGGGTCCAGAAATGCGGCTTATCTGAGTGAGCAGGGCGATCGAGCAGGTTGTCCGGGCGCTGGCGACTTCGGAGGCTGTTCATATCGAACGTCACGACGCACATCAGCTCGATAAAGTTGTGAGGTGATTCCCGGACGACCATGCTGAGAAGGCGGCATTGAACTCAGTCGTATGGCTGGGAGCCTACGCGACCACTTTTCGATATACATTGCCTTCCGGCCAGATACCTCGCGCACCTGATCGCGCGAAACTTCAGGAAGCCATCGACAACATCTCGGACCTTATTTTACGGGTAGCGAAGCATTTCGGGGTCGATCTTGGCGATGAAACAAAGCCGGCCCGAGTGGTCGCGCCGATGCGAAAGCTGTAGCGCAGAGAACGAGGCCAATATGGCAGCGATCTAGCTAAACCCGGTCTTTCGCGAAAAAGTCTGGAAAATCCTCGATCGCGGCGGCGATGATGCGCAGCGAGGCGGCGATCTGCAGCATTTCGGCGGCGTCGCTTCGTTCAGCGATACCGGCTGCATATTGCCTGGCGACGGTGGCAGTCGCAGTCCGCGGTTCGCCGGGCCGCCGGAACAGCAGTTCGCGCGCCAGCCCGCGCAGGAAATTGGTCATGGAAAGTGCTGTTTCGGATGGGATCGTGGAACTTTGCTGCGCGTTGCGCAGCCGCAGGATTTCGAGGCCGGCGGTAACGGCAGCAATGCCGCCGCCGAGAACGGCGTCGCCTTCCTTGCCGGCGTTCTGCAGCAGTGGCATCAACTGGTTGATCCGGTCGTAGGCAAGGCTTTCGAAAGCCGATCGCCGCGGCAGGCGGTCATGCAGGCAAAGGCGTGCAAGATCTTCGCGCATTGCTTGCAGGATGCGGTTGATGGTGACCCAAGGGTCGGCGGGCAGCACGACGGCGAAGACGCCGATCGCCAGAAGAATACCAACCAGGATCGATGCCGAACCGGCGAGGAACGGCAACGGATCGTAGGTCATCGCCTGATGCGGGCTAAGGAAGGCGAGGAAATTTATGGCGAAGGCCGTCGCCACACCGATATAGCGCGGATTGGCCATCCCCAGTGCAGCCGGCACCAGGATCGGCACGACGAAGACCATGAACCAGCCGAAGCCGGGCAAAGCGGGAAGCGCCAGCTGGCCGACGAGAAACGCAAAGGGCAGGGCCAGCAACGTGCCCTCGAAGAAGCTCCACGCCGACCGGATCGGATCAGGACGAGCGGCGAACAGGCTGGAGACGACCGCAACCAGAATGACCGTGCCCGCCGCATCCGACCATTTCGTCGTCAGCCAGAAGGCGGCGACCAGGAGCGTGGCGACTGCGGCACGCACGGCGTTGCGCGATGCCGCACGGTAGTCGCGGTGCACCACCAGCGCCGGCTGCCGCCGTTCGCGACTGGCACGGGGCGAGGGGGAGCGGAGTGCGTCCAGGCCGCGCAGCACTTGCTGCATGGCTTCGGCGAAGTCGGCGGCAATGGTGAGGCGTGTGACCGTGCCAACCCTGTCATTGTCATGCCCGGGGCCTTGCCCTGCCGCGATGTCCGGCATCTGCCGCGCCTTGTAGACGATTGCGTCGAGCCGCGCCACCCAGGGCGCCGTGTCGTCCAGCGCGCCCGGCTTGGCTGCCAGTTCGCCGACGAGAGCCCGCAGTTCGCTGCGCACCGGAATAAGGGCTGCATTCTTCGGCGCGGCATGGGCATGCAGCGCACGCGCCGCCGACAGGGCCGACAGAAGCTGGCCGATGGTACGCCGGACCGGATAGGCGCGGGTGGCGAGGCTCGGCCCTTCCAGCCTTGCATAGGCGCGCATTTCGCCCAGCGTCTGGACGTCGCCGATCAGCTTGCGGTGCAGCCCGGCAAGCCTTTCCGCATCGCCGCCGGAAAAAGCACCGTCCGCGTAGGCTGCCAGGTCGAGAATGCTGCGCTTCAGTCTCGAGACGATGGCATCGGCGGCCAATTTCGGCAGGATCAGCCGGCTGGTCAGGGCGGCGCAGACGATGCCAAGAACGATTTCCGCACAGCGCGCCAGGGCGAGATCGACAACGAGGTGCGGCTGTCCGAACGCCGGCAGACCGATGATCATCGCGGTGTAGCCGGCAAGGGCGGCACCATAGGCTTCCGGATTGCGCAGTAGTGACGAGACCAGCGTGCAGATGCCGATCCAGATAGCAAGAACGGTAACCAGCAGCCACGGACTGGCACCGAAAACAGTGGTTATGCCGATCGCCGCCAGCGCGCCGGCAAGCGTGCCGAGCAGACGATAAAACCCCTTCGCCAGCACCATGCCGGCGACCGGCTGGGCGACGATGAACACCGTCATCATCGCCCATTGCGGGTGGTCGAGCTTCAGCGCATAGGCGGCCAAAAGCGCGATGAGACCGGCCGAAACGGTGCGTAGGGCAAAGATCCAGTCCGAGCGCGTCGGCCGCGTCAGGCCAGCGATCCGCGTGCCGATACCGTCCTTCAGCCGCGCCCAGGTCACGTGCTCGTCTCCAGCTCAGAAGGGCAAGCTAGCGGCGGGGGCTCAGATATCCAGCACTTCCGTCTCGGCGAATTCCGCGCGTTCCTGGATGAAGCGGAAACGGGCGTCGGGCTTGGTCCCCATCAACGCGTCGACCGCATCCTTGGTCGCCGCCTCGGCGTCGATGACGTCGACCCGGAGCAGCGTGCGCTTCCTCGGGTCCATGGTGGTTTCCTTGAGCTGGGCGGCCATCATTTCGCCCAGTCCCTTGAAGCGGCCGATTTCGACCTTGCCGCGCCCGGTGAATTCGGTGCGCAGAAGTTCGTCCTTGTGCGCATCGTTGCGGGCGTAGGCGACCTTGCCGCCTTGCCGGATCGAGTAGAGCGGCGGCACCGCCAGATAGAGATGGCCGCCGCGGACCAGGCTCGGCATCTCCTGGTAGAAGAAGGTGATCAGCAGCGAAGCGATATGGGCGCCATCGACGTCGGCGTCGGTCATGATGATGACCCGGTCGTAACGCAGGTCCTCGTCGCGGTATCTCGAGCGCGTGCCGCAGCCCAAGGCCTGGATCAGGTCGGATATCTGCTGGTTGCCGGCAAGCTTGTCGTTGCCGGCGCTGGCGACGTTGAGGATCTTGCCGCGCAGGGGCAGCACCGCCTGGCTGGCGCGGTCGCGCGCCTGCTTCGCCGAGCCACCGGCCGAATCGCCTTCGACGATGAACAATTCGGCCCCGGCGGCGGCATTCTGCGTGCAATCGGCGAGCTTGCCGGGCAGGCGCAATTTGCGCACCGCGCTCTTGCGCGAAACTTCCTTTTCCTGGCGGCGGCGCACCCGCTCGTCGGCGCGCGCGATCACCCATTCGAGCAGCTTGGAGGCTTCCTGGGGATTGTCGGCCAGCCAATGGTCGAACGGGTCGCGGATGGCGCTTTCGACAATACGGATCGCCTCGATCGTCGCCAGCCTGTCCTTGGTCTGGCCGACGAACTCCGGCTCGCGGATGAACACCGACAGCATGCCGGCCGCCGAGATCATCACATCCTCGGAGGTGACGATCGAAGCGCGCTTGTTGCCGACCAGATCGGCATAGGCGCGCAAGCCGCGCGTCAGCACGTTGCGAAACCCGGCCTCGTGCGTGCCGCCTTCGGCGGTCGGAATGGTGTTGCAATAGGAATTTATAAAACCGTCGCCGCCGAACCAGGTCACCGCCCATTCGAGCGAACCGTGGCCGCCTTGCTTCTCGCTCTTGCCGGCGAACATTTCACGAGTCACCTGGAATTCGTCGCCGAGCGAGGCTTTCAGATAGTCTTTGAGGCCGCCCGGAAAATGGAACTCGGCCTTGGCCGGCGTGGTGTCCTTTTCCTTGATCAGCGATGGATCGCAGGTCCAGCGGATTTCGACACCGCCGAACAGATAGGCCTTTGAGCGCGCCATGCGGTAGAGCCGCGCCGGCTCGAACGCCGCGCCCTTGCCGAAAATCTGTTCGTCGGGATGGAAGCGGATCTTCGTGCCGCGGCGGTTGTGCACCTCGCCGAGTTGCTCCAGGCCGGTGACCGGAATACCGCGCGAGAATTTTTGCCGATAAAGTTTCCTTCCCAGCGCGACCTCGACTTCGAGATGGTCCGACAGCGCGTTGACGACAGATACGCCGACGCCGTGCAGGCCGCCGGACGTCTCGTAAACCTTGCTGTCGAACTTGCCGCCCGAATGCAGCGTCGTCATGATGAGTTCGAGCGCCGGCTTCTTGAATTTCGGGTGCGGATCGACCGGGATGCCGCGGCCATTGTCGGTGACCGTCAGGTATCCGTCTGCGGACAGCTCGACATCGATGAACGTCGCATGGCCGGCGACCGCCTCGTCCATCGAATTGTCGATGACTTCGGCGAACAGATGGTGCATCGCCTTGTCGTCGGTGCCGCCAATGTACATCCCCGGGCGGCGCCGCACTGGCTCAAGCCCTTCCAGCACCTCGATATCGGCGGCACTATAGCTCTCGCTGGCATCGCGGGCTGGCGGGCGCTTCGTCGCCTGCACCAGCGGGTCGGCCGGGCGCGCGGTAGCGCGAGCTGGCTGCGGCGGCTTTTCCGGATTGCCGAAAAGATCGTTGCTGTCGTCCATGCTGGTCCTGGATTCCGATGCTGCGAATCACCCCCGATACTGCCACGCTTTTCGCGGGCAGGCGACGGAGGTTCCTGTTACGTTCGAGGATAGAGCCTCTTACTGCAAAACCATTCGACAACCAAGCGGCGGAAATGGGGTCGAGGCTTGGAGCATCGACGTTTTGTAAACCCTGTCCGAAGGTTACGCCGCAAGGTTGGCTGAAAAACGATATCCGCGGAGTGTCGCTGACCTAGAATGCAGCGGAACCCTCGAGAGGCTGTCGCCTAAGCATGTTGGATTACAGTTCGCTCCTGCTCGCGGCGGCGCTGTCGGGCACGTGTCTCAGCATCACCATGTTTGCGATCTGGTTCACCGCGCCACAGGCACGGTTTGTGCTGACGGTGGCGTGTGGCATTCTCATGCTCGTCGCACATGTGGTCTTGTTTTGGCATTACGCAAGGGATCCTAGCCCCTGGCTTTGCCAGATCGTGCTTGCGCTTCTCAGCCTGGGCTTCCTGATTATCTGCCTGTCGGCCATGCAATATCTCAGCATACGCGACTACAGGCGCGCGGTTCTGCCGACCTTGATTGCGATGGCTGTTTGCGCGGGCGCGACGTATCTCGGGTTTGATGGTATCGGCTTCATTGTCACCTACGCGACGGTAACGGCGCTGCTCTCGCTCATTGGGGTGATGTTCTGGATCAAGGGTGGCCACGATCGTCGGATATTGCTGGTCGTCTCGTTCCTGAGCGGCGTCTGTGCGCTGTCCTTCGGACTTTGCGGCGCGGTTCTGCTAATCAAGGGCCAATGGGTGCTCGGCGTTGCGCCCGACAATTGGGCCGAGCGGGTGAATTCCGTCGTAGCCGTCGCCTGCATGACGGGGTTTGGTGCATTGACGCTCTCCCTGCACCATTTGCAGGCGCAGATCGAATTGAAGGCCGAGACGATGACCGATCCATTGACCGGGCTGATGAACCGGCGGGCGTTGACGGCACTCTACGGTGACCGGGCTTTCGGTCCGTTCATGTCCGTCGCCATGTTCGATCTCGACCATTTCAAGAGGACGAACGACGTATTCGGTCACCCGGTCGGCGACCAGGTTCTGCGCCGCTTTGCCGCCGTCATCAGGAAATACGCCAGGACCGGAGTCGACGCCTTCCGGCTGGGCGGCGAGGAATTCGTGCTCGTCATGTCGCGGATGACGGAAGAGAAGGCCTATGACATAGCGAGCAAGATCAGCGTCGCCTTCGGCACGGAAGTCGTGGCCACCCAGCTTGGTCCGTTGCGAAGCACAGTCAGTGGCGGCATCGGCTTTGGTGCGACGAGCGGCACCGGTCTCGACGATGTGTTGGCCGAAGCCGACGCCGCACTCTATGCGGCAAAGCGCGCCGGGCGAAATCGCGTCGTCGCCCAGGACAAGGCGAGCAAGGCCGAGGGGCCGGCCTTGCGTTCTGCCTGATTGCTACTCCGCAGCACCCAGATATTCCGACAGCGGCGGGCAGGAGCAGACCAGGTTGCGGTCGCCGGCGACGTTGTCGATGCGTGAGACCGGCGGCCAGTATTTTGCCGCAGTATCGGCATCACCGGCGGGGTAGGCCGCCTCCAGGCGCGAATAGGGATGGGTCCACTGGCCGGCCAGCGCCTCGGCGGCGGTATGCGGCGCATTGACCAGCGGATTGTCGGCCAGGGGCCATTCGCCTTTCGCCACCTTGGCCGCCTCGCCCGATATCGCGATCATCGCATCGCAGAAGCGATCGAGCTCGCTCTTGGGCTCGGACTCGGTCGGCTCGACCATCAGCGTGCCGGCCACCGGAAACGACATGGTCGGCGCATGGAAACCATAGTCGATCAACCGCTTGGCGACGTCGTCGACGCTGATGCCGGCACTGTCCTTGAGCACGCGGGTGTCGAGGATGCATTCATGCGCAACGCGTCCGTGCCTGCCTTTGTAGAGCACCGGGAAATGCGCTTCGAGCCGCGTCGCCACATAGTTAGCGGAAATGATCGCCGTCTCGGTCGCCTGCTTCAGGCCGGAAGCGCCCATCATACGGATATACATCCAGGTGATCGGCAGGATCGACGCGCTGCCGAACGGTGCAGCCGACACGGCATGGCCCGAGCCTTCGGTGACGTGGCCGGGCAGATACGGCTTCAGATGCGCCTTGACGCCGATCGGGCCGACGCCGGGACCACCGCCGCCATGCGGGATGCAGAAGGTCTTGTGCAGGTTCATGTGGCAGACATCGGCGCCGATGTCACCCGGCCGAGCGAGGCCGACCAGCGCGTTGAGATTGGCGCCGTCGAAATAGACCTGGCCGCCATGCTCATGGATAAGGGCGCAGAGGTCGCGCGCGCCTTCCTCGAAGACGCCATGCGTCGAGGGATAGGTAAACATCAGCGCCGCGAGGTCTTGCGCATGCTCGGCCGCCTTGGCCTTCAGATCGTCGACGTCGATGTTGCCGTCTTCGGTGCAGCGCACGACGACGACGCTCATGCCGGCCATCGCCGCACTCGCCGGATTGGTGCCATGCGCGGATGACGGGATCAGACAGACCGTGCGGTGGCCTTCGCCGCGTGAGCGGTGGTAGCCGCGAATGGCGAGCAGCCCGGCATATTCGCCCTGACTGCCGGCATTGGGCTGCAAGGTCACGGCATCAAAACCAGTGATCTCCGCCAGCCAGCCTTCCAGCTCGTCAATCATGGCGCGGTAGCCGGCCGAGTGGCTTGCCGGCGCGAAGGGATGCAAATTGGCGACATCAGGCCAGCTTACCGGCATCATCTCGGCGGCGGCGTTGAGCTTCATGGTGCAGGAGCCGAGCGGGATCATGGCGCGGTCAAGCGCCAGGTCCTTGTCGGCCAGCCGGCGCAGGAAGCGCATCATTTCGGTTTCCGAACGGTTGTCGTGGAAGACGGGCTGGGTGAGGAACTCGTTGCCGCGCGGTTTTCCTGGCATGGAATTGCCGGCGGCAACGTCGGCCTTGGCGCTGAACAGCGTGGCAATCGCCTCCAGATCGGCCTCGGTGGAGGTCTCGTCGAAGCTGATACCGATATGGTCGGCGTCGATGAGGCGCAGCAACCGGCCGGTCTTTTCAGCAGCGTCGGCGAGCGCGCCGGCTTTGCCCTTTACTTCCACTGTCACCGTGTCGAAACGGCTTTCGCCAAGTATCGAAACGCCTGCTGCCTTAAGGCCGGCGGCAAGGCGGTCGGCCAGTGCGTGGACGCGGCCGGCAATCGCCTGAAGCCCGGCTGGGCCATGCCATATCGCATAGGCCGTCGCCATGTTGGCGAGCAGCGCCTGTGCGGTGCAGATGTTGGAGGTCGCCTTGTCGCGGCGGATATGCTGCTCGCGTGTCTGCAAAGCGAGGCGATATCCGGGACGGCCCTTGCTGTCCGTCGACTGGCCGACGAGCCGGCCGGGCATCAGCCGCGTCAGCCTGTCGGAGACGGCGCAATAGGCGGCATGCGGCCCGCCAAAGCCCATCGGCACGCCAAAACGCTGCATCGGGCCGACGGCGATGTCGGCGCCAAGCTTGGCCGGCGCATCGGTCAGCGTCAGGCCCAACGGGTCGGCAATGAAGACGACCAGCGCGCCGGCAGCGCGGGCCTTTTCGATCGCTGCCTTGTGATTGCCATAGACGCCGAACGTGTCCGGCCAGGAGACCAACAGGGCGGCGGTGTTGTCGTCGATCACCTCGCCGTCTACCTCGATGCCCAGCGGCTCGGCGCGGGTGCGCACCACGTCGAGCGTCTGCGGATGCGGCGTGCCGGCGAGCGCCACCTTGGTCCGCTTGTCGCGATGATGGCGCAGCGCGATGCCGACCGCTTCGGCCACCGCCGTCGCCTCGTCGAGCAGCGAGGCCGACGCCACCGGCAGGCCGGTCAGTTCGGCGACCAGCGTCTGGAAGTTGAACAGCATTTCCAGCCGGCCCTGGCTGATCTCGGCCTGGTAGGGCGTGTAGGCGGTATACCAGGCCGGGTTCTCGAACAGATTGCGCTGGATTACCGGCGGCACGTGGACGCCATGATAGCCGGTACCGATGAAGCTCTTCAGCATGGTGTTTTTCGCCATCGTCGCCGCGAGCTCCGCCAGCGCTTCCGCTTCGCTTGCGGGGGCGGGCAGGGCCAATGGACGGTCGAGCCGGATCGACTTCGGCACTGCCTGGCTGATCAGCGTCTCGACTGAGGGAACGCCGATCGTGGCCAGCATGGCTCTGACGTCATTGAGGCCTGGGCCGATATGGCGAGCCGAGAAGGGGTAGGGTGCTGCGGTCATGTTCAATGTCCTGGTCGTGTCATCAGCCGATATGCGCCTGGTAGGCCGCCTCATCGAGCAGGCCTTCGAGTTGGCTCTCATTGGCCAGCTTCATCTTCCACAACCAGCCGTCGCCGGTCGCCGCCGAATTGACGAGCGAAGGATCCGATGACAGCGAGGTATTGGCCTCGGTGATCTCGCCGTCGACCGGCGCATAGACGTCCGATGCCGCCTTGACCGATTCGACCACCACTGCGGTGTCGCCCTTGGCCAGTTTTCTGCCCAATTCCGGCAGTTCGACGAAGACGAGATCGCCGAGCTGCTGCTGTGCGTAGTCGGTGATGCCGACGGTGGCGATGCCGCCCTCGACGCGAAGCCATTCGTGATCTTCGGTGAAATAGGTCTTTGCCATGAAGTTCATCCTTTGCGGTAGCGATGGGGCGTGAAGGGCAAGGGGTGGATGTCGACCGGGATTTTCGTCCCGCGGACATCGGCGAACAGTTTTGCGCCGGATTTGGCAAGCGGCGTCTGGACGTAGCCCATGGCGACCGGATGACCGGCCGAGGGGCCGAAGCCGCCTGAGGTGACATGGCCGGCAGGATTGCCGTCGGCATCGAAAAGGGCAGCACCGGCGCGCACCGGCTGGCGGCCGTCCGGCTTCAAACCGACGCGTTTTTGCGCCGGGCCGCGCTCCAGGATGGCGCGCAATGCATCGCCGCCGATGAAGGCCCCAGAGGCGCGAACCTCCTTGGGGATGGCCCACATCAGCCCGGCACTGGCCGGATCGATCTCCGGCGTGATGTCCAGACCGTGCAGGCACAGCCCTGCTTCGAGCCGCAAACTGTCGCGGGCGGCAAGGCCGATCCACATCACACGTTCGTCCTCGAGCAGCCTGGCGACGAGAGTTCTTGCGTCCGCCTCGGGCAGACCGATCTCGAAACCGTCTTCGCCGGTGTAGCCAGACCGGCTCATGAACCATTTTTCGCGCGGCTCGATGCCGTGCATGAACACCAGCGACCCGGTCTCGATGCCGGCGCGCGAAAGGGCGGCCCACGCCGCAGGGCCCTGGATGGCCAGGAAGACGCGATCGAGCGCGTCCACTTTCACATCGCCCCCGGCCAGCGCGCGCAGATGCTTTTCGTCGGCGGCGGCGTTGCCGGCATTGGCGACCATCATGAAGCGCTCGGCGTCGAGCCTGGTGACGATCAGATCGTCGAGTATTCCGGCGGCCTCGTTGAGGAAGAACGTGTATTTGGATTGGGAAATCTCAAGCGCGCCGGCATCGAACGGGCAGGCGCGGTTCAGAAGTGCTGCGGCGCCCGGACCGCTGATTTCGAACAGCTTCATGTGCGAGATGTCGAACAGACCGGCATGCTCGCGGCTGTGAAGGTGCTCTTTCATCACGCCGGCCGGATAAGTCAGCGGCATCGACCAGCCGGCGAAGGCGCCGAAACGCGCACCGGCTGCCATGTGCAGATCTTCGAGGGGAAGGTGTTTGGTGTCGCCCGTCATGTCATCTCCAGAGTCGCACGCAAGCGGCCGCAAATGGCGACCAGTCCGTGCCCCTCTGTCTGAAGCCTGAGAGACTCGCGCCCCGTAACTCTGTCGGCAGCGCTTACACCTTCGGCGCGGGGGCAAGCCCCGACTTTCCAGAGTGTCTTTCCCGTCTACGGTTCTTTTGCCTGAGAGATTTCGGGCGATTTCCCCTTCGGCGGCAGCTCTCGCTGCTCTCTCCCGCAAACAGGTAGGACTCGGTTAAGAGCCCTCGACGCGCCATCCATAGCCTGTGGACGACACCTTGTCACCTGCCGGCGACATTTTACTAACAAGCCCTCTTTGCGGGCCTTCTTATAGGCAAGCCTTCGCTAACCACGCCGCTTGCCGGTTTCTCAAGACCTTGCAGATATACCGGATGAGGACCGGCAATTGCCGGGCGCGGGCGGGGAACAAAAATGGGCGAACTGATCATGAGCGCGCCGGTGGCCGGGCTGACCTCGAAAAATCGGATCACGGCCGAAGACGTGATCATGCTGCGCCGCGAAGTGTTCGGCGACGGCGTGGTAACGCGCGGCGAGGCCGAGGCGCTGTTTGCGCTCGACGCGACGGCGAGGGACAAATGCGCGGAATGGCCTGAGTTTTTCGTCGAGGCCGTCACCGACTTCATCGTCCACCAGGAAAA
Source organism: Mesorhizobium sp. M0060 (assembly GCF_040323155.1). Classification (NCBI taxonomy): domain Bacteria; kingdom Pseudomonadati; phylum Pseudomonadota; class Alphaproteobacteria; order Hyphomicrobiales; family Phyllobacteriaceae; genus Mesorhizobium; species Mesorhizobium sp. M0060. The sequence continues at coordinate 33,236 of NZ_JAMYUP010000054.1, forward strand.
GCCGGCGGGCTATGTCTCGCAGGAGAATGCCGACTGGCTGGTCCGGACGATTTCGCGCGACGGCATGGTCGACAGCCGGACCGAGCTCGAGCTGCTGGTGCATGTGCTGGAAGTTGCCAAATCATCGCCGAGCACGCTTTCCAGCTATGCGCTGGAGCAGGTCGCTCATGCGGTCGTGGACGGCAAGGGGCCGCTCATGACCGGCGGCAGACTTATCCCTGGGTCGATTGCCAAGGCTGAGGTCGAGCTGTTGCGCCGCATCCTTTACGCCTATGGCGGCGATGGCAACATCGCCATCAGCCGCGCCGAGGCCGAGGTGCTGTTCAAGATCAACGAGCGGACAAAGGCGGCCGACAACGATCCGGCGTGGAACGATCTGTTCGTCAAGGCGATCGCCAATTTCGTCATGTGTTCGGCCGGCTACGAAGCGCCGGTGCGCGACGTGGCGCTGCGCCGGGATTCCTTCTTTGAGCACTCCGATCCGGAGATCGGCGGTTTCTTCAGCCGCATGGTGTCGGGCGGCCTGTCCGGCATCATGGAAGTCTATCACTCGCCGGGCGACGTCGAGGCCGAGTGGGAAGCGAAGAACAAGGCAGCCGAGGCACTGGCCCGTCGCGCCGAGACGGTCGATGCCGGCGAGGCGAAATGGCTAGCTGAACACATAGGCGACCGGCCGTTGCAGGAGAACGAGCGTGCGTTGCTGACGATGATCAAGCACGCCTCGCCGGAAATCCATCCGGCGCTGAAGCCGCTGATCGACAAGGTGGCCTGAGAAAAAGGCACTAAGCCATTGAGCGCAACGGCCGCATCAGATGCCGCCGTACCAGTCGTAGCCATTGTCCTCCCAATAGCCGCCTCTGCCGCCGCCGAGATTGGCGAAGCCGTCGACGAGCTCGATCTTGTATAGGTATTTCGGCATCTTATAGCCGAGCTGGCGCTCGACGCGGACGCGCAGCGGTGCGCCGTTCTCGACCGGCAACGGCTTGCCGTTGAGCCCATAGGCAAGGATGGTCTGCGGATGACGGGCATCGATCAGGTCGATCGAGCCGTAATATTTGATATCCCCGGCGAGGCTGCGATCGATCGTGTCGAGGCAGTGGAACATGAGGTAGCGTGCCTGCGGCTTGACCACCGCCAGATCGAGCACCAACGACAGCGGCGTGCCGGTCCATTTGGCAATGCAGCTCCAGCCTTCGACGCAATCGTGGCGGGTGATCTGCGTGCGGCTCGGCATGTTCGTCAGCTGCTCGCGGCTCAGCGACAGCGGCTTTTCGACGAGGCCGGAAACCTCGAGCCGCCAGTCGGCGAAATTGTTGGCGAGCAGGCCCTTATAGTAATCGTCGTCAGGCGCGGTAATGCCGTTCGGCCGCTGCGGCTGGCGAATGTCGGCCTCGGTGAATTCCGGCGCCAGCGCGTCACGGCCGGCAAGCAGCCGCTGCGCCCGCCAGGTCAGGCCGTTGGCGCTTTCGAGAAAGCTGCGCAGGCCGTCACCGACGCCAAGCTGGCTGTCGAAGGCGTCGCAGCCCGACAGCATGATGCCGGAAAGGCCGAGGCTGGCCGAGCTCAGGAATTTTCTGCGGCTGATCTCAAATTTAGCCATGTCAGGCACTCCTTTCTGGCGCTTTGTCGCCAGGCGCCGGCGGATCGGTGCGGTACCAGCCAGTGACGATCGAACGCAGCTCGTTGAGCGGGCCGGCGGCCAGGATCATCAGGATATGGATGACGAAGAAGGCGACGAGCAGCAGCATCACCACGAAATGAATGGTGCGCGCCGTCTGCCGGCCGCCGAGCAGGTCGTTCAGGAACGGCAGCACCGAGTTCATGCTGGGCGACATCGCCAGGCCGGTGATGATCATCAGCGGCAGCAGCACGAACAGCACCCCGCCATAGGCCATTTTCTGCAGCGTGTTGTATTCGCGCGTGTGGTGGAACCTGAGCTTGGCGTGCTCGACGATGTCTCGCGGCAAGCGCCTGATATCATCGAGGCGCGGCGCAAGATCGCGGCGCAAATGGCCGTTGATCAGGCTGGCGACCAGCCAGACCAGCAGCGTGGTGGTCAGCACCCAGGCAAAGAAGAAATGAACGACGCGCGCGGTGCCGAGGTCGTAATAGGAAGGGATCGTCGCCCAGGACGGGAAGGCGCGGGACGTCTCTTGGCCGGCCAGACCCGACCAGCCGAGCACGCCGGTTGTATCGAAGCGCTTGCCGAAGATCTCGGTGTAGCCGCGCGGGCCAGTCGCCGTATTCTCGGCGCCAATGGCGAAGATGGTGTTGTTGTATCCGAAGCCGGACTCCTTGCCGATGTAGAGCTGTGGGCGGGCGTTGAAGATCTGCAGGCCGGAAAGCAGCATGAAAAACAGCGCGATCGCCCACAGCCAGTGCGTCAGCCGCGTCCAGCGCGACTGCCGATAGATCAGCGTCGCATCGCTCGGCGCGGCGGTATCTGCTCCGGCGGCTTGGTTTCTGGCAAGCGATTCCATCTGTTTTGTTCCTTCCGGCGGCGCGGTTCGCCACGGGCTGTCAGATCTCTTCTCCTCCCAATACGTCCCCGGCCAAAGCGATGTTTCACCCGATCACGGATTTATTACGGACTGCCGAGGCTGACGGCGAGGTTGACCGCGGCCGCAACGATGACCGTGTTGAAGAAGAACGACAGGATCGAATGCACAAGCACGACACGGCGCATTTGCGAGGTCGTGATGTTGGTGTCGGCGGTTTGCGCCGTCATGCCGATCACTGTCGCAAAATAGAGGAAATCCGAGCCTTCCGGCCGTTTGCCGCCCGGGAAGTCGAGGCCGCCGACCGGTGTCTTCTTTTTGGTTTCGGTGTCTATCGCATCGCCATCCATCCAGTAGAGATGCGCGTAATGAAGTGCCGCCATGGCATGGATAGTAAACCAGCCCAGCGGGATTGACAGCAGCGCGACCGTAAGTTCGACGGAATCCGCGCTTTTCTCCCTATTGATCAATTGAAACAAGGAGATGATGGCAATACCGACGACGACCAAGGTCACGGCGAAGATGGCCAGCACGGGCAGGTCCGTGTCGCGCGCATTCTTGCGCAGATAGCTGCCGGTGAGCCGTGGCATGTGGGTGACGACAAGAATGATATAGGCGGCAAAGAACACATTCGCGCCGATCGAGTAGGCAAGCGGCGCGCGCCAGATCAGCGCCGCGCCAAAGGCTGCCACGCCGATGCAGGCCGACACGGCGAAGTGCATGTGCCGCTGCATTGGTATCCTGTTCGGCGTACCGGTCGTCATGGTTTTAGTCCGCTGTGGCGGATTTCAGCGCCCGCCGCAAGATGCGGTCGAGCTCGCTAAGAAACCGCGAGCGATCCTGCGGCGCGAAACTCGAATTGTAGCCCTTGCTTTCGCCGGTCTCGCGCAGATGCTGCTTGAGATCGCGCATCGCCACCGCCATGCCGATCGTTTCCGGCGTAAACGGGCGTCCCGTCGGGCCGAGCACATGGGCGCCAAGCGCCACCGCGCGGGCGGCAAGCGGGATATCGGCGGTCACCACGATGTCGTTGGGCCGGGCATTGTCGACGATCCAGTCGTCGGCGGCGTCGGCGCCCTTGGAGACGACGACATTGCGGATCATCGGATCGCGCGACGGACGCAAGCCGCCATTGGAGACGAAGGTGATGACGATGCCGTGCCGCTCGGCAACCTTTTCGACCTCGGTCTTCACCGGACAGGCATCGGCATCGACGAGAATAGCGGGTGCGGGCATCGTTTCTCCAAATGTGAAAGAGCCGGGCGACGTCGCCCGGCTCAATCGATGATATTCGAGCGGCTACTAGGCCGGCAACGCGCCGGACTTCTTCGCCGTCCAGGTGGCGATGTAGTCCATCAGGCCGGGATTGAGGCAGTCATAGGGTTCGAGGCCGATCGACTTCAGCTGCGA
>NZ_JAMYUP010000055.1:0-36643 GCF_040323155.1 Mesorhizobium sp. M0060
TATATAAAATATTTTTGGCGGCCCAAAAAATTTTATTTTTTTTTTTGGACACAAATTCCCTCCCTCCGCGGGGGGCGGGCCTGGCGCCGCCTTTCCAGAGTGGCGGGAGAATTTCATCCTTCACCGGAGCTGTCTAGACGCATCGTCGGCACTCGATTGGGCCTGCAACACGCAAAGACAAAGCCGCGCCAGCCTTGTTCCGGCCGGTCGCGGCTTTTGCCATCGAGCTTCCCAACGCATCAGCGCCGGGACCCGCTCGCCTTCCCTGTCTTTTGCACGGCTCGGCCTGGTCAGCCTGCCACGTTCTTGGTCTTGACTTGGTCCAGCCGTCTTGCGCGGCCTTGATTTTTTCGGGCCCGGCCGTCTGCGCGGCCTTGACCCGAAGCGTCCCTGTCGTGAACTCAGTACCCCCTTGAAGTCGATGCTGGCGAATTCAGTGCATCGTCATCCATTCGCGGGCTTCGCGCAGCGCCTTGGCGATCTCGACCTTCGACATGGCGGCCGACAATTCAGAGCGCAGTTCCGCGGCGCGGGCCGAACCCTTGATCGCGGCGATGTTGAACCATTTGTGGGCGGCGACGACATCGGTCTCGCAATCGCGGCCGGTCGCATACATCATGCCCAACTCGAAAAGAATATCGGCCTGGGCAGTTGTCCCCATGGCGCCGAAGCCGGCTTCAAGCATTTCAAAACGTGCCATTTCAATCCCCTGTTCTGGCTCCCGAGAGCTGTCTCCGTCTGTCCCTCGGTGTCCTTGGTTACCTTCGGGGGCGGCCGCTCTTTCGATGCTTTCGAGAATGCAGCGGAGGGTTGAATCCGTCGTTAAATGGCGTGCTTAATTTGAGGAAAACAAAGCTAAAACAAGAGGTAAACGCGAAAATTCGTTAAGGATACAAAGCCAGCAATCGCGCCGGTTTGCACAAAATTTGAAGAAAACTTGCGGGGAGCGGATCAAGACTCCGCTAACCACGGAAAACAAAGACAGTGTGCGGCCCGTTTCACTTTTCGCCGGCACGGCCGTTCGGGAGCGCGTAAAAACCCGCAAACCCTTCCGTCGCGGCACCGCTTTTGTTTTGCCGGGAGCTGGACTAGCTTACGTTTGCGTAAGGGGCAGACAGCGGGACGGAGCCCGATTGGACTTGCCTGAGGGAGGAGAGACGTGTTTCGAAAAGTGAGCCTGGCCCTCGCGGCCGCAATAATGATGACCGGCGCGGCATGGGCCGATCCGATCGAAGGCAATTGGAAAACGCAAGCCGGATCGACTGCCGCCATCTCGGGCGGTGACGGGGCGTTTTCCATTACGCTCAAATCCGGCAAATTTGCCGGCAAGCACATCGGTTCGCTGAAGGTGGCCGACGATAACAAATATGCCGGCACCATAACCGACCCGGAAACCGACAAGACCTATGCGGGCAAGGCTTCGCTTTCCGGCAGTTCGCTCAAGATGAGCGGCTGCGTGCTCGGCGGACTGATCTGCAAAAGCCAGACCTGGCACAAGCTCTGATCGTGCCCTTCCTGCCGGGGTGAACGGGGCCAGTCGGCCCCGTTTTTCATGTCATCGCCGGTCTCGCGGCCACGGCGCCGCCTTAAGTCGCGGCACTCAAGGCGGCCCGCTCACAGATCATCAACCATTTTGAACCCCAGATGAACGCCGCCATCAGAGCCGGTTCAGCCGGGGCAAGGCATTGTCACGCGTGTTGAAGGAGACACACCGCGCAATGCTTGCCCGCCGCTTCACCATCGTCTGCCTGCTGATGAGCCTGTTTGGCATGTTGTTCGCCGTCCTTGTCGCCGAAGCCGGCCGTCCGCCCCGCGCCTGGGACGTCGCCATTTCCTGCCGGCTCAGTTGCCCGAACCAGCTTCGCCACTGAACCCGACAGCGACATTTAGAAAGCCAACGCAATGACCCGCCTCGCCGCCAATGCCCTCAAGACCCTACGGCTTCTGCCGCGGACGGCGCTCATCCTGATGCTTCTGGCGGCCCCGGTCCTGGCCGTGCCGACACTGCGCGCCGATGCCGGTTCGACGATCGAGGCGCCGGCGCTGAGGAAGTCCGGCGTCGGCTTTGTGCTGCTGGTCAGCTTGCGGCGCGGCTAGGCCGCTGGAAAGAAAAACGCCGACAGTGCGTTCTGAGACCGCCTTACCCCTCCCAACGGCGCACCCAACTCTCTATATTGGGTCATGGAAAAGCGAATCTATCCCCAAGCGATTGAATCGATCGTCACGCCGGAGCCGTTTGGCCGACAGAGCTTCGACGATGCCAAGAAGGCTGTCGCGGCCCTGCAGGCGCTTTACGACCGCAATACCAAGTTCCTGCGCGGTTCATTTGCCGCGCTCGCCGCGGGCGGTGACAACAACAAGCGCTACCGGGCCTTCTATCCGGAGATCGGTGTCACCACGAGTTCGTTCACCCAGATCGACTCGAGGCAGGCCTATGGCCACATGCCGACGCCGGGGCATTTCTCGACCACCGTCACCCAGCCTGCCCTTTTCGAAAGCTATCTCACCGAACAGCTTCGGCTGATCATGCGCAACCACGGCGTTCCGGTTACGGTTTCGGAATCGACCACTCCCATCCCGCTGCATTTCGCCTTTCTCGAAGGCACGCATGTCGACGGCGCCGCTGCGGAGCGCATCAAACGGCCGATCCGTGACCTGTTCGACGTGCCGGACCTCGACGGCACAGACGACCAGATCGCCAACGGCACGTTCGAAGTGGCGTTAGGCGAGGCAAGACCGCTGGCGCCGTTCACTGCACAACGCATCGATTATTCGCTGCATCGGATGTCGCACTATACGGCGACCAGTCCCCAGCATTTCCAGAACTTCGTGCTGTTCACCAACTACCAGTTCTACATCGACGAATTCGTCGCCCGTGCACGCGAATTGATGGCCAATGGCGGTGACGGATATGTCGAGTTCGTCGAGCCGGGCAATATCGTGACCAAAGTCGGGGACAGCGCGCCCGGAGAGGGTGCTGCGCCGCCTCGCCTGCCGCAGATGCCGGCCTATCATCTGAAGAAGCCGAACCATGGCGGCATCACCATGGTCAATATCGGCGTCGGCCCTTCCAACGCCAAGACGATCACTGACCATATCGCGGTGCTTCGGCCGCATGCCTGGGTGATGCTCGGCCATTGCGCCGGTCTGCGCAACACGCAGGCGCTGGGGGACTATGTGCTGGCGCATGCCTATGTACGGGAAGACCATGTCCTCGACGACGATCTTCCGGTCTGGGTGCCGATCCCGCCGCTGGCTGAAATCCAGGTGGCGCTGCAGGAAGCGGTCGCCGAGATCACCGGGCTTTCCGGCTACGACCTCAAGCGCATCATGCGCACCGGCACCGTCGCCACCATCGACAACCGCAACTGGGAACTGCGCGACCAGCGCGGGCCGGTGCAGCGACTGTCGCAGTCGCGGGCGATCGCGCTCGACATGGAATCGGCGACGATCGCGGCCAATGGCTTCCGCTTCCGGGTGCCCTATGGCACCCTGCTTTGCGTTTCCGACAAGCCCCTGCATGGCGAACTGAAGCTGCCGGGCATGGCGACCGAGTTCTACAAGCGGCAAGTGGCGCAGCATCTGACCATCGGCATCAGGGCGATGGAGAAGCTGGCCGAAATGCCGATGGAGCGGCTGCATTCGCGCAAGCTCAGGAGCTTTTCGGAAACTGCCTTCCAGTAGGTGCCGATCGCATGTGTCGGTCCAGGCAGGACATTTCGTCATCTTGATTGAGACGCATTTCTGCCGATACACAAAGCGATGGCACGTGTTCGAGACATGACGGTTGCGCTGGCATTCATCGCAATGCTTGCGCTCTCGGCCGCGCTGGTGGCCGGGTTCTTCGGATCGCTGCATCCGGCCTTCGATTCCTTTGCTCATTTCCGCGTTCATTTTTCCGTGCTGATGGCGCTTTGCGCGCTGCCGCTGCTCGCCAGCTCGTTTCGCCTGCAGGCCGCCGCCGCATTGCTGTTTGCGGTGGCCGCCTTTGCCACCACGTCGAGTGCCTTGCCGCTTTCGCGGCTATGGCAAGTGCAGGCGGCCTACGAAGCCAGGCCCGGTGGCGAGGCGGTCTACCGCCTGCTGCAGATGAACCTCAGGTTCAACAATCCAACGCCTGAGAAGGTGCTGTCGCTGATCGGCCGGACCCAGCCTGATGTGATCACCCTCGATGAAGTGTCCGAGATGTGGAAGGCAAAGCTTGGGCTGCTGTCCGGCGCCTATCCCTACCGGATCCTCTGCCCGTATCCCAACGGCGTGTTCGGAGTTGCGCTGCTGTCCAGACGACCGTTTGCCATAGGCACGGAGCCGCACTGCGACAGCCGCGGCGCGATGGCGATCGCCACGGTCGATTTCGGCGGAACCGACGTCGATGTCGCCGCCATCCACCTCACCTGGCCATGGCCCCACAACCAATCACGGCAGATTGGCGGATTGTCGGACGAAATCGCCTCGCTTGGCGAGACGTCGATCCTGGCGGGCGATTGCAACGCAGCGCCGTGGAGCGCCGCCGTCCGGCGCGTCGCATCGCTCGGCAAGCTCACCGTAATGCCGTCGGTTGGGCCAACCTGGCTCCACAGAAGGCTGCCGGATTTCCTGCGCTTCGCCGGACTGCCGATCGACCAGGTTTTCAGCAAGGGTGCAATTGTCATCCGTTCGGCGTCGACGCTTGAGGACACCGGCTCAGACCATCTGCCGGTGCTGGTGGAATTCTCGCTGCGCTCCGGTGGACAAAAGCCGCTCGACGAGCACCAGACGGCGACCGCGCTTGCCGGGCAGCCTGGCGGGACGCAAAGCTGAAAATCCGCAGTCCAATCTCGACCTGGCTTATTACTGGCCTACAAAAGCGCGGATGAGGTGCTCGACAGGGCCGCCGTCGCGATGCTCGCGTATATCGAAGGCGTTCTGCTTCGCCTCGTATTCGGCATAGATGGCATTGATCCGGCGCTTCGCCTCGCGACGTGCCTCGAAACAGTGCGGGTCATCACCGACTGTCAGCCCCCGAACCGACTTTTCGCTGGCCCGCATCATCTGTCTGGCGATGCGGCCATGGGTCTCTTCATGGGCGCGGACGCCAGCGAAGAACCGCCTCCAGCGCTTCTGCAGCGCAGGCGACGTGGCTGAGACTAGTTGGGGATAGGTATAGAAGAGATTGAGCGTCCCGTTGGCCTGGCGCAGGCGGCAGACGCCGTTTTCCCGGCGGGCGTCGAAGGTCCAATCATCGACGCTGTAGCCGGTCTGCGCGATGGCGTGGGTCATGAAGCCATGCTTCGGCCCCTGGCGATTCATGGCCTCGATCAGGGCCGCGCCGGTGGTTCCGGCAATGTTGTAAGTCCGTGTCTTAACCAGCACCTTAGTGCCGGCCAAAGTAGCAGGGGCGCACAACGCCCCGATCGCCAAAAGGCTCGTCAGAACTGCCAGGCGCATTGTCCTTCCTCCCAATCGCCACAGAAAGGAAACACAGGCAGGCGGCTTATTCAACAGTCCTACGGTTGCGCTGCCCTGATATTGTTTGGTCCGGGCACATCTTGCGACTCACATATTCTGGTAGACTGGACCCTCGCCGCCCTGCGGTGGCACCCAATCTATGTTCTGGTTCGGGTCCTTGATGTCGCAAGTCTTGCAGTGCACGCAGTTCTGCGCGTTGATGACGAAGCGCACATCCTTGGCCTGGGGATCGGCGGCGGCATTGCCGTCCTTGTCGACCCATTCGTAGACGCTGGCCGGGCAGTAACGCGTCGAAGGCCCGGCATAGACGTCATGCTCGGAGCGCTTCTGCAGGTCCATGTCGGCGACGAGCAGATGCACCGGCTCATTTTCTTCATGGTTGGTGTTGGACAGGAACACCGACGATAGCCGGTCGAAGGTCAGCACCCCGTCCGGCTTCGGATAGGCGATCTTCTGGTGCGCGGCGGCCGGTTCCAGTGTGGCGTAGTCGGCCTTGCCGTGCTTCATCGTGCCGAAGGGCGAGAAGCCGAGCAGCGTATTCAGCCACATGTCGAGGCCGCCAATGCCGACGCCGACAATGGTGCCGAAGCGCGACCATAGCGGCTTGACGTTGCGCACCTTCTTCAGGTCCTTGCCGATGTCGGTGGTGCGCCAGGCTGTCTCGTAGGAGGCCAGCTCGTCATTGGTGCGGCCGGCAGCTATCGCATCACAGACATGCTCGGCCGCCAGCATTCCGGAGAGCACGGCATTGTGCGAGCCCTTGATGCGCGGCACGTTGACGAAGCCGGCCGCGCAGCCCATCAGCGCACCGCCGGGGAAGGACAGTTTCGGCACCGACTGCCAGCCGCCTTCGGTAATGGCGCGGGCACCATAGCCCAGCCGCTTGCCGCCCTCGAAGGTGCCTCTGATCGCCGGATGCGTCTTGAAGCGCTGGAACTCGTCGAACGGCGACAGCCAGGGATTCTTGTAGTTCAGGTGAACGACGAAGCCGACTGCCACCTGGTTGTCCTCGAGATGGTAGAGGAAGGAGCCGCCGCCGGTCTTCATATCGAGCGGCCAGCCGAAGGAATGCTGGACAAGGCCCGGCCGGTGGTTTTCCGGTTTGACCTGCCATAGTTCCTTGAGGCCGATGCCGTATTTGCCGGGCTCGCGGCCGTCGGAAAGCTTGTATCTGGCGATCAGCTGCTTGGCCAGCGAGCCGCGCGCGCCCTCGCCGATCAGCACATATTTGCCCATCAGCGCCATGCCCGGCGCAAAGGACGGGCCGTGCGTGCCGTCCTTCTCGACGCCCATATCGCCGGTGACGACGCCGGTGACCGCACCGGCCTCGTTGTAGAGCAGGCCGACCGCGGCAAAGCCCGGATAGATCTCGACACCAAGCGCCTCGGCCTTGGTCGCCAGCCAGCGGCAGGCATTGCCGAGCGAAACGATGTAGTTGCCGTGATTGTTCATCAGCGGCGGCATCAATATGTTAGGCAGGCGGAACGACCCGGCGGAGCCGAGCACCAGGAAATGGTCGGCCGTCACCGGCGTCTTGAAGGGATGCCCCTCCTCCTCGCGCCAGCCCGGCAGCAGGCGGTCGATGCCGATCGGGTCGACGACGGCGCCGGACAGGATATGGGCGCCGACCTCGCCGCCCTTTTCCAGGACGACGACGGAAAGCTCGGGATTGACCTGCTTGAGACGGATCGCCGCGGCAAGCCCGGCCGGGCCGGCGCCGACGATGACCACGTCGAATTCCATGCTCTCGCGTTCGATATCGCTCATCGACCCCTCACTGGCTCGCTATTCCGGCATCTTGCTGGCTCACGCGCTGCATAGCGCATCAAATAGCGACGGGAAACCGGCGCGGACGTGACAATACCGATTTCGTCAAAAAGTCGCGTCCTGCCGCACAGATTCGCGCGGGAGAGCGTCAATCTTCAATCCTATTCCGTTTGCAGAGATATGTCGCACTGACGTTTTTAATTGTTCGACGGCTTGCTTATCGGCCATACTTCCCGCCATGCGCATATTCGGGCCGGCTGGCTTTTCATTGACGCGCTTTTTTTCCACGCCCGGCCGGATTTGCCGTGCGGCCCTTTTGGCGCTGCTGCCGCTGGCGGCCTTCGATGCCTGCGCCGACCCACAACTGGTCTGGGCGACCGGCGCCTATTCCTTTTCCGACGAGCGCGGCGGCTTCCGCATCACCGGGGCTTCGGGCATCGGCACGAAGGAGGATCCGCTAGTCATCACCGAAGAGCTGAATTCAGCGACGCCGGTAACGCTGGCCATCCGCACGACAAAGCCGATCCAGCCGTTCGGCAAAGCGGGGGACTTCGCCAATGGCCTGATGTATATGCGCATCGACGTGCTCAACAATAGCGGCCAGGCCTGGGTCGAGTTCCAGTTCGAGCTCCAGGAGATCTTCGACCAGCCGAGCGTGTTCGGCGACGGCCTGTCGTTCGATCAGCGCAACAAAACGCCCGAAAATATCTGGTCGAGCAGCTTCGCCGATTTCGACCGCAATTTCGAACCCTATGACCGCCTGCTGTTCAAGAACGGCAAGATCGACCCGCTGAAGACCGCGAGTTTCTATTTCCTGATCACCGACTACACGCCGCGCTGGACGTTCTATCTGGTGCAGGACCCGCGCATACCGTCGAGCTGAACTTGCAAAATTAAGCTCCGCGGCCGAATGTGAAACCATGACTGCCGCCCCCCAAAACAACCGAGCCGATCTCGCCGAGCTGCTGGCCTTCTACGCCAGCGCCGGCGTCGATGAGGCGCTTGAAGAAGAGCCGGTGAACAGGTTTGCCGAGGCCAAGCCGCCGGAGCGGGTGCCTGCGGCGGCCGCCATGCCGGCGGGTGAAAATGCGGCGCCGCAACGCTCGACGAGCGTGTCGCGCGCCGAAATGGGCGAGAGACCCAATACGGCACCGGCAGTGCGAACGCCCCCGGCCACCGCAACGGTGCCCGACGAGGCGCAGGCGGCATTGGCGCGGCAACTGGCGAGGTCGGCGGCAAACCTCGACGAGCTTCGCCAGCACATGGCGGCATTCGACGGCTGTAACCTCAAATTCACCGCCAAGAACATGGTGTTCGCCGACGGCAATCCGACTGCCGAGGTGATGCTGGTCGGCGAAGCGCCGGGCCGCGACGAGGATATGGAGGGTCTGCCCTTCGTCGGCCGTTCGGGCCGGCTGCTCGACCGCATGCTGGCCGCGATCGGTCTTGATCGGACGTCTGTCTACATCGCCAATGTCATCCCTTGGCGGCCGCCGGGCAACCGCACGCCGACGCCGCACGAGACCGAGATCTGCCGGCCGTTCATCGAGCGGCAGATCGAGCTGGTCAATCCCAAGGTGCTGGTCAATCTCGGCGGCCCGTCGGCAAAGACCTTGCTCAACACCTCCGAAGGCATATTGCGGCTGCGCGGCAATTGGCGCGTCCACACGACCGCCTCCGGCACTGCCATTCCCGCCATGCCGACCCTGCATCCGGCCTATTTGTTGAGAACGCCGGCGCACAAAAAGCTGGCGTGGCGGGATTTCCTCGAAGTGAAGGCGAAGTTGCGGGCGCTTGGGTAAGTTTGCGGAGCGCGTCTTCCCTTCTCCCCTTGTGAGGAAGGAAGGCCGCATCATAACTTCGCAGGTAATTGAAATGCGCCCATTGCCGGCCTAGTCCTCTCGTCATGACAACATCCCAGATTTCCGCCGGCAGTCTCATTCGCGAATGGCGTACACGCCGGCGCATGAGCCAGCTCGACCTCGCCATGGAGGCCGAGATCTCGCAGCGGCATCTGAGTTTCGTGGAAAGCGGCCGCGCTGCACCCTCGCGCGACATGGTGCTGCATCTGGCCGAGCAGCTTTCGATCCCGCTCAGGCAGCGCAACCAGCTGCTGCTGGCCGCCGGCTTTGCCCCGAGCTTCAGCGAACGGCCGCTTGATGATGCCTCGATGGCGCCGGCGATGGCGGCGGTCGAGACCGTGCTCAAGGCGCACGAGCCGTTCCCGGCGCTTGCCGTCGACCGGCATTGGAACCTGGTGTCGGCGAATGCCGCCATCGGCCCGTTCCTCGCCAATGTCACCGATGCCTCCCTGCTGACGCCGCCGGTCAACGTGTTGCGCCTCAGCCTGCATCCCGGCGGCATCGCGCCGCGCATCGTCAATCTTGCGGAATGGCGGGCACATCTTCTGGAGCGGCTGAAGCACCAGAACGACGCTACCGCGGATCCGGTGCTGGTCGAGCTCGAGCGCGAGCTTCGGGCCTATCCGTCCGGCCTCAAAGGCAGCCGGCCGGCGCCGGTCGAGCCGAACGCGATTGTTCATCCGCTCAAGCTTGCCCATGGCGACGCGGTGCTGTCGTTCATCAGCACCATCACCGTGTTCGGCACGCCGCTCGACGTGACGCTGGCGGAACTGGCGATCGAATCTTTTTTCCCCTCCGACGAGCAGACGCGGGCGGTGTTGGTGCGGCTGGCGAAAGAGCGGGCCGACGCGGCGAAGCCGTGATCACCCCTGCGGCGCGATCGCCTTGCGGGTGCGGGTGCGTTCGAGACCGAGCTGGCGCTCACGCCATATGATGAAAATGCCCGCTGCGACGACGATCAGGCCGCCGACAAGCATGTTGATCGTGGCGACGTCGCCAAAGACCAGATAGCCGACGACGACGCCGAGGATCATCGAGGTGTATTCGAAAGGTGCCACGACCGAAGCCTCGGCATGGCGATAGGCCGAGGTCATCAGGATCTGGCCGAGCCCGCCGCAAAAACCCGCGGCAATCAGAAGCCCCGCCTGCGCTGGCGTCAGCGCCTGCCAGCCGAATGGCAGCGAAAGCAGCGCCATCACGCTCGCCGTCACCGAAAACCACAGCACGATGGTCGCCGTCCGCTCGCTCTGGACGAGGTTGCGCACCAGGAGCATGGCGATGGCCGAGATCGCCGCAGCGATAAGGGCGGCGATGACACCGAGCACCTCCTGATCGCCAAGGGCAGCGCCCGAGCTCAGCAGCGTCAGCTCCGGCCACGAGATGATCAGCACACCGACCAGACCGACGGCAACCGCGCTCCAGCGATAGACGCGGATGGCTTCACCAAGGAAGATCGAACTGAACACCACGACCAGCAGCGGCTGCGCGTAGTTCAGCGTGATCGCCTCGGGCAGCGGCAGCCGCGTCAGCGCAAAGAAGCCAAGCCCCATGGCGCAAACCCCGACAACACCGCGCGCAATGTGATTGAGGGGGCGCTTTGTCGAAAAGGCGGTGCCGAGTTTTCCCTGGAAGGCGAGGAAGGCGATGATCGGAAAGATGGCAAAGAAGGAGCGGAAGAAGACGATCTGGCCCGCCGGCACGGTTCCTGCCGCCTTGATGCAGGACGACATGCCAACGAAGACCGCCACCGATACGATCTTGAGCACGATCCCGGTCAGCGTGCTGTGTTCGCCGGCGTGGTTGCCGGCTGCAAGCACTGGCAAATCCGGTCTGGCTGTCACGCTCCCGTTGCTTCCTGGATCGCCGCCCAAATGCGCGCCGGCGTTGCGGGCATGTCGATATGCCTGATGCCGTTGGCGCGGTAGAGCGCGTCTGTCACCGCATTGAGCGCGGCAGGCGTCGACCCGATCGTACCCGCCTCCCCCGCGCCCTTGATGCCCATCGCATTGGTGGTCGACGGCACGTTGCGGGTCTCGAAATGGAAGAACGGCACGTCGTCGGCGCGCGGCATGGCATAGTCCATGAAGCTCGCCGTCAGCAACTGCCCGTCTTCATCATAGACCGTGTTTTCGGTCAGTGCCTGGCCGATGCCCTGGACGACGCCGCCATGCACTTGGCCGGCAAGCAAGACCGGGTTCACGGTGACGCCGAAATCGTCGACGATGGTGTAGCGGACAATCTCGGTCGCACCGGTGTCGGGATCGATCTCGACCTCGCAGATGTGGGTGCCGTTGGGATAGGTGCACTCGTCCTGGATGAATTCACCAAAGCCCTTGAGATCGTCGGGGTTCTTGGCAGCCTTTGCAATGCCGGAGAAATCAATGCTGCGGTCGGTGCCGACGATGCGGGCAACGCCGTTCGACAGTTCGATGTCGCCGGCCGAGGCTTCCAGCTCATCCGCCGCGATGCGCTTGATCTTGTTGGCGAGGTCTTCGCCGGCACGCGATGCCGAAACGCCACCGAGCGGGATCGAGCGCGAGCCGCCGGTGCCGCCACCGTCCTTCAGCTCATCGGTATCGCCCTGGCGGACACGGATCTTGTCGATGTCGAGATCAAGCTTCTCCGAGAGAAACTGGGCGTAGGCGGTCGCATGCCCCTGCCCGTTGGTCTGGGTGCCGATCTTCAGCGTTACCGTGCCGTCGCCGTTGAGTTCGACAAAGGCCGGTTCCGATCCCGGAAAGGCGCAGGCTTCGATATAGGTCGCCATGCCGATGCCGCGGATCCTGCCGGCCGCCTTCGACTGCGCCAGTCGCCCAGGGAATGCCTGCCACCCAGCCTGTTCCATGGCGCGGTTCATATGGCCTTCGAACTCGCCGGTGTCGTAAAGCCGGCCGGTCTGCGTGCGGTAGGGAAACTGCTCAGGGCGGATGAAATTGCGCCGGCGAATCTCGTCGACAGGCAGGCCGAGATCGTGGGCGCAGGCGTCGACGAGCTTTTCCAGCAGGAACGCCGCTTCAGGCCTGCCGGCGCCGCGATAAGCATCGACCGGGCAGGTGTTGGTGTAGAGGCCGGTCACAGACACGTCGAGCGCCCTTATGTCGTAGACGCCGGTCGACATGGTGACGCCGATATAGGGGATATACGGGCCATATTGCGAGATATAGGCGCCCATGTTTGCGAGTAGATCGACTTTCATGCCGAGAAAGCGGCCGTTGCTGTCCATCGCCATCTCGGCGGTCACGACATTGTCGCGGCCTTGCGCGTCGGTCAGGAAATGCTCGGTGCGGTCGCCGGCCCATTTGACCGGACGGCCAAGCCGCCTGGCGGTCTCGAGCACCAGCGGATGCTCGCGATAGACGAAGCTCTTCGGGCCGAAGCCGCCGCCGACATCCGGCGTGATGACGCGCAGCTGGTCTTTCTTGATCTTGAACACACCGGCCAGGATGGACTGCATCGAATGCACGCCCTGCGAGCCCGTCGTCAGCACGAAGCGGTTCTCGTCCGCCTTCCACTCGCCGATCGCCGAGCGCGGCTCCATGTAGTTGCAGACCAGCCGGTTGTTGATGAACTCGATGTGGGTGACATGAGCGGCTTTGGCAAAGGCCGCCTCGGTCTTGCCCTTATCACCCATATGGTAACTGAAGGCGCGGTTGGAGCCGAGCTCCGGCCAGACCAGCGGCGTGCCTTCGGCAAGCGCCGTCGCAGTGCCCGAGGCAGCCTCCTCGGACTCGTAGTCGACCTCGATCAGCTCGGCGGCATCCTGTGCCAGCGCCCGGCTGTCGGCGACGACGAAGGCGACGGCATCACCGACATAATTCACCCGGTCGCGGCACAGCACCGGGATGTCGCGGGTCGGCGCCTTAGTGCCGTCAGGCTGTCTCTCCATGACACCGGACCTAAGATTGCGCAGATGGCTGAGATCGGCGCCAGTGAGCACGAGATGGACGCCGGGCGCTGTCTTCGCCGCCTCGGTCGAACCGATGGTGAACCTTGCCTTGGCCGTCGGCGAGCGCAAGACGTAGCCGTGCAGCAGGCCGGCGGGCTGGATGTCGTCCGTATAGCGGCCCAGGCCCTTGATGAAGGCCTGATCCTCGCGACGCAATACAGAGGCGCCCATCCCGAATTTCGGCGTGACGACGGTCATGGATGCCTCGCGATGATGCTTGGGAAATGATCGCCTGAAATAGACGTCGCTGCAGTTTTGTCGAGGGAGCGTTTCGTGTAAAGAGCGCAGACTTCAAATTATTTGGACCAGCGGACCCGTCCGCCGCTCCCGGATCGACAGGAAAAACCAGGGAATGCGCACCGATACCGGCCAGGTCTTCAAGCTCGAAGACTACCGCCCCAGCGACTATCTCATTCCGGAAATTAGCCTGACTTTCCGCCTTTCGCCTGAAGCAACGCACGTCACCGCCGTGCTGACCGTCGAACGCCGCGACGGGATTGCGGCCTCGGCGCCGCTGGTGCTGGATGGCGACGGGTTGACGCTCAGCCGCGTGACGATCGACGGCCAGGAACCGAGCCCGGCAGATTTTCTCGCCACGCCCGATCAACTGACGATCATCAGGCCGTCCGCGGCAAGCCGCTTCCAGCTAGTCATCGAAACTGTGCTGGCGCCGGCACTGAATGAAGCGCTGATGGGCCTCTATCGCTCCAGCAATGTCTATTGCACACAGTGCGAGGCCGAGGGCTTTCGCCGCATCACCTATTTCCTCGACCGCCCCGATATCCTGTCGGTCTATACGGTGCGCATCGAGGCTCAACGCCATGAAGCGCCGCTGCTTTTGTCCAACGGCAACCCCGCCGGCAGCGGCGAGCTTGCCGACGGCTGGCACTATGCGGTCTGGCACGACCCTTTCCCCAAGCCGTCCTATTTGTTTGCGCTGGTGGCGGGCGACCTTGGCAAGATCTCGGACAGCTTCGTCACCCTGTCCGGCCGCAGGGTGGAGCTCGGCATCTATGTCGAGCCGGGCAAGGAGAGACTCGCCGGCTACGCCATGGACGCCTTGAAGCGGTCGATGAAATGGGACGAGGAGGCGTTTGGCCGCGAATACGACCTCGATGTCTTCAACATCGTCGCCGTGTCCGACTTCAATATGGGCGCGATGGAGAACAAGGGTCTCAACATCTTCAACGACAAGTATGTGCTGGCCGACCAGGAAACCGCGACCGATGCCGATTTCGCCAATATAGAGGCCATCATCGCGCATGAGTATTTCCACAATTGGACAGGTAACAGAATCACTTGCCGTGACTGGTTCCAGCTTTGCCTGAAGGAAGGCCTGACCGTTTTCCGCGACCACGAATTCTCCGCCGATCAGCGCTCGCGCGCCGTCAAACGCATCGCCGAGGTGCGTACGCTGCGCGCCCATCAGTTTCCCGAGGACCAGGGGCCGCTGGCGCATCCGGTGCGGCCGCGCCGCTATCGCGAGATCAACAATTTCTACACGGCGACGGTCTACGAAAAGGGCTCAGAAGTCGTGCGCATGATCCACACCATCCTCGGCGCCGAGACGTTCCGCGCCGGCATGGACCTCTATTTCGAGCGTCACGACGGCGATGCGGCGACGATCGAGGATTTCGTCAAGGTGTTCGAGGATGTCTCGGGTCGCGACCTGTCGCAGTTTTCGCTGTGGTATCATCAGGCGGGCACGCCGAACCTGACCGTCAGTTCGGCGCACAATCCGGCAGCGCAGGAATTCACGCTCGAAATCGAGCAGTCGGTGCCGCCAACGCCGTCGGAAAGCCGCAAGCGGCTGATGCACATTCCGCTTGCCTTCGGCCTGGTCGGCGCCAGCGGCGAGGCAATAGCCTATAGCGGCGTCGAAGGGGCGAACGTCGAGGACGGCGTCATCCATATCCGCAAACGCCGCCACGTCGTGCGCTTTTCGGGAATTGCCAAACGTCCGGCCATGTCGCTCAACCGCGGCTTTTCGGCGCCGGTAACGCTTTCGGTCGAACAGCGGCCCGACGACCAGTTCTTCCTGGCCGGCCACGACAGCGACGCCTTCTCGCGCTGGCAGGCGTTCAATACGCTTTTGACCGATGCGCTGATTGCTGCCTTCCGTCAGATCCTGGACCACAGGCAACCCGAGTTCAGCGCCCGGCTGACCGAGCTTGCCGGCAAGATAGCCGGCGACGAAGCACTCGAACCCGCCTATCGGGCGCTGGCGCTGGCGCTGCCCGGCGAGGCCGATATCGCTCGCGACATCGGCAAGAACATCGACCCCGACGCCGTTTTCTCGGCGCGCGAGGCGTTGGCGGTTGCGATGGCCGAGACCAACGGCGAGATATTCTCCAAGCTTTACGATCGGCTTGCCGACAATGGTCCGTTCAGCCCGGACGCGGCCAGTGCCGGGCGGCGGGCGCTGCGCAACGTCCTGCTGGATTATCTCTCCTTGCTGCCGGGAGGTGCGGAGCTCGCCGCCCGGCACTTCCAATCGGCGACCAACATGACCGACCGGGCCGCGGCATTGACCGTGCTTGCGCACCGTCACCACGGCTCACCGGAGGCGACCAGGGCGCTGGTCGACTTCGAGGCGAAATATGCAACCGATGCGCTGGTCATGGACAAATGGTTCCAGATCCAGGCCAGCGTGCCCGGCCCGCAAACTGTCGACGCGGTGCGCGCCTTGACCGGACATCCGGCGTTCTCGATGGCCAACCCGAACCGGGTGCGCTCGCTCATCGGCACGTTTTCCAGCGCCAACCAGACCGGCTTCCATAGCGCCGACGGCGAGGGCTACCGGCTTTTCGTCGAAACGGTGCTGCAGGTCGAAAAACGCAACCCGCAGGTGGCCGCCAGGCTGGCGACGGCGCTCAGGTCGTGGCGCTCGCTCGAACCGGTGCGGCAAGCCAAGGCAAGGGAGGCGCTGCTTTCGATCGCCAATGCCGAGAAGCTGTCGGCCGATTTGCGAGACATCGTCGAGCGCACTCTCGCCTGATAACCCGCCGGCTCACCGCCACAATGCCGTCCCGCCCGAGAAACCCATTATTTTAGTCGATTTTTAATCTTTTTTGGCTGCGCCTCTGGACAAGGCGAATCACGTTTGATTCTTTACTGACGATTCGGAAGTGCGGCGTTGCCGGATCGTCAAGCAGATTGAAAATCGGGGAGTGCCATTTATGGCGAAGGCGGACGCGTGGGGCGCGCCCGGTGGGACGGCTTTTGAGCGGCGCGAGGCGCGAAGCGACGGTCTTGCCGGCAATACGCGGCTCATCGCCGAGCCTGCCTACCGACGGCTGCTGGCGGCCGAGCCGCTGCTGCGTCGTTCGATACCGGCCCTCATCATCATCTTTCTGTTGATCATCGCGGTACTGCGCTTCCTGTCGCTGATGAACGAGCGCGACGAGATAGAGCGCGACGCCAAGGCGATCCTTGCGCTGGCAGCGGGCCAACTGGCCAGCTCGATCGCCGCCGATGCGACCGTGGTATCTGCACCCGGCGCGATCCAGGACCTGCTGGAGAGCACCAGCCGTCAGGGCGCCATGGGCCGGAGCCACGTGCTGGCGATCACCGACAGCGCTTTCAGGATCATTGCCGTATCACCGCAATCGATGCACTGGGACGGGCGATCGCTCGATGGCGTCGTGCAGGGCGGGCAGCCTTTGTTTATGTTCGGCGATCGTGCCGGGGTGATGGAGGTCAGCATCGGCGGACAGGACTGGTATGCGGCCGTGAGCCTGGCGAATGGCCGAAAAGGTTCCGCAGCGGCCTTTGTGCCGCAGGAGGCAGTTTTTGACGCCTGGCGCAAGACGGTCTCGCTCAACGTCACGCTGTTCGTGCTGACGGCCGGCGTGCTGATCATCATCCTCTACGCTTATTTCGGCCAGGCGGCGCGCGCCCAGGCCGCCGACCGCATCTATCTCGAAGCCCACCAGCGCATCGATATGGCGCTGGTGCGCGGCCGTTGTGGCCTGTGGGACTGGGACATGGTGCGCGGCAAGATGTACTGGTCGCGCTCGATGTACGACATGCTGGGTTACGAACCCTGCGACACGATGCTGTCGTTCGGCGAAGTCGACGAAATCATCCATCCCGAGGACGGCGATTTGTTCGAACTCGCCAACAGGATCGTCGGCCGCGAGATCGACCACATCGACCAGGTGTTCAGGATGCGCCATGCCGACGGACAATGGGTCTGGATGCGCGCGAGAGCGCAGGTTATCGACCCGGAAGCGCCGGAGATCCAGCTGATCGGCATCGCCGTCGATGTTACCGAGCAGCGGCACCTGGCGCTGCGCTCCGAGGCAGCGGACCTGCGCCTGCGGACAGCCATCGAAAACATCAACGAATCCTTCGTGCTGTGGGATTCGTCCGAGCGCCTGATCATGTGCAATTCCAAATACCAGCAGGACAATGGCCTGTCGGATCGCGATGTGATGCCGGGGGCCCCGCGCGCCGTGCTCGAAGAACGCATGCTGGCCTTCGCATCGGAGCGGCGGCTTGCCAATACCAACGGACCGCAGGGAGGCGTGACCTTCGAGCGCCAGCTTGCCGACGGCCGCTGGCTGCAGGTGAACGAGTTGCGGACAAGGGACGGCGGCACCGTCTCCGTCGGCTCCGACATCACCCAGATCAAGCTGCACCAGGAGAAGCTGGTCGACAGCGAGCGCCGTTTGATGGCAACGATCCATGACCTCAGCCTTGCCCGTCGGGCGGAAGAGGAACGGGCCCGCGAACTCGTCGAGCTCAACCGCAAATACATGAAGGAAACCGAGCGGGCCGAAGCGGCGAACCGGGCCAAATCCGAATTCCTGGCCAACATGTCACACGAATTACGCACTCCGCTCAATGCGATCATCGGCTTTTCGGAACTGATGGAACGGAGGCTGTTCGGGCCGCTGGGTTCGCCGCGCTACGAAGAGTATGCCACCGACATCAACGGCAGCGGCAAATATCTTCTCGGCGTCATCAACGATATCCTCGACATGTCGAAGATCGAGGCCGGCCAGTTCTCGCTGGATCAGGAAGAAATCGATCTCTGTCCGCTGATCAGGGAGACGGTTCGCGTTGTCTCGCTGCAGGCAGCGGAAAAGTCGATCACCGTCGAAACCCGCATCGCCGATTCACTGACGCTGTTCGCCGACCGCAGGGCGATCAAGCAGATCCTCATCAACCTGTTGTCCAATGCGGTGAAGTTCACCGGGCAAGGCGGCCACATTGCGGTCAGAGCCCGCAGCATTTCCAGCGCGCTGATCCTGACGATCGAGGACAATGGCTGCGGCATCCCGAAGGAGGCGCTGAGCAAGCTCGGGCGGCCGTTCGAACAGGTGCAGAACCAGTTCTCCAAGAGCCATGCCGGTTCCGGCCTCGGTCTCGCCATCTCGCGTTCGCTGGCCGAGCTGCAGGGCGGCGCCTTGAAGATCCGCTCGACCGAAGGCGTCGGCACGATCGTCTCGGTGCGGATCCCGATTAAGAAAGCCCCACAGGCGGTCAAGGCCGCCTGAACGACAAGATAAGGCTCCGGCGGCTCACGCCGCCGGAGCGGTTGTCATTCTCACTGCATGCCGTCAGCGCCATCATTGCCCTCGCCGTCCCATTGACGGTGACGGCCGGGACCCTTCGGCAGTTCGTTCTTCTCGATCTTGCCGTTATTGTTGCGGTCGAGCATGGCGAAGACCTTCTTCTGGCGGCTTGTGATGTCGTCGGTCGTCAGCGTGCCGTCGCCCTTGGTGTCGTAGCGGGCGACGATGCGCTTGGCCATCTGCTCGAAGCGCCCCTTCTCCAGCGCGTCGGCGAGCTGTGCCACGGTCAGCTTGCCGCCATTGTCGGCGACCATCTTCTTCAGCCGCGCGTTCATGGCGTCGGAGAACTGGTCGAAGGTGATGGTGCCGTCATTGTCCTTCATGACCTTGTCGAGGCGCATCATCATGCCGTCGCGCGGCCCGGCGCCGGAAAGCTCGTCCGCGTAGGCCGCGGTCCCGACGGCGCCGGCCAGGGCCGCGAAAACGAGTGCAAGTCTGGTTGTCTTTCTCATGGTCTTCTCCTGTTGCATCGTCACCCCCGATGCTGTCCGAAACGATCGTAGGGCGAGTTGCCGTCATGACCGTTTCGCACGAAGCAAAAGGGCAAAATCCTTTCTGACCTTCTGCGACGTCTCCTTGAGGTGTGCTTCCAGCACACCGAAATCCGGCAGGTCGGTGACCGCCAGAAGCAGATCCGAAAGCCCCGGCGGAACGTCGTCGCGTTCGAACGCGCCGGTGAGGCAAAGCCGTATCATCTGGGTCAGCGCCAGATAGAGCGAATAGGCATCCACCAGTTCCTGCCTGACCTGGGCGTCGGCGAAATCCGGCGCCAGGCGCGACAGGATGTCAGCCGTGCCGGTGGCCCTGCGGCCTGCCTCGATCTTTCCCGTGATCACCGCAACCTGGGCGATGAATTCGAGATCGATGAGGCCGCCCGGGATCAGCTTGATGTCCCAGAGATCACGCGGCGGCTTCTCCTTGTCGACCATGGCGCGCATCTCCGATGCCTCGGCCATCACCTTGGCTGGATCGCGCGACAGAGCGAGCACTGCCGCTACTTCCCCCTCGACCTCGCGGCAGAGCTCGGCATCGCCGCCGATCGTGCGGGCTCGCGCCAGCGCCATATGCTCCCATGTCCAGGCGTCCTGGCGCTGATACTTCTTGAAGGCATCGACATGCGTGGCCACCGGCCCCTTGTTGCCGGACGGCCGCAGGCGAAGGTCGAGCTCGTAGAGCACGCCCTCGGCCGTCGGCGCTGAAACGGCGGCGATCAGCCGCTGCGTCAGCCGACTGTAGTAATGCGACGGGGCGAGCGGCTTGTCGCCGTCGGACTCATCGGCATCGGCGTCGTGATCGTAGAGCAGGATGAGGTCGACGTCGGAACCCGCCGTCAATTCGCGGCTGCCGAGTTTGCCCATGCCGAGCAGTGCGACCCTGCCGCCGGCAATACGGCCATGACGCAGCGCGAATTCGGCCGTCACCGCCTGCAATGCCGCTTCGATGGTCAGATCGGCGAGATCGGAAAAAGCGCGACCGGCGCGGGGCGGATCGATTGACCCGGCAAGCAGCCTGACGCCGATCAGGAACTTCTGCTCCGAAGCAAAGATGCGCAGTCGGTCGAGCACGTCTTCATAGGCCCTGTCGCCTTCGAGGAAGGCGGCAAGGCGCGCCGACAGATAGGCGCGGTTGGGCAGTTCGCTCAGCAGTGCCGGATCGAGCAGGCCGTCGAAGACATGGGGCCGGCGCGTGATGATGGCGGCCAGCCGCGGTGCCGCACCCATGATCGTCGCCATCAGCTTCAGCAAAGCCGGGTTCGACTGCAGCAGCGAAAACAGCTGGATGCCGGCAGGCAGGCCGGCAAGGAATTCGTCGAAGCGGATCACCGCCTCGTCGGCCCGCCGCGTCTGGCCGAAGCCCTGCAGCAGTGCCGGCGTCAGTTCCGTCAGCCGCTCGCGCGCCTCCGCCGACCGGGTGACGCGGTAGCGGCCGAAGTGCCAGCCGCGGATGACCCGGCAGATGTCGCTCGGCCGCTGGAAGCCGAGGCGCTGCAGGGTCCGCAAGGTGTCGGGATCGTCGACGTCGCCGGTAAAGACCAGATTGCCGATGCCGGCCGAAAGCTCCGGCGCGGTTTCGAACAGCGCTGCATAGTGGCGCTCGACCTGGTGCAGCGCCGCACGGAATGCCTCCGCAAAGCCTGCCGCATCGGCAAAGCCCAGCATGCGGGCGACGCGCTCCAGCCCCTCTTCGTCTTCCGGCAGGATGTGCGTCTGCTCGTCGGCAACCATCTGGATGGCATGCTCGACGCGGCGCAGGAACCAGTACTGCCTGGTGAGCGCATCGCGCGCATCGGCGGTGATCCAGGCGCGCGCGGAAAGTTCGCCGAGCATCGGTACGGTCTCGCGGCCGCGCAATTCGGGAAAGCGGCCGCCGGCGATGAGCTGCTGGGTCTGGACGAAGAACTCGATCTCGCGGATGCCGCCGCGGCCGAGCTTGACGTTGTGGCCTTTGACCGCGACCTCGCCATGGCCCTTGTGGGCGTGGATCTGGCGCTTGATCGAGTGGACGTCGGCGATCGCCGCATAGTCCATGTATTTGCGCCAGATATAGGGCTGGAGCTCCTTCAGGAACGCGGCGCCGGCGGCAAGATCGCCGGCCACCGGGCGCGCCTTGATCATGGCGGCGCGCTCCCAGTTCTGGCCGCGCGCCTCATAGTAGCGCAGTGCCGCCTCGACCGGGATCGCCAGCGGCGTCGAGCCGGGATCGGGACGAAGCCGGAGATCGGTGCGGAAGACGTAACCGTGCTCGGTGCGGTCCTGGAGAATGCGAACCAGCCGGCGGGTCAGGCGCGAAAACAGCTCGGTTGCATCGAGCGGATCGACGACGGCAGGCGCATCGGGGTCGAAGAAGGCGATGAGGTCGATGTCGGATGAGAAGTTCAGCTCATGCGCGCCGAGCTTGCCCATGCCGAGCAGGATCCAGCCCGAGCGTCGCGCCGGATTTTTGGGATCCGGCAAACTGAGCTTGCCTTGCTCATGCGCGTCGCGGAGCAGGAAATCGACAGCCGCACGCGTGCAGGCGTCGGCAAGGTCGCTCAGTCGCCGCACCGTCAGCGAGGTCTCGGCCTCGCCGGCGAGATCGGCCAAAGCGATCAGGAAATGCGCCTCCGCCTTGCATTGGCGCAGCTCCATCATCAGGCTGCTTTCGGAGACGGCTTCCGCCCGTGCGGCCTTGTCGACCGCGGCGCCGATCGACGACAGCCGCGTCTCGACCGTCTCGTCAAAAAGCGCGTCGAGGATTCGCGGCCGGCGGCGTGCGGTGTCGCGCAGGAACGGCGATAGGTCGAACACGGCGGCAAGAAAATCCTGGACGACCCCCTTGCCTGCCAGAAATTTCGCCAGCCGTGGCAGTTGTTCTTGCCGCGCGGCGTCGGCGATCACCGACAATTCCTGCCTGGCGCGGCTTTCATCCAGCGGAGCGAGCTTTACCGCCGGCTTTAAAAGCCAATCCGTTTCGAGGCGTCGCGCTACCACCCGCGCCACCATCAGTGATCCTCCCGCCCAGGAAAACTCATGACGACGGACAATCCAGGATTGCCGGGCAGAAGCTCAAGCCGTCCATTGTGGAACGTCATGATCGCCTTGGCGAGGCTCAAGCCTAGGCCGGAGCCCGGCTGCGAGCGGCTCTTTTCCAGCCGCACGAAACGCTCGGTCACCCTGGCGCGGTCGACATCGTCGGGAATGCCCTGGCCGTTGTCGGAAACGGCGAGCCTGATCTCGCCACCGATACGCTCCAGCGTCACGCGAACCGTAGGCCTGGAGGTCGAGTCGGTCGAATATTTGATCGCGTTGTCGACGATGTTGGACAGCGCCTGGCCGATTAGCTCGCGATTGCCGTTGACGGCGAAGGAACCTTGCACCGAGGTTTCGAGCGTCACGCCCGCCTCCTCCGCCACCGGCTCGTAGAGTTCGACGACGTCGCGCACGGCAGCGGCCAGGTCGACCCTGGTGGTGCTTTCGGAGGAATAGCCGGCCTCCAGTCGCGAGATCATCAGGATGGCATTGAAGGTCTTTATCAGCTGATCGGATTCGGCGATCGTTCCTTCCAGAGCCTGCCGATAGTCGCTGGTGTTGTATTTGCCGGAAAGCGTCGCTTCGGCGCGGTTGCGCAGCCTGGTCAGCGGCGTTTTCAGATCGTGGGCGATGTTGTCGGAGACCTGCTTCAGGCCCTCGTTGAGCGTGGCGATCCTGGCCAGCATGGAATTGAGGTTTTCCGACAGCCGGTCGAACTCGTCGCCGGCGCCGGTGACCGGCAGCCGGCCGGAAAGGTCGCCGCCCATGATTCGGCGGCTCGCCTCCGAGACGCTGTCGATGCGCTTCAGCGCCGCGCGCCCGACGAAGAACCAGATCAGCAGCCCGCCGACGCCCATCATGCCGAGCGCCAGCATCAAAGCGCGGCGAATGACGGCACGGAAGCGCTCCGGCTCGCCGAGGTCGCGGCCGACCAGCATGATCATCTGGTTGGGCAGGCGCAGCACCAGGGCAATGGCGTTGTGGCCCTTCTCGCCTTCGGCCTGCACTTCGCTCTGGGCGGGCTCGTTCGGGTCGGAGACCGGGTTGCGCTGCCGCTCGAGCTCGCCCTCGCCGAAGCGACGGTAGGAGAACGGTTCGGTGGTCCAGCCCTCGGCCTCGATCACGCCCGGCTCCAGGCTCTGCACGTTGCCCGTCAGGATCTGGCCGTTGGCATCGGCGATCAGATAGAGATTGGCGCCGGGCTGGCGGGAGCGCTGCTCGACGACGCGGACCAGCACCGGCAGGCCGCCGCGCTGATAGGCACGGGCAAGGCCGAGCACCTCGTCGTTGATCGTCTCCTGCGTCTGGGCGGTCAGCATGCGCGCCGACAGCGAGGTCATGTACAAGACGAGCAACACCGCGCAAAGCGCAAAAAGCAGAAGATAGAGCGCCGAAAGCCGCGCTGCCGTCGTCTTCATGATGGCCGGCACGGAAAGAGCCATGGGGTTCTAGCCGCTTTTCAGCATGTAGCCGGCGCCGCGAACCGTGTGCAGGATCGGCTTGTCGAAGCCCTTCTCGATCTTGCCCCGCAGCCGCGAGATATGAACGTCGATCACGTTGGTCTGCGGATCGAAATGGTAGTCCCAGACGTTTTCGAGCAGCATGGTGCGCGTCACCACCTGGCCGGCATGGCGCATCAAATATTCGAGCAGGCGGAACTCGCGCGGCTGAAGCGTTATCTCGCGCCCGGCGCGCCGCACCGAATGCGACAGCCGGTCGAGTTCGAGATCGCCGACCCGGTAGACGGTTTCGGCCTCCCTGGCGCTGGCGCGGCGGTTCAGCACCTCGACGCGGGCGAGCAGTTCGGAAAAGGCATAGGGCTTGGTCAGATAGTCGTCGCCGCCGGCGCGCAGACCGGTGACTCGGTCGTCGACTTCGCCGAGGGCCGACAGGATCAGCACGGGCGTCGTATTGCCCCGGGATCTCAGCCCGGCAATGACCGACAGGCCGTCGCGACGCGGCATCATGCGGTCGACGACCATGACGTCATAGTCGCCGGAATCAGCGAGCGCGAAGCCGGTTTCGCCGTCTCCGGCGACATGGGCCGTATGCCCGGCCTCGGCGAACGCCTTCTGCAGGTAGTCGGCCGCCTCGCGATCGTCTTCTATGACGAGAATCTTCATAGAGCCGTTATACGCGATTTCGCTGGAAGATTGAGTGGCCGGCATATGCATCGTGGCCTTCACCATGGCGTATCGCGAACAAAGTGATTCAAGGATACGCGGTAAGTCTTTGTTTTAGAATGCCGTTGCCCCAAAGCCGCTTCGCATCCTCGGTCAAGCCCGAGGAAAGCGACGTGCTTCTTGCTTGAGCATGTCGTTGTCCCAAAACCGCTTCACGCTTTTGAGCGACATGTTTGTTCGAGCGGCAGCGGACGATGGGAAGCCCGCTGCCGCTGGGGCGGAACACGATGACTGACTAACGCATTCAGGCCCCGTGCTTTCCCGTGCGGCGGCTCGGGGGTGTTGAAAACCGCCGCACCGGAAAAGTCGAACCGGTTATTAGCCCTTGGCGACAGGCAGCGCGATGAAGCGGTTGCTGTCGTCGCGGGTGATCTGCATCAGCACCGCCTTGCGGCCTGACTTCACCGCATCGGCCATCGCCTTGTCGACGTCGCCGGTGCCGGTCACTTCCATCGAATTGACGGAGGTGATGACATCGCCGGGCTGGATGCCGCGATCGGCGGCATCGCTGTCGGGGTCGACGTCGGTCACCACAAGGCCCTTGCCATTGTCGGACTCGGTGACGGTCAGGCCGAGATCGGCCAGCGTGTCGGTTTTCGGCCGAGGGGCAGGCTGCTGGTCGGCCGAGGCCTGCTTGTCGCTCGACGGCAGCTTGCCAAGGTCGACTTTGACCGCCTCGCTCTTGCCGTTGCGCCACACCGTGACGTCGACCGATTTGCCGGGCGGGTAAGCGCCGATCAGACGGGCGAGTTCCTTCGGCGAAGCAACGTCCTTGCCGTCCACCTGGGTGATCACGTCACCGGCGGTGATGCCGGCCTTCTTGCCGGGACCGTTGTCCTGCGCGCTGGCAACGAGCGCGCCCTTGCCGGACCCAAGGCCAAGCGACTCGGCGATTTCGGGGGTGACCGGCTGGATTTCGACGCCGAGCCAGCCGCGCTGGACGGTGCCGTTCTTCATCAGATCCTGCACGACCTGCTTGGCGGTCGAAGCGGGAATGTCGAAAGCAATGCCGACACTGCCGCCCGACGGCGAGAAGATCGCGGTGTTGATGCCGACGACCTGGCCGTTGAGGTTGAAGGTCGGGCCGCCCGAATTGCCGCGGTTCACCGAGGCGTCGATCTGGATGAAGTCGTCATAGGGGCCGGCGCCGATATCGCGGCCGCGGGCCGAGACGATGCCGGCGGTAACCGTGCCGCCGAGGCCGAACGGATTGCCGACAGCCACCACCCAGTCGCCGACGCGAACCTTGGAATCATCGGCGAAGTCGACATAAGTGAACTTGCTGCCGTCATCGACCTTGAGCACGGCGAGATCGGTGCGCGGATCGGTGCCGATCAGCTTGGCGTCAAGCTCCTTGCCGTCATTGGTCACCACGGTGAAGGCGGTGCCTTCCTCGACGACGTGGTTGTTGGTGACGAGATAGCCGTCATCGGAGATGAAGAAGCCGGACCCTTGCGCCACCGGCCGCGGCTGGTCGTTGTTGCGGTCACGGTGTCCGAAACGGCGCATTCCGTTCGGGCCGCCTTGATCGCCGCCTTGGTCGCCAAAGCCGCGGAATTCGCGGAAGAAACGCCGCAGCTGCGGGTTGTCGGGAAGATTGCCTAAACCGTCCTCGTCGTCCATCTGGCCGGAACCGTCATCGGCCGTCGGCTGGATCTTGGCCTTGACGCGCACGCTGACGACCGCGGGCGAAACGCGCTCGACCACATCGGCGAAGCTCGGGACCTGCGGTGCCTCGACACGAACGGCGTCGGCCAGAACCGGGGCTGTCCCGGTGGCAACGGCGCCAAAGCCGATCGCGCCGGCAATGGCCAGGGATGCGGCTGCGGCCATCAGGCGTTTGCGGGTGCGAAGATATGAATTGGGGGCAACATTCATGGTTCTCGTATCCTCTTTTCAAGGGACGCCCCTTGATTGGCATCCTCGACAAAGGAAATAGAGAGCCGCACATTACGGCGCCATTTCCGGTACATGAAACTTTCGTAATGTTACGATCAATCGCGACGGAGTACCGCGTCCAACGCCGCCTGCTCGTCGGCGGTCAGCGCATTGGTAGCCGTCGAACGGCGCGAGCGGGCGGCCAGCAGGATAAAGGTCCCGCCAATGAGCAGCAGAAGAACCGGCGTGCCCCAGAGCAAGGCATTGCGCAGGCTGAAGCGTGGCTTCAGCAGCACGAATTCGCCGTAGCGTGAAACGACATAGTCCATCACCTGCCGGTCGGTGTCGCCGGCTACCAGGCGCTGGCGCACAAGGATGCGCAGGTCGCGGGCGAGATCGGCATCGGACTCGTCGATCGACTGGTTCTGGCAGACCATGCAGCGCAAGCCTTCCGACAAAGCGCGCGCCCTTGCCTCGAGCGCCGGGTCGGCGAGCACCTCGTCGAGTTTGACCGCCTGCGCGACGCCGGCGAACAACAGCGCTAGCAGCAGGACCAGCGAGGCCAGTGTGACCCTTTGGCTCATGACGAGCTCGCCGATGGCACGGCGCCCGCCGGCTTGCGGCGCGACGGCGCGCCAACGCGCAGGCGCCGGTCGAGCAGCGATATCGCCGCACCCGCCATCATCACCAGGCCGCCGCCCCAGATCAGTGTCACCAACGGCTTCCACCACAGACGAACGACGACGGAGCCGTCGCTGCCCTCGTCGCCAAGCGAAAGATAGAGCTGGCTGAAGCCGATCGTCCTGATGCCGGATTCGGTCGTCGTCATCTGGCGCACCGGGTATGAGCGCTTGGCCGAGGTGATCTCGCCGGTGACGCTGCCGTCGGCGTCAAGCAGAGCGAAGCGGCCGCGAACCTCGCTGTAGTTCGGCCCCTGGGCCGGGTAGAGTCCCTCGAAGCGCAGCGTGTGGCCGGACAGTTCGACGGTCTCGCCGGCATGCATCGACAGGATTTTTTCGGTGCCGAAGCAAAGCGTGCCGACAATGCCGAGTGTCGTCAGTCCGAGGCCGAGATGCGCAAGCGCGGTGCCGAAGACCGAGCGCGGCAGGCCGGCGAAGCGCCTGAGCATGGTGGCGGGCGCGACGGTGCCGAAGCCGGATTTGACGGCGAGATCGGTGAGCGCACCGCAGATCAGCCAGAAGGCAAGGCCGACACCGAGCGCTGCGAATCCCGATGCGCCATCGATGAACAAGGCCGTCACCAGTACGGCGAGCAGCGCCGCGGCGAAAGCCGCCATCAGGCGCTGGGCGACCGCGAAAATGTCGCCGCGCTTCCAGGCAAGCAGCGGCCCGAACGGCACGACGACCAACAGCGGCACCATCAGCGGGCCGAATGTCAGGTTGAAGAACGGCGCGCCGACCGAAATCTTGTCGGCCGAAAGCGCCTCGACGGCGAGCGGATAAAGTGTGCCGATCAGCACGGTGGCGGCGGCGGTGGTCAGGAACAGATTGTTGAGGACCAGCGCGCCTTCGCGCGAGATCGGGTGAAACAGCCCGCCGGCTGTGAGCCGAGACGCCCGCAAGGCAAACAGCGCCAGCGAGCCGCCGATGAACAGCGTCAGGATGCAGAGGATGAAAACGCCGCGCGTTGGGTCGGTGGCAAAGGCGTGGACCGAGGTCAGCACGCCGGAACGCACCAGGAAGGTGCCGAGCAGCGACAGCGAGAATGTCAGGATCGCCAGAAGCAGCGTCCAGATCTTCAGCGCCGAGCGCTTTTCCATGACGATTGCCGAATGCAGCAGCGCCGTGCCCGCCAGCCACGGCATGAAGGACGCGTTCTCGACCGGATCCCAGAACCAGAAGCCGCCCCAGCCGAGCTCGTAATAGGCCCAGTAGGAGCCCATGGCGATGCCGCCGGTGAGGAACATCCAGGCGACCAGCGTCCATGGCCGCACCCAGCGCGCCCAGGATGCGTCAATGCGGCCCTCAATGAGGGCGGCGACCGAGAAGGAAAAGCAGATCGAGAAGCCGACATAACCGAGATAGAGCAGCGGCGGGTGGATGGCGAGGCCGAGATCCTGCAGGATCGGGTTGAGGTCGCGGCCCTCGATGGGCGCCGGATTGAGCCTGACGAACGGGTTCGACGTCGTCAGGATGAACAGCAAGAAGGTGGCGCCGATCGCGCCCTGCACGCCAAGAACATTGGCCCGAAGCGTTGCCGGAAGATTACCGCCGAAGACGGCGACGAGCCCGCCGAAGAAGGTCAGGATCAGCACCCAGAGCAGCATCGAGCCTTCGTGATTGCCCCAGGTGCCGGTGATCTTGTAGATCAGCGGCTGCAGCGAATGCGAGTTCTCCCAGACGCTCTCCACCGAAAAGTCGGAGCCTGCATAGGCGGTCGCCAGCGCCACGAAGGACAGCGCCGTCAAGGCAAAGCCGGTCAGCGCGGCGGGTGCGCCAACGGCCATCATCTTCTGGTTGCCGGTGCGCGCACCGAACAACGGCACCACCGTCTGCACCAAGGCCAGCGCAAACGCCAGGACCAGCGCGAAATGTCCGGTTTCAACCATTGTCGCCGCACCCGCTAATCACTCTTGCTCTCCTGCCAGACGCCCTTGGCTTTGAGGCCGTCGGCTACCGCCTTGGGCATATAAGTCTCGTCATGCTTGGCGAGCACGCTGTCGGCGACAAAGACGCCGTCGGGGCCAAACGAGCCTTCGGTGATCACACCCTGCCCTTCCCGGAAAAGGTCGGGAAGAATGCCGGTATAGGTAACCTTGACGTCCTTCTGGTTATCGGTGACCGAAAAGGCGACGGTGGCGCCTTGGCTACGCTCCACGGTGCCTTTTTCGACGAGGCCGCCGAGCCTGATGCGCTGGCCGGGCTGAAGGCTGGCGGTGGCCAGATCGGCCGGCATGTAGAAATAGGAGGCCTTCTGGCCGAGCGCATAGAAGGTCAGCCCGGTGGCAGCACCGAGGAAGGCCAGCCCTGCGGCGATCACCGACAGCCGTTTCTGCTTGCGCGTCATTCTCTACTCCGTCGCCGTCACGCCAAGCGAGGCGGCAAAGGCGGTGAATTTCTTGGCTTGGTCACTATCGGCGCCAAAGACGGCAATACCGCGATTGAGCGCGTCGCGTGCCTGATCGGTCTTGCCCAGCACGACATAGGAACGAACGAGCTGCATCCATCCTTGCTCGTCGCGCGGATTTTGCCGAAGCTTTTCGTCGAGGCCGGCGACCATGGTATTGATCATGGCTTGCCGGTCCTGCGGCGACATCGAGGAGGCGGCATCGATATCCTCGGCGCCCGGGCCTTTCGCCGGCGCTCCCGAAGCGACGTTGCGTGTGGCGGATTCGGCAAGCGCCTGCTCGACGGCACCGCGCCACGGCGAGCCCTGCGGCAAGGCGGCAAGCATCTTTTGCCAAGCCGCCGTCGCTTCAGCTGTACGGCCTTCCTGCGCCAAGCCCATGGCGAGATAGAACGAGGCCTTCGGGTTTGCCGGATCGAGCTTCAGCGCCGCCTCGAAAGCAGCCTGGGCGTCGGCTGAAACGATGCCGCCCGCCGCATTGGCGATCGCCTCGCCGAGGCCGGCTTGACGGGCGGCGCTGTCGCCGTCAAGGCGAATGGCATTACGGTACGCGGTTACCGCATCGGCGTATCGCTGCATGCGCAGATAGACCGGCGCCAGCACGTCCCAGCCGCGGCCATCGGACGGGTTGGCCGCAAGGTGCGCTTCGGCGCGTGCCACCAGCTCGTCCACCGAGCTGTCGGCGGGGTTCTTGGCCAGGCGTTCGCTGAGCGGCTGCGACGGCAGGTCGGGTGAGCCGAGCTGGCCGTAAAGGCCCCAGCTAACCAGCGGAACCACCAGCACGGCAGCGGTCGCCACCAGCCTTGTCGACCGCTGTGTCGCCGTCGTGCCGGCCGGGCCGGCATTGCTCAGGCGAAGGATGCGGCGGGCGATCTCGGCGCGCGC
The DNA here is from genome assembly GCF_040323155.1 of Mesorhizobium sp. M0060. Taxonomy (NCBI): domain Bacteria; kingdom Pseudomonadati; phylum Pseudomonadota; class Alphaproteobacteria; order Hyphomicrobiales; family Phyllobacteriaceae; genus Mesorhizobium; species Mesorhizobium sp. M0060. The sequence goes on from NZ_JAMYUP010000055.1 coordinate 30,148, forward strand.
CTCTTCGGCCTCCATTGGCCGGATCAGGCCACGCGCCACGTCGCGGTCAAGCTCGGCCAATTGGTCGCGATAGACTTCAAGGTCGTGATCGCCGGCAGCGGACGTGTTCTTTGTTTCGCCCGCCAACGGCAGCAGCACCGCCAGGCTTGCGCCCAGCGTCAGGATTGCGGCTATGACCCAGAACAGCATGGCTCTTCCAATAGAACGAGACCCTTGCCCTGCCAACACAAGCGTGCTGCGACGCTTTGGCGGGACCGCTCCGATCGATAGTGCCGGACCGGGATCGGTGTATCAACGGCCGGCGAGCTACGTCAGCGGGGTCCAGCTGCCGTCGGCATTGCGACAGGCGGTTCCGCGCGCGGTGGCGCCGGCAGCGCCGGCAAACACCGTATGGGTGTATTGCCGGCAGTCCTGCGAGCCGACGCGATAGGGCTGGGCGGCGACAACTTCGCCGCGATGGGCCGAACTGTCGCTCTTCCACGCCACCTTCTGGCCGCTCGCCGTATATTCAAGCGCCTTGTATTCCGCCTCGAGCGCGCTGCGCTTCTCGGTCTCGCTCAAGCCGGTGCCGATCGAGCCACCGACGAGGCCGCCGCCCATGGCGGCGATGATCGTCGTCGCGACCTTGGCGTCACTGGGAGGCGTGGCGGCCGGTGTCACGGTAACGGCTGAGCCCGTGCCGAGCGTCGTACAGCCGGAGACGGCGAGCAGGGCGGAAACGAGCGCGACGCGAATCTTCATGCCAATACCGGCTTTCTTGAGCTGGACCGCCGCGCTGTCAGCAGGCTGGCGCGGCCATAATGTCGATGTTTATCGGAAATTTGGCCGCAGCCAGCCGCCCGGAAAAGCATTACTGAAGGCTCCGCAATCGAACCATCGCCTTCAATCCACCCATGACGGATCGTTCCAGCGCCAGAACGCCTCCATACTCGTTGATAAGGTCGGCGACAATGGCAAGTCCGAGCCCGCTGCCGGGTTTTGTCTCGTCGAGACGCCGTCCGCGCTGCAATGCCTCGCGCGCCTTGTCTTCGGGAATGCCGGGGCCGTCATCCTCGATGGCTATCTCGAACAGATTGGCCGCCCCTTCCCTGCCGGCGATGGGCTTGACGGAAACGGCGACTGCGCTCCTTGCCCATTTCATCGCATTGTCGAGCAGATTGCCGAGCAGCTCCTCAAGGTCCTCGCGTTCGCCGGCAAAGACGATGTCGGTGGCCGGCAGCGAGAGCGAGAGCGCGGTCCGCGGGTTGAGCTTCTGCAGCACGCGCACCATGCGCTGGACCAGCGGCGCGACCGGCGTGCGGAAAACGACGCTGTCGCGCTGCGCGGCGACGCGGGCACGTTGCAGATAGTGGTCGACCTGCTTCTGCATGGAAGCGGCCTGCTCGGCGATGAGCTGGCCCTTGGCGCCACCCAGCGCCCGCCCCTCGTTGAGCAGCACGGCGAGCGGCGTCTTCAGCGAGTGCGCGAGGTTGCCGACCTGCGTGCGCGACCGCTCGACGATACGCCTGTTGTTCTCGATCAGCGCATTGGTCTCGTTGGCGAGCGGCTCGATCTCGGCCGGGAAGCGGCCGTCGAGCCGTTGCGCAGTTCCTTCGCGCACCATAGCAAGGGCATTCCTGACCCGGCGCAGCGGCTGCAGGCCGAGCAGGATGGCGATTGCATTGATGGCGATCATGCCGACGCCGAACAGCGACAGATAGGTCAAAAGGCGCCGCTGGAAGGTGGCGATTTCCTGCTCGAGCTCGGTCTGGTTGCCCATGACACGGAAGCGCGCGGCGCGGTTTTTCGCATCGAGGACGAACTCGCTCTCGAACACCTCCAGTTGCTCGCCTTCGATGCCGTCCGCCGAATAACTGCGCTGGAAGCTGGCATTGAAGGGCACCTCGGCAACACTTGGCGACGGAATCCCCTTGGTCATCGACGACGAATGGAGATCGCCGTGCACGCCTTCCGAGGCAGGCTCGACCGACCAGTACCAGCCGGAATTCGGCTCCGAGAACCTCAAATCGCCAAGGTCGGGGGCGCCGGTCAACTGGCCGCCTTCGGAAACGCCGACCGAGCCGATCAGGTTGAACAGGTGCGCCGAAAGCAGGCTGTCGAAACCGCGCTCGCTGGCCTGGCGATAGAGCGTGGTGATCAAGGTGAAGATGACGACCAAAGTGAGGATCGCCCAGACCGTGGAAAAGGCGATGACGCGAAACGCCAGCGAACGCGGCCATGACCGCAGCGACAGCGTGTTTGAGACGGCGGGTTTTGTAGGAAGCGGTTCCGCGTTACGCCTCCGGCTCACGCATGCGGTAGCCCATGCCGCGAACGGTTTCGATCATGTCGATGCCCATCTTCTTACGAAGCCGTCCGACAAAGACCTCGATTGTGTTGGAATCGCGGTTGAAATCCTGATCGTAAAGATGCTCGACCAATTCGGTCCGGGATACGACCTCGCCCATATGGTGCATGAGATAGGCAAGCAGGCGGAACTCGTGCGAGGTCAGCTTCAGCGGCACGCCGTCGATATCGGCCTTGGAGGCCTTGGTGTCGAGGCGCAGCGGCCCGCAGGTCAGCTCGGACGAGGCGTGCCCGGCGGCACGCCGAATCAAGGCCCGCACCCTGGCCAGGATTTCCTCGATGTGGAAAGGCTTGGTGACATAGTCGTCGGCGCCGGCGTCGATGCCGGCGACCTTATCGCTCCAGCGATCGCGTGCCGTCAGGATCAGCACCGGCATCTTGCGGCCGCCGCGGCGCCAGCGCTCGACCACGCTGATGCCGTCCATCTGCGGCAGGCCGATGTCCAGTACGACCGCATCGTAGGGCTCGGTGTCGCCAAGAAAATGCCCTTCCTCGCCGTCGAAAGCGCGGTCGACGACGTAGCCGGCATCGAGCAGCGCGTCGCCGATCTGCCGGTTGAGATCCTTGTCATCTTCGACGACGAGTACGCGCATGCAGGAGGGCCTGTTGAAGCTGGTCAGATATAGGCCGATTCCGGCAGACTGGGAAACGGCACGGTTCAGTTCAGTGGAACGACGATCTCCGAGCGACGCGGACGCTGCCCTTCCTTGCCCGGAACGAGCACGACGATGATGCAGACCGGCTGGCCGCCGCGTGTCGACTGCGAGGCCTTGGCCAAAGTGCCGCCATTCTGCTCGGCCACCTGCTGGCCGATCGCGTAGCAGTCGGACGCGGCGAGGACGACCGGCTGCGGCTGCTCGGGCACGACAACGGGGATCGCCATCGCTTGCGACGCAAGCAGACCGGCGGCTGAGAGCGCCAGTGTCGCGGTCCGGACGTGGGAGCGAAGGGTTTTCATGGTCAGCGTTCTAACGCGCCGGTGCTGAACGTGATATGAACGGTGAACGCTCGAATGCATGCCCGCCACACCCCTGAAGCGCGAGATTACCGGATTTGCCATTTCGCCGCCCATCCCGGGAAATAGCCGAAGTTTAACCTAGCCCTCCAATCTTTCGCCGACAACGGGACAGTATCATTTGGCGGGCAGGATCATTTGGGAGGACGAAGCACCCGGCCCAAGGGCAGCCGATGGCAGATTCAGGGAACCGAACCTGAAACAAAAAACCCGACTCGGCGGCAGGTCGTTGGCGCCAATCAGCACCATATTCAAATTTATAGCATAGCTGCCGGCACAAAGCAAGAACAAAATTGCCCGATTTGCGAATGAACCCGACGAGAAGCGCCCGGTGGTCAGCCGTCGTCCTCGATCATGGCGCGAAAGCGCAGCAGACCGTGATGGGCCGAAAGGTCCTCGTCGTAGCGGGCTTCGGCGAATTCGAGCTTGAGATGGGCGCGGCGATGCTCGCCAAGCGAGAGCGCCGCATCTCGCAGGCGGGTGCTGACCAGGTCCATTATGTCGAGCGTTTCCTTGCTGGCCTCGGATTTCGACCAGACATGCAGCGTCAGCAGCTGTTCGGCGTCGTTCTCCGTCCCCGTTGTCCAGTCGTAGACGCTGGTGCGGCCGAAGGTCATGTAGGGAAACGCAACATTGGCTGGCGCATGGTCGAATAATCTTGCGTCGCCCAGTGCCGCCGACAAATCGGGATCGCCGTTCACTGCCTCGAATACGGCCTTCTGCAATTCGACGGCCGGCGCGGTCATTGTCTTCCCCCTCGCCCGTCGCGTCAGCGCGCGCCTCCCTGCAGCATAACTGCTTTGCATGACGGCATCCCGGCAAAGCGCGAATCAGCGCGTCTCGTGCGGATTATGTACCTTCATGACCTCGGGAATAAGTCCTACTCCTGGAACCCGCGACCTTTCGCGTCACAGACGCCCTTGAGGGTGATGCCAACCCGCGAATTCATTTGGCATGCATGGAGTTTGAAAAAACGGTGCTACGAAGATGTCTGGTTTTCCAGACATTCGAGGTCGTTTTCGTGCGCGAGCCATCGCTGCTGCCTGTTTTCGGAAAGCTTGGGGTCAAGGCGCCGCCGGTCGCGATTGCGGCGCCGACTATGTCCGACGATCATCAAGAGCTTGGTGAGCCGCACTCGGGAGGTGCTCTCGGCGCACGGTAGCCTGGCCCTGAAGCTGTCCGTCGTTTTGTGGACGGTGCTTGTCCTAGCGGCAGTATTCTTCATCGCCCAGGCCTGACCGATCGACTTTCATCGATCGGGCGGAAACTAAAGGACGCCAAGATGGCAAATCGCTACGCACTGCGCATGGAGCATCCTCACAGCTGGACCGTCTTCGATGTCTTCACCGGCCAGCCGGTCGAGCTCAAGCACCAGCTCATGGTTGGCATGAACACGCGCGATGCGGACGCGATGGTCGATCGGCTGAACAGTCGCGACGTCAAGCGGCGAGCCAAGGCGGACCGCAAGTCCTGAGCAACCGTCGTGTGAGCGATCGCGAAGGATCTAGCGAAAATCGGCTGCAGTCAGCACGTACATGCTCCTGCGAGTACGGGCATAGGCATTCCTGGCGACGTCATGAATTGAGCTGGAAGCCGTGTCGAACGCCGCCAGATAGGTGGCTTCGGAGGCCGCCGTCCCCGGCTGTATTTCGGGGATGGCATCGGTAGCGACAGAGAAGGAAATCTGGAACATGCCGTCATGGCCGACGAAGCGAATGCGTTTGCTTGCCTCGTCGTAGCTGCGGCTAGGATTGGGAAATGTCAGGCTCATGATTTGGCCTCCGTCGATGCAGATATGGCCTGCTTGACTGTCCGCGACGCCCGCTTCTTCTTTGGTGCGACCGGATTCAGAGCTTCCGCCGCGCGGTCCGACTCTTCCTTGGCCAGTCGCAATTCTCTCAGTCTTGCCGTTTTGATGCCCCTGGCCTTGGCCTCCGAGAGATATTCGGCAGTTGCTTTGTTCCGCTCCGCCGTTTTCTTTTGATTTTCCATGAAGCGAGCCTGAGCTTTTTCCATGATGTTCTGATTGCCTTCGGCCATCGGTAAAATCTCCCTTGCAGCGAAAGTCGTGAATGTGAATTCACCATAAAATAGGTGTTCAAAGACAGAAATTCAATTTCATTAATATTCGGCAAGGCCCGAACACCAAGGGATGGCCAGGCAAAATAATACATTCAATATTTTACATCCCCTATGAATATTTTTTGGCACTCCTATCAATCGAGTGCCAAGGCGCCTATAGAGAGGGGCGGCCGCCTAAGCCGGCCTCAGAAAGAGTCCCCATGAAATTCCGGCCACTTCACGATCGCGTCGTCATTCGGCGCGCCGAAAGCGACACCAAATCCAAGGGCGGCATCATCATCCCCGACAATGCCAAGGAAAAACCGCAGGAAGGCGAAGTGATCGCCGTCGGGCCGGGCGCGCGGGACGAAAGCGGCGCGCTGATCCCGCTCGACGTCAAGGCCGGCGACCTCATCCTGTTCGGCAAATGGTCCGGCACCGAGGTCAAGATAGACGGCGAGGACCTTCTGATCATGAAGGAGGCCGACATCATGGGCATCATCGACAAGAGCGAGATGGGCATCATCGACAAAACCGTGGCTGCCAAGAAGGCCGCCTAATGGAATGCCGCGCGCGCTCTCGGGGCGCGCAAAGGACGCTCCAAGCTTTGATTGAGGCGCGCTGCAAGCGTCTTGCCACGACCAACCGAACTGGAAAAAATCATGTCTGCCAAGGAAATCAAATTCTCCACCGACGCGCGTGACCGCATGCTGCGCGGCGTCGAAATCCTCAACAACGCCGTCAAGGTGACACTCGGCCCCAAGGGCCGCAACGTCATCATCGACAAGGCCTATGGCGCGCCGCGCATCACCAAGGACGGGGTGACGGTGGCCAAGGAAATCGAACTTTCCGACAAGTTCGAGAACATGGGCGCGCAGATGGTGCGCGAAGTGGCCTCGAAGACCAACGACCTTGCCGGCGACGGCACCACCACCGCCACGGTGCTTGCCGCTTCCATCCTGCGCGAGGGCGCCAAATTCGTTGCCGCCGGCATGAACCCGATGGACCTCAAGCGCGGCATCGACCTTGCCGTGACCGCCGTCGTCAAGGAAATCCAGGCGCGCGCCAAGAAGG
>NZ_JAMYUP010000056.1:0-36252 GCF_040323155.1 Mesorhizobium sp. M0060
TGAAAAATGCGCTTGGCCAGATCAAGGCCCACGGTGGTAATCTGCATGGCGGATGGCTCCTTTGCTCGGGTTGCCTGACAGCAAACCCACTGTGGCACTCAGATGCCGGGAGCGGGAGCCATCCACCTCATCTGCTTTCAGGGGGCGTGCAGGGCCGCAATAAACGACCGAGGTTGGGCGCATTGCCGCCGCTAGCTAACAAACGCTACGGAATGAAGAAGGGCAAGTAGTCTGGTGGAAGGAGTAGGGCCTCCGTCCACTTGCTATGCATCGGAATGTGCATATATTGTGCATATGAGAGGTCGGAGATTTGTCATGGCCCACGCACAGCTCGCACATTCCACGGTGATTTCCGGCTTTGTCGATAGCCTGCAGGAGCCGCGCACGCCTTATATCTCGCCGAAGCGCCTGTCGCAGGCGCTGGGCGTGAAGGTGGCCAACTTGGCCCAACTGACCGGTGTCCACCGCAACACGCTCCGCAATCCCTCATCGGAGCGCCTGCAGGGCCGGATGCGCGAGATGGTGAAAGTGATCTCGGCGGCGACGGAACTCACCGGCGACGTCAACAAGGCGATCTTTTGGTACCGCAATGAACCGATCGCCGACTATGGCCATCGTACCGCAGCCGAGCTCGTCGCGGGCGGCCAGGTCGAGGCGGTTCTGGCCTTTATCCGGGATCTCGAGAATGGTGCGCGCGGGTGAGGATCACCCGCATCGGTCCAGACGAAATCTTCCATCGCTATCTGACTCCCAAATGGGCTTTCCTGCCCACCAGCGGTGCAGGCGCAGCGATGGACGGCGGTCGTTTCAACCGGCCAGGCATCGAAGCACTTTATCTGTCGCGTGCGACCCAGACGGCGCTTGATGAATACAAGCAGGGAGCCAGCATCACCCCGCCCGCCACCCTTGCCGCTTACAAGATCACGCTCGCCGAGGTAGCCGACCTTTCGCAGGGTTTCGACCCGGACATCTGGGACGGCCCGTGGAAGGAGTGGGATTGTGCCTGGCGCCAGGTCGCTCGCATCGACAAGAAGATCCCGCCATCGTGGAAGCTCGCGGATCTGGTCATCACCGCCGGACTTCGCGGCATCCTGTTTCCGTCGCTGCGTCACGCCGGCGGCACCAATCTGGTGATCTTTCCGGCCAATCTTGTCGACAGCGACCATGTCGCGGTTCACGATCCCGATCAACGGTTGCCGCACGACCAGTCGTCCTGGTGCTGAGTTATCGACCGTCTCTGGGATCGCAACGCGACGACGTCCCCCGTCACGGCGCTTGGTCCCCAACGACATCGTCCTCGCCGTCGCCCTCCCCGCTCGCCAGCCCGGCTGGAATATCGCCGGCCAGCAGCTTCTCCTTCGACAGCAGCCCTGCGTCCTCAAGCGCCTCGAAATCCGGTAGCTGGCGCAGCGTGTCGAGCCCGAACTGCGAGAGAAAAGTTTTCGTCGTCACATAAGTATAGGGCGCGCCAGGTTGCGGCGAGCGCGGACCCGAAGCGATAAGATCCTGCGCGCGCAGCACGCCGATCAGGTCGCGCGACACCTCCTTGCCGAAGAAAGAAGACAGCTCGCCACGCGTGATCGGCTGGAAGTATGCAATGCACATCAGCACGAGCGCCTCCGACTGCGACAGTTCTTTCGGCCCCTGCCCCGCGGCCGTGCCGAAGGCTGCGTGAATGGCATCGCCAAAAACCTTTCTGGTCCGGTGCTGCCAGCCGCCAGCGACTGACACCAGCTCATAGGGGCGGCCGGCGAGTTCGGCGCGGATGTCATCGATGATCAGCTCGAGATTGCAATTTCTCCCAACAACCCGCGCCAGCACCTCTCGCTGCACCGGTTCATTTGCGGCAAAGATCACCGCTTCGACGCGTCCCATCCACTCGCGCCAGCGCAATTCCGCCGGCAGATGTTCCAGCTCGGTGTCGAGCAACGCCGGCTGATCGTTTGCCTTGCGGCGGGCGGACGCTTCGCTCATCGCTAAAGTCCAAACAGGCGGAAGGTGGGGCGGCCGGACAGCTCACGCACGGCGTCGAGCTGTTGCAGCCGCTCGAACAGGCGGCGCGCCGCAAACCGCGACAGGTTTTTCGTCGTCAGCGAGCCCGAGACGGCGTCTTCACTGAGCAGCAGAAAGATCACGTCGCCGGCGCCTTTGGCGCGCAGTTTTGGTGCCGCCGCCAGCAGCTTTTCGGCGCGGCGCAACAGCTCGGTCGCCAACCGGCAGGCCTCCGTCGCAGCATGAACCAGCGCAATGCAGACCGCGCGCTCAAACCCTTTTTCGCCGGGCCGGATCCGTTTGCCGCCGCCGGCCTCGCCGCGAAAAGCCGGACCAAAGGCCTGAGCCAGCAGCAGCGGCAGCGGGCGCGGCCAGCGCAGGTTTTGCGCCAGTACTAGGTCGGCGAGCCACCAGGCAAAAAGCTCGGCATCGGGCCGCATGGCAACGACGTGAGCGGCGATCGCTGCCGCGGCGAACGGCGCCGGCCGCCCCGAGCGCGCCAGGTCGTCGATGTGTTCACAAAGCGCGGTCAGCGCCTCGACGTCTCGATGGAGACCCAGTTGCTCGGTGACCCGTGCCAGGCGATCGACAGCGGCGGCTGGCGGCACGAGCGCGAGCTGCCGCCAAGCGCCGAAGATGGCGCCGGCAGGACCAGGATCGGCTCCGGCCGGGCGCAGGTGCCACGCGTCGCGCAGGGCGGCCTCGTCCTCCGCGCGCCCGGCCAGCCGCATGCTGGCGGCGGCGCATTTCAGCGCCAGCCGCTGGCGCCAGGCGCCGGACCAGGCAGGCTGCGCGCGGGCGAGGCTATCGAGCGAAGCCAAGGCGGCGCCGGCCTGGAAAGCGGCGTCGGCGTCGCAAGCGTTACGGCCGGGCGCGAGCGCCCAGGCCGGAAGGGCAGGGGGCGCGGCTGGGGCGGCGGTCGCGGGATTGAGGCGAATCATGATTTCGAGGGTAAAGCGCCGGTGCGCTTTGCGCTAGAATTTTCGCGCCAAAACGCACAACCTGTCGGCGTAATAAAACGAACGATAATCTTGCATTATCGGTCGTTGTTGTCCTTACGTTAGAAATGGCCGTTGTCGCCCGCGTTTCAACGGTCGCAGGAGAGTGTCAGCGACCTTTTTGAAGACTGCTGGTCATTGAAGGAGGTTGGACGAACACGGTGCACGGGCATATCTGCCACAGAGGCTTTCAACCCTGCGGGCGCAAGTCTGTCACCGGCCGGTAGAAGATCACCCGCACCGACGGAACAAGCTGGTTGAGGTAATCGAAATCCCGAACATTGCCGGTCAGGACCGTCGCGCCCAGCAGACCGGCCTGGTGAAAGATCAGCGCATCGTTGAGGAAGCGGCGTTCATGCCCCTCCCCTTTCGGCAGACGGCTCAGCCGGAACAGCAGGCCGGCAAGCATGCCGGCGCGTCCCCAGGCGGTGGCGTCGGGTGCATGCAGCCGGTGCACTGGAATGTCTTCAATCGTGCCTGCAACCACTTTCAGGACCGACTTCGTCGTGGGGTGCGCTGGGTCGAGCCGGCCGAACAGGTGGCTGAGCTCGGCAAGGCAGACGGCCGAGTGCTGACAGAGCCGATAGGTCAGAAGGTCATCGACCACTTTGGGCGTGCGCCCCTGCAGGACATTCAGATAGACGCTCGTGTCGAGAAGCAATGCACCGCCGACAGGCGGCTGGTCCGCTGCCCAGGACAGAGCGGAATCCGGCCGCCGTTCCAGCCCGCCGGCACGCCGCTGTGGTTTGAGGGAACGCAGTGCGCTCCCGAGATCAAACGCCAAGATCAACGTCCGCGGAGATGCTGCCCTTGCGGCGGACGAGCCGGGCGCCAAAATCGTCCTCGAGGGCTAGCCGCGACAAGGCGAGCTCAAGCAGCTCAGTGTCGGAGGTCACATGAGCGCGCTTCTTTGCCGCCTCGATCAATTCCGACGGCACCCTGCCGGAAAGGCGTGTGTTCTTGGCCGCGCCGAGAAGGCCGACCGCCCTCGCCTGCTCAAGCACCAGACGGTTCCGGGTGTGGGCGATCCGCTCCTCGCTTTCGGCTGCCGTTGCGCCACGTACGCTCATCCTGGATTCTCCTGTTGAACGAAACATAAGGGATGTTGAACATGAAGGCAAGGATCGGCACTGAGAAAGAGGGCCCTAGGAGGGTCAACACTGGATCGGACATGGTCCGTCGCCCGGTCATGCTATAGCACGACCCAGCGTGTCGTCGTACGCGACCGGCGCAAATCTCGGGAGCTATTGGGCAAGCACCTCGCGGTGGACAATTGGGCGCTTTGGTCGCACGTTGGGGCTCTCAGAATCGCACCACTGTGACATTCGAATGATCGAGAGTTTCGATGGGCAGTCCCCGTAATTTCATGACGCCCATCGACGCGGTCGACACCAGCGACCTGCCTGACATTGTCGACGTCGTCATGGAAATGGGTCACCCGGATGAGGCTCCCTCCCCTCCCACGCAGGTCCTCGACTCGCGACAAGCATCACTGCCTGCGCAGTCGAAAAGCTGGCCGACCGCGCGCGCGATTACGTCGAGGCGGCGAGTTCGGCAAACACCCGTCGCGCCTATGCCGCCGACTGGAAGCATTTTTGCGCCTGGTGCCGGCGCCAGGCGTTTGATCCGCTGCCGTCAGATCCACAAGTCGTCGGCCTCTACATCACGGCCCAGGCCTCAGGATCGGAACGGGACAAAAAGTCTGTGTCGACCATTGAGCGCCGCCTGTCGTCGCTGACCTGGAATTATACGCAACGCGGTCAACCGCTCGACCGGAAGGACGGGCATATCGCCACCGTGCTCGCCGGTATCCGCAATAAACACGCCTCCCCTCCCCGTCAAAAGGAAGCCATCCTGCGCGACGATCTTGTCGCCATGCTGGAAACGCTCGATCGTGGCACGCTGCGCGGTCTGCGCGGCCGCGCCATGTTGCTTTTGGGCTTCGCCGGCGGCTTGCGCCGCTCCGAAATCGTGGGCCTCGATGTTGCGCGCGATCAAACCGAGGACGGCTGCGGCTGGATTGAATTTTTCCCGGACAAGGGCGTGCTGGTTACGCTGCGAGGCAAGACCGGCTGGCGCGAGGTCGAGATTGGCCGCGGCTCGTCCGATGCCACCTGCCCGGTCGTCGCCCTGCAGACCTGGCTGAAGCTGGCCCGCATCGCGCATGGCCCCCTCTTCCGCCGCGTCACGGGGCAGGGCAAAGCTGTGGGCGCCGAGCGGCTCAACGATCAGGAGGTGGCGCGGCTGGTCAAGCGCGCGGCGTTGGCCGCCGGCGTGCGCGGCGGCTTGTCGGAAGGCGAGCGCGGCCAAAAGTTTTCCGGCCATTCGCTGCGCGCTGGCCTCGCCTCGTCGGCCGAGGTCGACGAGCGCTATGTGCAGAAGCAACTCGGCCACACAAGCGCTGAGATGACCCGCAGATATCAGCGGCGGCGCGACCGGTTTCGAATCAACCTCACCAAGGCGTCGGGATTATAGAGGACGAAGTCCCCTCCCCTGCCAATCTGGCATACCTCTCCCAAATTCGGGCGTTGCGTGCCAATAGGCTCAATGCTGACCAATTTCAGTCCGTCCTTGCAAATCAGGAATGGTACTCCATAATTGCGAGGATGATCGCCGCATCGAAACGCAACTCGCCGGACTGATAGAGCTCTCCCTGCGGTGGCACTGATTGGGCCGCGCCAAGTCGGCAAGACTACGCTTGCGCTCGAAATAGCCGAGACACGGCCGTCGATCTATCTCGATCTCGAATCCGATGCGGACAAAGCCAAGCTTGCGGAGCCGGAACTCTACCTTGCCGAGCATGAGGGCGAGTTGGTGATCCTCGATGAGGTCCATCGGCTTCCACTGTTCCAGAATTCATAGGAATGGCTCGACACGCCCTGCAATGATGCCACGTAGGGCGGCCTCGGCCGTCTCTGCCGGCCTCCCCCGCAGTTGTTCGGGCAACACCACGCCCGATGCTGCCTCACGGAGGCGCACGGCCATCTCCGCCAGCAGCGCCTCGGCTCTGGTGACAGGCAGATCGATGGTTCGAGCAAGTGCGAGAAAGTCGTGACGTGTCAGACGATCATCCTTGCCATTGAGCTTTAGCGCCATGCGATCGCCAGCGAGGCCAGGAAACACCCGGGTTGTGACGGCATCATAGAGCGGTGCAAATCGTACCGTCTCAAACTGACGCGACCCGGGACTGGCTATTTTGAGCAGAGCAAGGTTCTTCAGATGCATGTCGCCGTCGGCGATGAACCAGGCGAACAAGGCACGTCGAAACAGGATTTCGAGGTCAACTAACGGGTCCGTCGAGAGCGGCCGAAGCCCCCGTCCCATGCGCTCGATCGTACCGTCATATTTGGCGGAGGCCGGAAGGTCCAGGATCGAGCAAAAGTCCTCCATCGCCAGCATCCTGTTATCGTCCAGGCTGCGTCGGATGTCGAAGCGCTCGACCACAAGCGCCGGCGGCATGCCATCGGGCATGTCGATCAGCGCGGCAGCAGGTACCTCGAAGCCAGCGACCCTGCCGAGCTCAAGGCAAAGCCACTCGACGATGGGTAGTGTCTCGAAGCCAGCCGTGCCGGCAGGTTTTAGAATATGAGTGAACGGCTGCTCCACCGCCGGCAGCAGCAGACCTTCCAGCGTCAAACACATAGGAGCTTTGATCTGGACCCCCGACAAGCGCGGCGTCTCCGCGTTGGTAAACAGCCTTGCGAGGTTCTGCTCGAACGTTTCCTCGATCTCGCCCCTCGCCGGCCCCGCGTAGCGACCGGTGAAGCGGCCGGTCTCCGAGAAGGCCACGAGCTGGCCCTGCAAAATGTCGGCGGGAAGCTTGGCAAGCTCCGCACGGGTCTTGACGATGGCGATGTTCGACATATAGCGCTTGCCCGATTTGAGCACGTCGCGCTCATCGCGCTGATGCAGAACCTGAGCGAGCCACCCCTCCGGCAAGAGCGACTCGATGAATGGCGGCAGTTTGCCTGGCATCGTCTCGCGAATGAGCGGGGGGCTGCCTGTTCGGCCAGCAGGGTTCCATCGCCATTCGAAGCCGTCGTGGGTCAGTTGTCCGAGCGGGATTCCGTGCCAGGCAACGAGAAACTCCAATGCCGCCTTGTTGCCGGCGATTTTGTCGGCGTCGGCTCGCGCCAGCAGATAGCGTTCTGCCCCCTCCCCTTCCCGATACCAGCTGTTCTCGCGAGCGAGCGCCCAAACCGCGTCCGCGGCGGCTTGCGGCGATCCAAACTCCTCGATGATACGCGCAGCCATTTGTGCTCGCATCGGCCCGGCTATCGCACTCGCGTGCTCGCTACGCAGCCGGAAGGCTTCCAGAAAGCGCTGTCGTGGAGACGAAGCATCGGTGCGCAGCTCCCCCATGTTATCTCCGACCACGACGCGCACCGTCGAAGGGTGCGCCGGCGCCTCATTTTGAATAATCTCCAGTGTTCGCAGGCGGGTGCGCTGGTTGCGTCGCCCGCTGATAAACAGCCGCCCGTCCGGCGTAGGTCCGAGCAGAATCGCACTTGCCGATGACAGGTAGGCCGTTGGATAGAGGTAGCGTGCGATCCGAACCGCGTGGTCCAAGATCGTGGCCTCGATGTCATCCGCAGCATCGACATAGATACCGCGGACGAGTTGAACCAATTCGCCTACTTGCGCACGCAGATGGGCGCGCTTGGCGTCTATTGTCTCTCCAACTAGATGAAGCAAGGAAATTATCTCGCATCTCAGATGCGTGATAATTCGGCCAAGACGCAAACGATGTCAAGGATTATCGCGCATCTGAGATGCGAGATAATTCCGTGACCCCCAAAAGTTGCGAACGTACGGGTGGCTGGCCCCATACTCGAATTCGGCAACAGGATAGCAAGCACTGTGGGCGCTTGAGAATGCCGAGAAGCCGACGCAATGAGGCCGAGGCCAACCTTTGGGCCGGCTGTCGACCCGGCGGGAGATCATTCGCCTTAATCGGCTCATCGAGGCCGTTGAAGAGGCCGTGCAGTGGATCAGATCGTCCCTCTTTCTGCGGAGTGCGGCCAGCGCTCGTTCACTTTATCATTGCAGGAGGGCGATCCGTGGTGGCCTCGACCCTACCAGCCGGCTCGGCATGCGTAATAGCACGTCCATTGGATGATGCTGTTCTCATTCGCGCAGATCCGCGCTACGGCCACCATGATCAAAGCGCGCCGCGCCTGGCTTGGCGCGCTCCATCCGCGGTGGCGGCATGAACCCTGTCGCGTTCCTCTTGCCATGCGATCTCGTCGGCATCCTGCTGCGCGCGCGCAGTGTCGATGCCGGGATGAAAAAGGCCGCCGCGCGGTTTTCAGCACCGCTTCGACGATGGCCACCCTTAGCGAGTCGCGCGGAAGCTTGGACAGATCGATCTCGACGGCGGGAATCTTGTGTTCCCTGAGGCGCCGTATCTTGGCGTCGTCCGCGAAATGGGTGACGGCGACCTCGACGAACAGGTCATAGCCGTGAGCCCGAACATAGAGGTCGGGAATGATGGTCTTGGGATCGTTGTACTCAAGCCGAAGGAACTCGGTATCGACCTCCAGGCTGGGCTTCGTCACCACGTGTTTGTTATGAAGCCCAAGCCGCTCAGGTAGAAGCAGCTTCGGATCGCTGCGAAACGCTTCCTTGGCCAGCAAATGAAGGACGGTCTCGGGCCCTCCTCCGCACACCTCACCACCATGGTGCGCGAAATGGGGTACTTGGCGATCTGCTTTCAATCGGGCTACGAGTTGACTCTCACACGCGGGGCAAACGCACCTGCAAGCGAGGCCACGCTGGACTTCCCCTATGTGAGCGAATGTTCCGTCGAGTCGCTTCCCATAGACGAGTTGCGCCCGATCGGAGCCAAAGGACTTTCGCGCCTCGTCGCGATCGTGCTGGTCGGCCATCGCTTTAAAACCCGCGCTCTAATATCATCACCAATGACCAGTTCAAAAGGAGCCTGACTGCCGTCGGCGGGCTGGAAAGGCCTTCCCTGCGCCCGTTCGCAGTTGCAACCTTTTTGCCCGCTGACGAACGCGATTTTACTGCCGTAAATAATGCTCTTTGTGGCAGAGAAAACATGCATTTAGCCAGCTGAGTGGGGAGAGTTCTTGCTTCGAAGGACGAGCAGCCGCTATTGCGACGATATTAGTATTCGCCAGTAAGAGGCCGGCAGGTGCCGTTAACCTTCTGTTAACCTAAAACTTCTTGCGGGGCTTTCCGAATCGGAGCTTAATGGCGCTTGTTGAATAGTTTCATCGCAAAAAGCGCCAATTCAGGTTTCGACGAGAATGAATATCGCCATGCGGCTACCACGCTTCGAGTTCGACGATAAGATTCTCGAGCAGGGTGCTGAGATATCGCGACGCCTCAATCAGCTTCGCATGGAGAAATTTCCACCCAATGCGACGAAGACGCTGCGTCCATTTTCGATGGCAGAAGTCGCCCACTATCTTGGTGTATCGCAAAACAATCTGAAGCGGCTTCACCTCGAAGGCAAGGGACCTTTGCCTGACCAAGTCCCTTCCGGCCGACGCTCCTACACGGCCGCACAGATGCTCGAACTTCGCCATTTCCTGGACCAGCATGGCAGGACCGAGGTCAAGAAGTATGTTCCGCATCGCAAGCCTGGCGACAAGCTCCAGGTCGTTGCTGTCGTCAACTTCAAGGGCGGTAGCGGCAAGACAACGACTGCCGCCCACCTCGCCCAGCACTTGGCTCTGACCGGCCACCGTGTCCTTGCAATCGATCTCGACCCGCAAGCCTCGCTGTCCGCGCTGCATGGGTTCCAACCCGAACTCGATCACAACCTCTCGCTTTATGAGGCGATCCGTTACGATGACGAGCGCCGGCCGATCTCCGATGTGATCGTGCCGACGAATTTTCCTGGGCTCGATATCATTCCGGCCAATCTCGAGTTGCAAGAGTACGAGTACGATACGCCGCTCGCCATGCAGGATAAATCGTCCAGTGCTGGCCGGCAATTCTTCGTCAGGATTGCAAAGGCCTTGTCCGAGGTGGACGACCGCTATGACGTGGTGGTTGTCGATTGTCCTCCGCAACTCGGCTATCTGACTCTGACGGCCATGTCGGCGGCGACGTCCGTTCTCATCACCGTTCATCCTCAAATGCTCGACCTGATGTCGATGAGCCAGTTCCTGTTGATGCTCGGCGGAATTTTGAAGACCATCAAAGCCGCCGGCGCGGCGATCGAGCTCGATTGGTTTCGCTACCTGATCACGCGATACGAACCGACAGACATTCCGCAAGCGCAGATGGTCGGCTTCATGCAGTCGATGCTTGCCGGCCAGATCCTCGATAATCCCATGCTCAAGTCGACGGCGATTTCGGATGCGGGCCTGACGAAACAGACCCTCTATGAGGTGGAGAAGTCGTCCTTTACCCGCTCTACCTATGACCGGGCGCTTGAATCGCTGGACGCGGTGAACTCGGAGATCACGGCTCTTGTCCATCGCGCTTGGGGGCGGTCATGACAGCGCGGTTTACGGCAGTAAAAAGCGGAAATTTTGATCGTGAAATCAGTCGATTAACCGCGAATCGGAGCGATTGAATGGCACGCAAGGACATTTTCGGCAGTGTCATGGGCCCCACAACGGCAATTGCCGATGGCCAGGACGTCTCGAGCTACGCCGTTCGTGGCGCATCACGGTCGATCATACAGTCGTTCGAGGAGCTCTCGAAGAGTTCAGTCGTCGATCTCGATCCGGCTTTGGTCGACACGTCATTCGTCTCGGACCGTATGGACGATGATGATGATGCCTTTCAGGAGTTGCTGACGGCAATTCGTGAACGAGGGCAGGATTCTCCGATCCTGGTCCGACCTCACCCTGAGACTTCGGGACGCTTTCAAACGGTCTTTGGCCATAGGCGCGTCAGGGTCGCCCGGCAGTTGGAAAGGCCTGTACGCGCTGTCGTCAAGAAGATGGACGATAGGGACCAT
The DNA here is from genome assembly GCF_040323155.1 of Mesorhizobium sp. M0060. Taxonomy (NCBI): domain Bacteria; kingdom Pseudomonadati; phylum Pseudomonadota; class Alphaproteobacteria; order Hyphomicrobiales; family Phyllobacteriaceae; genus Mesorhizobium; species Mesorhizobium sp. M0060. Next base: position 10,933 of record NZ_JAMYUP010000056.1, read on the forward strand.
GTCATAGCCCAAGGCCAGGAGAACGCCGCCAGAGCCGATTTGTCCTTCATCGAGCGGACGCTTTTTGCAGACCGCATTCTCAAGCGAGGCCATTCGCCTGACACAGTGAAATCAGCTCTTGCGCTCGACGATACGACCTTCTCGAAGATGCGTTCTGTGATCAGCAACATTCCAGAGCAGGTCATTTTTGCGGTGGGCGCGGCCAAAGGCATTGGCCGAGACCGCTGGTGGCAGCTTGCCAAGCTCATGGAGCATCCTGGTGCCGCGGCGAGGGCAACGGAGTGCGTGGCAATCGCCGATTTCGCGCAGCCAGGCAGTGAGGCCCGTTTTGCCCGTCTGTTCGACTTTGTGAGCGCCCCGGTGAAGCGCCCGCGGGCGCCATCGAAGCCCCAGGAGCGGGCCTGGGTACCCCAGGACAAATCGGTTCGAGCCAAGATCACCGACACGGGAAAAGTGTTTACGCTTGCCTTGAAGTCCAAGGAAGCGTCGCCCTTCGGCGCATTCATTGCCGGCAAACTCGATGAGCTTTTCGAGGCTTTTCGGGCGTCGGAAATGGCGAAGAAAACAGGAGACTAAGACCGCAAAAGAAAAAGGCCCCCGAACGTCACCGTCGCGGAAGCCCTTCTCAAGTCTGTAGCAAGCTGAGAATCGCATTTCCCCGAATCACTGTCAAGAGTCGTGGCGTCGTTTCGGCGAGTTGATTTCTTTTGCCTGATTGAAAGGCGAGGGAAATGGAGAGTGGGTATGGAACGACGCCCTTTGGGCGGCGGCCGATGACGCTTGCGCTGGTGCAAGCGAACGCGGCATCACGAGAGATTCCTGATGGAGCTCTTGTCGAGAAGTGGCAGGTCTATCGTTGGTTGTGCGAAGGCAAGGCTGTCGTAGGTGTGGGAGATCGCGCTCTGGCCGTGCTGAGCGGGCTCTTGTCCTTCTATCCGGACGACCAGATCAGCGAGGAAAACGGCCTGATGGTCTTTCCCTCGAACGCACAGTTGTCACTGCGCACACACGGCATGCCCAGTTCCACATTGCGGCGACATCTGGCCGAGCTGGTGAGTTGCGGCCTGATCATCCGCCGGGACAGTCCAAACGGCAAAAGGTTCGCCCGGAAAGGGAAGGGTGGCGCTATTGAGGAGGCGTTCGGATTCTCACTGGCGCCGCTGCTGACGCGGGCCGCTGAGTTTCAGCATGCTGCCGAACAGGTGCGCGCCGACAGCCAGGCGCTCCGGTTAATGAGGGAGCGGATTACGCTCCATCGTCGCGACATCCACAAGCTTGTCGAGGTTGCGATCGAGGAGGGCGTTCCTGGCGCCTGGGGAGCCATCTGGAGACGGTTCAGGGCCATTGTAGATGCAATCCCGCGGCGGGCAGGGCTGTCCGAACTGGAGGCAATCGTTGCCGAGCTGACCAGACTTCATGACGAAGTGGACATGATGCTGGAAAACTTCATGAATTCCATGAATCCTAGCGCCAATGAGTCCCAAAATGAGCGGCAGCAATCTGATTCAAACACAGACTCCATTTTTGTATTTGAACCGGCTTTAGAGAAAAGCAGGGCGACGGTCGAGCCAAGACCGGCAGCCGACGAGAAACCCAAAAGCTATCCGATAGGGCTTGTGCTGAAAGCCTGCCCCGAAATTTCAGACTATGCCGTGCGCGGGATCGGAAACTGGCGCGATTTGATGATCACCGCGGCCCAGGTACGAGGCTACCTTGGTATTTCACCCTCAGCATACGAGGAGGCTTGCCATGTGATGGGCCAGGAGACCGCCGCAATCGTGATTGCCTGCATCTTGCAACGGGCCCAGCACATCAACTCGGCCGGCGGTTATCTGCGGGTTTTGACCGAAAAGGCGAGGGCGGGGCAGTTTTCGGTTGGGCCTATGCTGATGGCGGCGTTGAAGGCGAACGGTATGACAGCAAGGATGACAGGGTAAACCATTGACGGATCGGCTCGCGCTGATGCGGGGCTTGCATGGCACACCATGTGAGGCTATATTTGGCCTCACATGGAATGGAGAGTGAAATGCTAGCGTTTGGAAATGTCGCCGACGTGTTGGGGCTGCCCGTTAAGGAGGTGGCGTCACGGTCGCCTTTCGGGCTGATCTCCCGGATCGAGGATGGACTTCCCGTCGGGGCGCTCGAGCGCGTTGCGCATCTTCTGGCGCCTGGCGATGCTCAGTTCAAATACCGGCTGATCCCCAAGGCGACCTATGAGCGGCGCAAGACGGTACATCGTCTCTCGTCGGACGAGGGCACACGATTGGCCCGCGTGGCGCGCGTCTGGGGACTTGCTGTCGATGTCTGGCAGAACGAAGAGGAAGCGCGCGATTTCTTGTTTCGGCCGCACCCGATGATTGAGGACAAGCGACCGATCGACGTCGTTATCCTGAGCGAGTTTGGCGCCGAAATGGTGGTCGATATCCTCGGAGGTCTGAAGTACGGCAGTGCTGCGTGACGGCGCAGACTCTCGATCGCACGCTATCGTCCTTTCGCATCGGCAATCCGGCCGGCACCTACCCGATCTTCGACGCGACCGGCTCGACAATCGCGCCAGGGCGATGGAACACGCCCGGAAGTCCTATCATCTACACCAGCGAGCACTATTCGACGGCCTTGTTGGAAAAGCTGGTGCATGGCAGCGGCCGACTGCCGCCCAACCAGCACTACCTCGAAATCACAATCCCGCGCGGGCTGAGCTACGAGGTCTTTTCCCAGCCGTCACTGCCCGGCTGGGACACGATGCCAGCGACGGTGAGCAAGGGATTTGGCGAAACCTGGTGTTTAGAACGGCGCAGCGCCATCCTGCTGGTACCGAGTGTCGTGGCGCGTCTCGATTGCAATGTGCTGATCAATCCGGCGCATCCGGAGTTTTCAAGGATCCAGACCAGCCTCCACCAGCCCGTCTATTGGGACCGGCGGCTGTTTGGCGCGTAGGCTTTCTGTCGGCTACAACCTTGAGGCCTTGGTGGGAATGACGCGCAGCCGGTCACGTCGGCGCTGATATTTCCGCGTCATCTCGGCCGCGGCGTGGCCGAGCTGCTTTTGCACATAGCGCTCGTCGACCTCGGCCGACGAGGCAAGGGGTATTCAGACGATTATCCGTGCCGCCCGGCCGAGCGTGCGTTCGGCATCGTTGTAGTAGTTGGACGCCTGTTGCACCGAGCGATGCTGCGACTGCTGCATGGCTTCGGGCAGCGGAATGCCGCGGCGTGCGGTTTCGGTGAGATAGCCGGAGCGCAGGCCGTGGGCGGAGAAGGCTTGCGGATCGAGCCCGGCCTCGGCGACGCGGCGCTTCAGGATCAGATTGACGGCTTGTGGCGTCAGGGCGCGTTTTTCGAGATTGCCCCAACGGTCGATGCCGCGGAAGACGGCGCCTTCGGTGATCTCGGCGCGTTCGAGCCAGCCTTTCAGGGCCAGAACAGGCCGGCCGACGAGCAGCACGGAGGCGTCGCTGTCGGCCTGTGTCGTCTTTGTCCGGCCGAGCCGGATCGACAGGCACGGGAGCTTGTTCGAAGAATCCGGAGCCTTGGGATCGGCCGGCACCGGCTCTTCTTCGACGATCTGCTCGAACCTGAGCGAAGCAATTTCGCTACGGCGGCGGCCGCCGGACGCGAAGGCGGTGATGAGAAGGGCGCGGTCGCGCACGTCGACGAGACGGTCCCCGGCGCAGGTGCTGAGCAGGGCGGTCAAAATGTCGGCGGTCACGGCTTTCTTGCTCTTGCGGCCGCACCGCCAGTTTTATGGCGCTCTGCAAGCCCGGGGCTGAAAAATTTCCGCGCAAACCGCGCCATTTGGTCAGCGTCGACCAGCTCGACAGCCGCCGGCGCACGGTGGCGGGCGCGTGCGGTCCGTCGCTGCGCAAAAGCCCTTGCGATTTCAGCGTCGCCGCGACGTCGGTCGGCATGCCGTGCGCCGGATCCGTTTCGCGTTTCGCAAAATCCCACAGGTGGTGCGCGACGAATTTGATCAGCAGCGCTTCGGGCGCCGGCCAGGGCAGCGGCTGTCCGGTGGCCGCCAGCGACCACGCCTCGAGATAGCCGAGGTCGGAGGCCAGCGCCCGCAGAGAATTTGCGCCAATGCCTTCCCTGGCCAGGTGGCGCAGCGTTGCGACGTCGTCATCGGTCAGGAGATCGGCCAGAAAATCGCGACGGTCGAACGGCAGCACGGAATCGAGCGCGTCGAGGGCTTCGGCCCGTCGCGCGACGAGTTCGGTGCTTTGGCGGCCGCCGGCGCGGGCAGGGGGCGTTTCTGGCATCGAGGGGACCTTTCGGGCGGGTTTCTGCGGCCGTTGCAGCCGTGCTTTGCGCCGAATCTAGCGCCTCTTGGCCGCCCAAGCCATCGCTATCGATAAGCGGTCATCATCGATACCGATCTTTGTGCGCAGGATTATCGCCTGTGACGGAAGTGAATGGCAATATAGCTTCCGTTTCGCAAATCGGCTACAACGGAATCAATGGCTTACGTTTTCGCCAACTTACCCCTGAACAGCCTGATCGGGCCGCTCGCTCGCGCCGAAGATGTCGGTTTTACTTCCCGATTTCAATTGAAACGCTAAGCTGAAAATCCTGCTCTCCGGGATCTCTACATGGCGGCCTGAAACGGGGGAGGGGAGGGGCTTTCTCAGAGGCCCGACGCCTTGGTCAGGTTGGTGCGGAATCTGTCTCGCCTCCGTTGATATTTGCGTGTCATCTCGGCCGAGGCGTGGCCGAGATGCTTTTGCACATATCGCTCCTCGATGTCGGCCGATGACGCTAGGCCGGCACGAAGGGAATGGCCCGAGAACAGCAACTCGCGTTCGCCTTCCGGAAGATCGGAACGGACGCCGGCGGCAAGGGTGGTCTGCTTGACCAGGCGCGCGACATGCTTGTCGGAAAGCCGCTCGGTGTCGACGGTCTTGTTGTCCTTGAAGATGCGCCGGAAGAGCGGACCCCGCGCGATGCGACCGAAGCGGATCCAGCTCTCGAGCGCGGCGGCCGGGCAGGTCTGGTCGGATGCTCCTAAACCGACCTCGACCTCGCGCCATCCCGTCTTGCCGCGCAGGGTGACCAGCACGCCTTTGCCGTCAAAAATCTCGATCCAGCCGGCGCCGTCACTGCGGTCGTCGCGCACGACGTCCAGACCGACGATTTCGGAGCGCCGAAGGCCGCCGGCAAAGCCGAGCAACAGGATCGCCCGGTCGCGCAAGCCCCGCAGATCATGGCCAAGCGTGTTGACCATCGCCTTGATGTCGTCGCCAAGCACGGCTTCCTTCTGCCGCGGCGGCTTTGCGTGCTGGCGGCGAATGCCGGCGAGTACGGTGGCGATGTGGCGATCCGCTCGATCCATCGGCTGGCCACGCTGGGTGAAGTTCCAGGCGAGACCGGATAGGCGGCGCTCGATCGTCGCGACGGAGAGCGATGGCAGGCCGCGTTTCGGATCGCCGGCAGCGCAGGCACCGATGTAGAGACCGATGACCTGGCTGGAGGGCGGTAGCGGATCGAATCCTTCCCGGCGACACCAGGAGGTGAAATGCCGCCAATCCTTGGCGTAGGCGTCCCGCGTGTTCTCGGAACTGGCGGCCTTTGCGTAGGCCGTCGCGGTCTCGACGAGGGCTTCCAGCCGCGCCGGCGATGAGCCCATTTCCATGACCAGATCGACGATGTCGGGCAGATCGCCGTCAAGATCGTCGGCGTCCGAGAGATCGTTTTCGGTGGCATTGGCCGGGGGATTTTCCATGATTTGGCAGGCTACCGCCATACGTCCGATAAGGCAAGCTTATCGGACATAAAAGCGTTGCGACAGGCTGTGCGCTTTGCACCGGATCGCTAGCGAAAAGCGCACGATGGCGTTATCGTCCACGCCATGATTCGTCCCGCCATGTCGCCGATTGCATCGACCTGCGAGCCGCCCACCGTGCCCGGCTGGGCGACCCAGCGCGGGTCGGTGACAAGCGATGCGGAGGCGGCGTTCATGGCCGGCGCGGCGTTGCATGCGCTCGACACTCTGGTGCGCGCGGCACCGCCCTGGGCCGGCGCCTGGCGCCAGCGCCAGGCGTTGAAATGCGCCGCGGCCGCCGTGCGCCTCGCCGGCCACGCCGAGGACGAGGCGGCGCTGCGCGACGCCTGGCATCTGCGCAGCCCAGGCGACGATCCCGGCCCCTCCGGCGCCATTTTTGCGGCATGGAAACGACTGGCCTCACGCTCGCCGGCGGTCGACGCCGACGGCCTGCGCGGAATCTGCGACTTGCTCGGGGTCCGCTGGGATGGCGCGCTGGCGACCATCCCCGAACGCATGGACGATCTGCTGCGGTCCGCGCCGCCGGCGCCGTTCATGGCCGCCGCCATCGCCGGGCACGTCCACGCCGCGCGGCCGGAGGCGGCGTTTTTGGGCTGGTGGCTCGCCGACCTGGCGCTGGCGCAAAGATTGCGCTGGCCGCGGCCGGTGCCGCTCCTGATGGCGCAGGTGCATTCGTCAGCCTTTCGCACCGAGGGCGCACGAGGCGCAAAAATACGGCCGGGGGAGCAAAAGTTCGAGCGGGCGGTCTGCCTCGCGGTCGCGCAAGCCTCGGTGGAGGCCTGCCGGCTGGCCGCCGACATCGCCCGGAACGCCGCCCGGCTTGCCGCGGCGGCGCCCAAGCTCAGGGCGAAAGGGGCGGGGGAGGCGATCAGGTTGCTTCTCGACGAGGACGCCGTGCCCGGCTCGCTGCAGACGCCCCATCTGTCGCGATGGGGCGCGCGGCGCCTGTTCGAGCGGCTGACCGGTCTCGGCGCGGTGCGCGAACTGTCCGGCCGCGCCACCTTTCGCATCTACGGGCTGTGATGATGGCGGCGCGTCCGACGAAGGCTCGCCGAGGAAATGGGGATGGGCAACGACTGTTGCTTGACCGGGATCTCGACCACCTGCCGCCGGAGGTTCGGTGGCGTGAATGGATGGGGCGGGTCGAGGCCGTCATTTTCGCTTCCCACCAGCCGGTGTCGCGGGAGGTTCTTGCGCGGATGGTGGGCCGCGACTGCAATCTCGATCTTCTGATCGACGACATCCGCGCCGAACTGCGCGGCCGGCCCTACGATCTGGTGGCGGTCGCCGACGGCTGGCAGCACCGCACCCGGCCGGCTTTTTCAGACGCTATCCGCGCCGCTTCGGGCGTCAGCGAACAGACCGTCGACCTGTCGCAATCGGAAGCGCTGGTGCTGATGACGGTGGCGTATTTCCAGCCGATCACCCGCGCCGAGCTGTCCGGTTTTTTCGGCCGCGAGATCAGCCGCGACCTCATTGGCAATCTGCGCGGCGCCGGCTTCATTGCTTCCGGACCGCGCGCGCCGCAGCCGGGGGCGCCCTACACCTATGTGACGACGAAGACCTTCCTGTCCCACTTCAGCTTCGAGACGCTGCGCGATCTCCCCGACATGGAGAAGCTCGAGGACGCCGGCCTGCTCGACAAGGCAAAACTGCTCGCCGACTTGTCCGGCGCGCTCGGCATTGTCAGCGAAGACGCAGAGGCGGAGGAGCAGGGGCTGCCATGACGCCACCGCCATTCGGGGAAGACACGATCCGTGCCCTCGCCACCGAGGAATCCTTCGCGCGCGGCAAAAGCTACTTTCGCAGCGGGGCTGTTTCCGAACTCGTGCGCCGCGGCGATGTCCTGACCGCGCAGGTCGAAGGCAGCGAATTCGCGCCTTACGTCGTGTCGGTCAGGCTCCGCAATGGCGGCGTCGCCGACACGCGCGGCGTGACCGAGACACGCTGCTCCTGCCCCTACGACTGGGGCGGCGCCTGCAAGCATGTCGTCGCCGTGCTCCTGAAGTCTGTTGCCAAGCCGGGCGAGGTCGTGGAAAGGCTTCCGCTCGCGGACATGCTCCGGGACCTCGATCGGGCGGCGCTGGCGGCGCTGCTAATCAGCCGGGCCGAGGAGGATCCGGGCTTGGTGCTCTGGCTCGAGGCGGAACTGGCCGTCGGCGCGCCGGACGGATTTTTGGCGGGTGCGCGCCGCACCGCCGTCGATCCGAAACCGATCAGACGGCAGGCTGAGGCGCTGCTGTCGGGGCGCAATTCCCGAAGACGCGGCTGGAGCGACGATGTCCCCGCGATCGACGAGGACGGCGTCGCGGCGCTGATCGACAAGGCGAGGCCTTTCCTCGAGGCGGGTGACGGTCGCAACGCCCTCGCCATTTTGGAGCCGGTCACCGAGGCCCTGGTGCCCGCATGGCTCGAACAGGCCGACTGGGACGAAACGCTGCACGAGTTTTTTCCCGTGCTCGGCCAACTGATCGCCGAGGCGGTCCTGATGAGCGATCTCGCACCTGGCGAACGCGACGACCTGATGGCGCGGCTCGATGTCTGGCAGGGCGAACTCGACGGCTACGGCCTCGACGACCATCTGCAGGTCGCGATCGATGCGCTCGAACAGGGCTGGGATGAGATCGGTCTTGCGGACGTGATGGCCGGCCGGGGACGAACCTGGCCGCTCTCGGGCCAGGGCGACTGGATCATGGAGCGGCTGACGGAAGCCCGGCTGCGGGTGCTCGATATCGGCGGGCGGGCGGAGGAATTTCTCAACCTCGCCAGAGCGGCGGGACGGCATGGCGATCATGCCGCGATGCTCGTGCGGCTGGCACGTGTCGCGGAAGCTGCCGCTTATGCCCGGAAACAGTTTCGCTCCGCCGAAGAGGTTCTGCGGCTCTCACAGGTCTTGAAGGAGGCGGGACAGATCGACGAGGCGCTGGAACTGGCCGAATGGGGTCTGACGCTGAAGGCGGAAGAGGACCGCTCCTATGGGATTGTCGGTCTCGCGCGCTGGCTGCGCGATTGCGCCGCCGCGCTGGCCAGGAGAGAACCCGCATTGACGGCGGCGGGCGCCGCTTTCGAGCACAGTCTGTCGCTCGATGATTTTCGGGCGGCCGAGACCCTGGCCGGACCGGAATGGACGGCGATGCGCGCCCGCCTTCTCGCGAAGCTGGCGGCGGCGAAACACGCTCACGACCGGACCGAGATTTTCCTGAACGAAGGCAGGATCGACGAGGCGGTGCGGTCCGTCGACGTCGAGAACGTTTTGCGCAATCCGTCCAATACGGTTCTTATGCGCCTCGCCGAGGCGGCGCACGCCAGCCATCCCGACTGGGTCATCGATGTCTGCGAGCGCATGGCCGTCAACGTCATGGATTCGGGCCAGGCCGGATTCTACGAACTGGCGGCGCAGTGGCTGGAAAAGGCGGTGCTCGCCTATGATGCGGCGGGCCGGTTCGACGACTGGATCGAAAGGATCGACAAGCTTATCGAAAAACACCGGCGCAAGCACAAGCTCAAGCCGCTGCTCCAAGCGTTGCGCCCGGGCGCATAGGCATGGCCGGACGGCCTTGGAGAGCCAAACCGCCATATCGTCGCACGAACGCGGCAACATCGTCGATAGACCCTGACCGACGCTATTCCAGACGGTAGCCAAGGGTCCGATATCCGGTCCGCCGCTTCGCGGCCATACGCGCCAGAACCTGCACGGCCCCGTCGACATAATCATAGACGAGAACGTCGGACTTGCCCTGATGTTCGCGATGCAGGCGCCCGACATACTGGGCGAGCGTCCCCTTCCACGAGATCGGCATGGTCAGGAACAGCGTGTCGAGCCGATGGTCGTCAAAGCCTTCTCCGAGATAGCGGCCTGTCGCCAGAATGAGCCGTTCCTGATCGTCCGATACGCGAAGGGCAGCCTCGGCCGCATTGCGGTCCGCAGCCTTCATGCCGCCGCGCAGGACCACGAGATTGCGAGCAAACTTGGCAAATCGCGCCTGCAAGCGTTCGAGATGATCCCGCCGTTCGGTCAGCACGACCGGCGACCGCCCCGCTTCCAGCGCCTTCAGCACGTCGTCGAAGATCAGATCGTTGCGGGGCTCGTCCACAGCAAGCGCGGCATAGATTGCTGGCATCGAGGGGCGTTCCATGTTCGCAAGGGAAAGCGGAAGCTGGAATGTGGTCGGTCGTTCCAGGACACGGTGGCTCAATGTGCTTTCGATTGCCTGGTGGCGCGCACTCGCGCGATACCGGACCGGTCCGCATTGCATGAAGATGATCGGATGGTGCCCGTCCTTGCGCGCGACAGTCGCCGACAGGCCGAGGACGTATTTCGCCTTGGCGCGCCGCGCCACCAGCTCGAAGCTTGCTGCGGACAGATGATGGCACTCGTCTACGACGAGATGGCCGTAGTCGGCCACCAGATCCGAAACTTCGCCGCGCCGGACAAGGCTCTGGATAAGCGCGATGTCGATAATGCCTGTCGGTTTGCGGCGCCCGCCGCCAATGACGCCGATATGCTGCGGGTCAATTGCGAGGAAGGCTTTCAGACGTTCGACCCACTGGGCGAGCAGTTCTCGGCGGTGCACGAGGATCAGCGTGTTGCGGGCGCGCTGCGCGATCAGTGCCGCGGTGACGACCGTCTTGCCGAATGCCGTGGCGGCAGCTAGCACGCCAAAGTCGTGCGCCGCCAGCGCTTCATTGGCTTCGACCTGCCTGCCCCTCAGCGCGCCGAGAAACCGTGTGCCTTCGGGAAGCGAAGCTCCCGATTCCCGGCGATCCTCCAGGTCGACGTCACCGCCGTGATTCCGGATCAGGCCGATCACCTCGTCCAGACAGCCGCGCGGCAGGCCGGCATGACTCGGATGCACCTCCGCGCAGGAAATGATCCGGGGTTTGCCGAAGGTCGACAGGCGCATGGCCTGGGCGCGATAGAACTCCGGATTCTGGAAAGCAGCCAACCGAATGAGCCGCGCCACCATGGTGGCGGGCAGGCCGGTGCGTTCGACATAGGCCTGATCCGCGAGCACGATCTTGATTCGGTCTGGCAGCGGCTCGGTGACTACGATCGGAGCACGCCTGGAAGGCGTCATCCGCCAGGGCTCATCCGCTGCTTCGTCCTCGACCGGCAATCGCACGCCGAGCACGCGGCCCCGCATCTCCGCCTCGTCTACCAAGCGGCTCACCGCGTCGGCGGGCAGAAGCGGCAATGACGACAGGAACGCCCACTGGTCGGCATAGGGACGCAGATCTCGATCGACAAAGACGCTGTTGCCCTGTTCCCGCGCGCGCCGCTGCAGCGGAAGGGCGATGAGGTTCCCGAATCCGCCAATAGGCATGGTGTCCTGGCTTGGAAAGAAGCGGTCGTAAGAAGCAAAGCCGATTTCCGGGCGTCGCTCCATGGTCTCGGTCACGAGGAGGGAGCCGAGCTGTCGCGCGGAGCGCGCCGGGATCGGTTCGGAGAAGAAAATCCAGAGATGCCCGCCATTGCCGGACCGCGACCGCTCGAGCGCGGAATCAATGCCCTTGGCATCGCAAGTTTCCATCATGGCGATTGCATCCGCGGACCAACTCTCGCCGTCGAAATCAGCCGCCAGGAACCAGCAGGTTTCGTCGAGCAGCAGCGGGTAGACCCCGGCAACGAAGTTCTCGGAGCCGCGTCGCGACCCGGTCGCGCCACGCAGATGGTTTTCAATTACGTCGTCGGAGACCGGAATGAAGGCCTGACGTGGACATTCGCCACATTTTACCCGCGGCTTGCCGCAGATTCCCTTCACCCACTCATTGGCGCAGGCCGGCGCATAGCCCGACCGCCCCGCCTTCCTGTTTTCCCAGCGGACCGGATGCACGTCCGATCGGCCAGCAAATAGGCGGCGGAACAGAGCAATTTTGTCTACCGCCGTTGACGCATTGGTGACCGGCGCGGCTTCGGCGAAAGGCGCGGACAGGTCCGCCAAGGGGAGCAGTGCCTGTGGCTGATCAAGCTCGACAAGTCTTGCTTCAAGGGCTCGTCGCTCCGCAGCCAGCGATTCCAGGCGGGCACGGATACGGTCAATCTCATCGTCTCTTTCAAAATCGCATTTCGACACAGCCTGAACCACTGTCTGTCAATCAAACGCCAGATATGTCAGCTCGGCCTCCAACAGGCCGATATGCTCTGGTACCATGACCACCTAACTGCCGTTCTCTAACACGTCGATAAGCGCCAATCAGGGCAGAAAGATCGACGCCCTGGATATCAATCGTCCTTTGGGGAGCTTCGTCCTCGATCATGACACGCTTGCGCATCCACTGGCAGAGCGGTTGCAAGGCTGCAGCAAGGCTACCGGCGGCGAGAATGCGCTGACGCCAGAAGATGATTTCGAAAGCCTCCGTCCCGGCCGTCAGATGATCGTGACATTCTTCTGCTATTTGGTCGAAACAGCGGATGCGCGCGGCTGAAGATAGGTTGATCAGCGCACTTTGGCTGCAATGACCCTTGCGCAGGATGAGCGCACGCGCCTCCTGCTACCACTGCGCCAGACCGGCCACCGAGGGCGCTCGACCTGGCTGCAATTCTGCCCTCAGTGGTCTCGCGCAACTCCGGAATAGTGATGAAGCAGGCGCGCCGCGCCATCCGGCAGCGGCCTCACCTCCGATTTGGCGCCTTACTTCCGCCGGCGGTGGCGGATGGCGAGCAGTATCTCCTGCCCGATGCACGGCTGCGGGCTGCGTGACCGGTGTCCGTCTTGCGGCAGCGGCACTGCAGCATTTAATCAATCGGGCCTTATTCCGCAGCATCATTGCGCCACTTGCCATTTCGACCTGAGAACAGCCGCGAAAGTCAGCGTGAAAGCGGCAACGCGGCGTTTCGAGCGCTGCCTTCATGACATGCTCCGCATGGAGGCCGCCAAGGGCTTTCTCGCAAAGAGTTCGCTGATCGCGCGACTCCTCAGCCTTCCGACGGCCGTTGATCCCGGCTCGGCCAGGACGCAACATCGAGCCGCGCCGACCACATGCCGCCGTCTATCCCGAAAACGTCGGCAAAATGGCGCGGTGCGATGCCATTGGCGAACGCCAGGCGATTGAGCCAGCTCGATAGCAGCTCATCCGCTTGCGGCACGACCACGACTGGCCAGCGGTCGGAATGAATCTCCCGGTAGTGCGACTGCACTTCGATCGCGAACTCGGCCGTGCCGGTCATAGCCGCTATAGCAGGGCTTCGCGCACCGGCGCCTGACGACGGGCCGAGAGTGGAATGTGGCCTAACCGATCGATCATCGCCATCGAGATGCACTCGGCGCCGGATCGGACGGCGACCACCGCCGCCTTGGTGAGGATGGCGACGACCTCGCCGATCAGGCCCTCCGAGAGCGAAAAGATCTTGCGCGCCATTTCTTCCTCCGACAGGTCGGAGCTTTTGGCGAGCGGCAGGGCCGCCTCGAGACTGTCGAGGAGCGCCAGATATTCTTCGCCATAGCGCCACCGCGGGACCGCGCACAGCTCGAACCGGCTCGCCATTTCATCGGTCGCATTGATAAAGTCATAGACGGCGTCAGGCTGCTGATTTGCCAGTCTGCCGGATGTGTTGATCCTCGAACTGCTGCGGGCTCAGATATCCGAGCGCCGAATGGAGCCTGCGTTTGTTGTAGACCTCCTCGATGAAGCGGGGAAGGTGATCAATGACGTCGTCGAAGGTTTCGAAGGCCATCGGGTAGACCGCCTCGACCTTCAGCGTCTTCACTGAAGCTCTCCGCCTTGGCGTTGTCGTAAGGATTGCCTCTGCGGCCCATCGAGCCCGTCAGGCCGTTTGTTTCCAGCGCTTCGCGGTAAATCTGCGCAGCGTATTGGGAGCCCCGATCGGAATGATGAATGCAGCCGGACGGCGGCTGGCGCCGTTCAATGGCCGCCTTCAACGCTGCCATCGTCAGCCGCGCATCGATCGATCGGCCACTGGCGTAGCCGGCGATCATGCGCGACCAGGCGTCGAGAATGACTGCGACGTAGACGAAGCGGGTCGGCAGCGCGACATAGGTTATGTCGGAGACCCAGAGCTGGTTCGGGCCGGTTGCAACGATGTCCCTGGCCAGGTTGGGGAAGATCGGGCCATCATGATCGCTGTCGGTGCTGGCCACGAAGCGCCGCCTGATCCTGGGCTGCAGATCATGCTCGTGCATCAGGCGCCGGATCTTCTTGTGGTTCACGACGAGGCCTTGCTGACGCAGCGCAGCGCCGACACGGCGATAACCGTAGAACTCGAACTCGTCGCTGATCGAGAACATTGCCTCGACGATCGCGGTGTCGTCGGCCGCGTTCTCCAGGGGATCGTAGTAGGTGGAGCGCGCGATTCCCATCAACCGGCATCCTTCGGCAACGCTGATGCCGCAGGGCCGGTGATGACGGATGTAGTCCCGCTTCTCGGCCGCGGTGCGTTTCTCAGAGCCCCCTTTTAGAAACACAGTTCCAGAGCCTGCTTACCGACCAACCGTTCGAGCGCTGCGATCCGGGCTTCGTATTCCTGGATCAGGTCAGCGGCCTGCGCATCATCGTCGAACGCTCCTTGCTCATATTTGCGCACCCAGATGCGGATCAGGTTGCGCATTAGCCAAGCCGTGCAGCGTCTCGCCGGCGATGAACTCCTGCGCGACCTGGCGTTTGAACTCGATGCTGTGACTGCGGTGCTTTGCCATGGGTTCTCTCTCCGAAAACCCGGAAGGCTGGTCAATGCACACATCCCGATCTGTCCACCCTCAGGGGCGCACTCCAAAATGCCGGCTTTTTTGGCCGGCTTTTGGCCGTTCTGATAGTTGCGGGCCTGCGCCACTCAAGTCTTATGCAAGGATAAGAAAATGGCAGACGAACCGAACCGGAATCCGACTGCTGCTGAAATAGCCGGCATGCATTGGTGGAATTCACTTACCGAGACTGAGCGCGCGGACTGGCTGGCCCGGGCGGATTCGGCAGTGCCTGCCGAGGCTTGGGCAGCATATAAACGTCAAGGAACGCTCGATCTACAACCTCCTGGCGGGATCCACTAGAGCGGCTGACAGTCGCTCGCGGGAAGGTGGCCGGCGCCGTTTGGGGGGCGTTGGGGTAGATTTGCCTGTTAGGCGCCGGCCAGGCGGGATTGGGGTCTCCCGCCGCAGGAAGAAGCTAACAGAGGCAAGTGAAGTGGGTATGGCGTAATCGCGGAAGGTGGCCCGGAGCACGGCACCGGCCTCTCCGGAAATCGCTTGCTAGTAGCGCCAACCTTGCTTGAATTCGTCGATGAATCATCGCTCGACGTCGTCCTGCACCGAAGTGCTGCTTCGGAATTTCAAGTGGCCCGGCGACTTCTGCTCAAGCCAAGAAAAGAAATCGGAAAATCTTGGATTCTCTGGCGGATGAGGAAGCCCGCGCTCTTCAGCCCATTTTGTGCAAAAGTAGCGAACACCCTGTTCTGCTTCATCCGTAGTCATGACGGGTGATCACCCAAAGGCAAGTGTTCTGTTCCGACCAAAAGCAAGGCGCCGACGACGCTGGTGCTTCCGAATGGCAGCGTGTGACAGCCATCCGCGTCGCCACGTCCCGCCGATCAATTTGAGACGGCAATTGAGAGCGACACCCGCCGAGCTTTACGGCCAAAGGAAAGTCGGCGGCCCATCTTTCAATGAGCATTGCCTGAACCCACCGACCTGCGGATTGCCAGTGGCCCCGCGATTCGCAGCTTTGCCGGAACAGAGGCGTGCCGTCTAGCAATGTAGGCGTGTACCGTTCCAGGTGCGGAAGTTTTCGAGACTTCTGCCTTAAACCCTCTCAGCCATTGCTCCAGATGTGATGTTTTCATGCCATCCTGCGTCACGCGCCAGCGCTCGCGTTGCGCAGCACGAGTGATCTAGGTTAGAGATAGCCCGACGGCTCCTTACGAAAGGTCGCCGCGGATAACCCGAACGTTCAGCTGCCTCAACGCCGGCACGAGTTCGGCATGCCGTTCGAGCGCCGTGGCCCGTCGGGCCTTGAGCCTGCCCTCAACGGCGCGGTCGTAGACCGCCACGCATTCCGCTCCGGTCAGCCGCGGATTGTAGAGGATCCCGTCAACTGCGAACCCGTTAAAGAGAGCCTGGCTCAGCTTCCGGCCTTCCTCCTGTTGTTTGGCACGTGCAGCGTCGGTGCTGATCCCAAGCCGCAGCAGGCCGGTGGTCCGGACGTCGATCACCGTCAGGGGCGACGTAGCAGAGACTTCGGACACGGCCCAGCCAGCGATTTCCGAGAGATGCAGCATGCGGTAAGATTTTCCCTCGAACCGGTCGCGAATAATCGTCTCGGCGATCGCCGTCGCCAGGTCGCGAGCAATGTAGAGGACCATGAAGGACCGGTCGGGGCTTGCGAAGCGCGATTGTCCGAACCCCATGCCCAATGGAGTAGCTGCGCACTCCTGTCGTATTGCCCGCAGGTAGTGTTGCGGCTGGAACCTGATTGCCAGGTCCGCGACGATTTCGGCGTCAAGCTCCACGATCAGCCGAAATCGAACTCGGCGTCAGCGACGACCTCATCGATGCGCCCAGCCTTGAGTCGGTCGAGCGGAGTTTCGCCGGTGTCGCTCACATGCTGCTGGGTCAGCCACAGCCATGTCGCACGAGGATTCCCGATGATCTTCGTGATCCGGGCCATGTCCTCAACAGGACGACCGTCGACGAATTGGGCGAGCGGAAATACGTGCTTCCGCTCGCCCTTGAGCAGTCCGATCACGGCTCCGCGCCTTTGCCAATCGTGCAGGGTCGAACGCTTCGTCCCGAATATCTTTTCGATCTCGCCGGGACCGGCGACAGGACCAGCCCAATCCTCAAGGCGTGTCGGCGTTGCATATTCAGCGAGGCGCAGCCGGCCCTCTTCAAGATCAAAGACCTTCCCGCGGCCTGCGCCCTGGCTGACCTCCACGGGCTTTTCGACCTCTACTGGAGCAAGTATCTTACTGGGTCGGGCGAGCTCCGTAACCACATTCTCCACTGCTCTCGCCAGTGCCTGTTCGTGCGCAGCGATCTGGCGCTGCTCGGCAGGGGACAGACGAGACGTAACCGCCGTCAGGGCGGCGACCGCCTTGCCGGCGGCTTTTAGAGCGGACTTGGATATTCCTGGATGGCGTCGCGATAACACATCGAGAATGTCAGCGACCGTCTCACGATCGACCTTTGCATCTGCGCGAACTGCCGAGTTGCGAGCGTTCATAACGACCACCATTGGCACCATATTTCTCGCCCTAGATAGTACGGATTGTCCGAAATGTCCAGATTGTAGTCTGGCAAATTTGCACCTGTTGCTGGTGATCTGGACCCATTCCGGACCTTCCTGACGCCGGATCGCTTTCCCGAAAGGCGGCGTCCACAGAACTAACGCTCATGACCCGAAAAGGACCTCTGACCATCGCATGGCGAATGACCGCTTCGCGCCTCATCTAAGACATTCCGGAGACGCGGCCCTATCCCGGAAGCGGACGTTGCCAGTGAGCGCGCTAGAGACGTGATTGCGCCAAACGTGGATCGCACGCGCGCTCCTCCAGCCGACACTCCTGTTAGGCTAGAGGCACCCCATTCCTGTCGTTGCAGCGAACTGAAAGCCCGCGTTGATGATCACGACTGGATTGCGAACGGATAGCAGACGGGTGGGCTAGGAACACATTATGCCGTTGCCAATGGGACTATTCTAAGACTTAGTGCTCACGATGGAGCTTCGATAACATCCGAGAAAGCCGCGTGGCTCTCTCAGCGTGTTGCAGGACGTCCGATGACCACCAGGGAACGAGTTCAGACCGGGTCGCTTGCAGGGGAGCGCAGGCATGTGACCGCGCTGTACTATGACATTGTTGGTTCGACCACTCTGCTAAATCAGCTGGACCCCGAAGAATTCGGCGCTATGCAACGTTCGCTCCACAATGGAGCGGCTGCATTGATCAGCGACTACAATGGCTACCTCGAGCGGGTTCATGGCGACGGCGGCTGCGCCTATTTCGGCTTTCCCGAGTCCAGGGAAGATGCCGCCGAATGTGCGGTCGCGTCGGCAATCGAAATTGTCGAGTGGTGCGAGAAACTGGCGAGACAGTCCGAATCCAGCCTCAAGGTAAGGGTCGGCATCACCACAGGTGTGGTCGTCATCGCTGACGCTTCGAAAACGAACCTTCCGGGCGCCACCGAGATTATTGGCGTCGCGCCGGCACTGGCTGCGCGCATCCAGTCCGAAGCAGCGCCGAACAGTGTTGCTGTCGCAGAAGCCACCTATCGGCTTACCATGGGCGCGTTCGAATTCGAGGAGATCGGTCCAAGGCACCTGAAAGGATTTGGCGAACCGGTACTTTTGTGGCGGCCATTAACTCGCCGGCAGCAGTTCGACCGCTTCACAGCGTATCGGCGCGTTTCCGCGCCGCTAATCGGTCGCGAAGACGAGCTTGAATTGTGTGGCCGGCGTTGGGTTAGAGCCGCAAACGGCAATGGCCAGTTCATTCTTCTCCATGGCGACCCCGGGATCGGAAAATCCCGGCTGATCGCCGAGTTCCGCCGTGATCTTGCCGCTAAGGGTGTGCGGATACTGGTGTTTCAATGTCAGCCGCGCGGCAATTCGGAACCGCTGCACCCGTTTCTAGAACCTCTCAGAAAGGCAATCGCAGACACTACCGGCAACCCCGACCCGGATCGGGATGCGGTCACGCGCTACCTGCGGTCACATGGCTCGGAACTTGGCGCGTTGAATGCCGAGATCATCACATTCCTTGTCGCGGGCGAGACGGAGGGGGGCGCTGGCCAAGCCTGGCAGGTCGATCTCTCGAACGAGGAGATCAGGGCGCGTGTTGTCGAGGCCATGCTGTCACTTCTGACGTCGCCGTCCGTTCTTGGACCGCTCCTCCTGATAATCGAGGACGTTCACTGGGCAGACACGCTCACCAAAGCACTTGTCGCCAAGCTGAACCGGTGGATCGAAACACGGCCGATTCTTGCCGTAGTTACGTCGCGCGAGGCTATCGCGCCGGACGGTTTCGGCGATCCAAACGTGCTTGCCGTCGCCTTGTCTGGCCTGACTGCTCAAGCTACCGCGGAGCTGCTCAGCACGATCTGGGAGGATTATTCGCCACCAGATGAACTGGTCGCCTTTATCTACGAGAAGAGCGATGGCGTGCCCCTGTTTGCCGAACAGCTGGCGCTTTGGATCCGTGAACGAGCGAAGGCTGGCTTGCCCGATCGGGCCGGATTGGAGGCGTTGCTTCGTGCGGATAGCATTCTGGATCTCCGGGATCTTCTCGCAGCCCGCCTCGCCAGCTTGGGGCCATTGAGACGTGTCGCCCAAATCGCAAGCGTCCTGGGGCGACAGTTCCGACGGAAACTGCTGGCTTGTGTGCTTGAACTTGGGCCTCTTGCCATACCTCTGGACGAAGCAATCGAAGGTCTTGTCCAAGCCGGGATTGTCCGTCGGAAGTCTGGCGGTATGGAAATTCGCTTCCGCCACGTGCTGATCCAGGAAGCGGCCTACGAAAGCCTCCTGAAATCCGAGCGGCAGGAAATCCACACAAGCGTTGTAAATCTCATTCAATCAGGTGTTGTTCCGCCGCTCTCCGACGAGACGATGGCATGGCATTTCGGGCAGGCCGGACAGCCTGTGCAGGCGGCGCGCCACGCTATTCAGGCGGCAGAGGCTTGCGATGTTCGGTCAGCAATGCAGGAGGCAGAAAACCTGCTGGATTTCGCTGAGAAACAACTCGCTCAGGCCGGCAGGAATGCCGAGTCGAATGAGCAGCTGCTTCGCCTCCTCACAGTTCGCGGGCCGGTCGTTGCAGCGCTTTTCGGTAGAGGCAGCAAGCAAGCGCGTGCGATCTATGAGCGCGGCGTATCGCTGTGCGCCACGGTTAAGGATCGGGATCGTGCAGAATGGTTCCCGCTTTACTGGGGTTGGTGGTTCACTGCGCCCGACTACCAGACACAGCGCGCAAGATCCGACATCCTCGTGCAGGACCTTGAAGGCTCTGCAGATCCTGAGGTCCGGCTTCAGTCGCTGCATTGCGCATGGGCGACCAACATTGATGCCGGGCTGCATTCGCACTGCCTAAAATGCGTCGAGCAGGGTCTCGTTCTTTACGACGAGGATCGCGCATGTTTCAACCGCGGCCGTTACGGAGGTCATGACGCCAAGGTCTGCGGCCTGGGCGAACGTGCGTTCTCCCTGTGGTTCGTAGGCGACGACAATGGGGCTTCCGAAAGTATAATCGCTGCCAAACGATGGGCCGAGCACATCAATCATCCGAACAGCATGTTGCATGCACTGGAGTTCGAGATCGAGCTGAAACGATATCGAAACGACCATCCCGGTGTGATTGCGGTCTCCGAAAGGATCGGAGAACTCGGGCGGGCAACGCCGGGTGTACTCGCCAAGGCGGCGCTGTTCCGTGCCTGGGCGCAGGGTATGAGCGGGGACGCGGCAGCTGGCGTAATGGCATTCGAAACCGAGCTGACACGCTGGCGCGAGATCGCGACCTACGAGGGTGCCCCCGTTTTTGAGGGCATGCGTTCGGAGTTGTTCGAACGCGCTGGACGCAACGACGAGGCCTTGTCGATACTGGATAGCATCATCGCGGCTTCGACCGGCAGTGGGCAAGTGTTCTGGCTTGCTGAGTTGCTACGGCAGCGCGCTGTGCTCCGTCATACCCTTGGCGAATCGCAGGAGGCGGTGGTGGCCGACCTTCGCCGAGCGCTCGAAGTCAGCACCGAACAGCGGGCCGCACCCCTGGCGTCACGCGTGCGGCTGGACCTCGATCGGCTCCGGCTGTGAAGTCCGACACCGGCTTTGCGCAGGCGCTTGCCATTCCTGCGAATGAGATCGGTCTTAGGCTCGACCGCGAACTCTCCGCCCTTGGCGATGCCCAGTGCACAGACTCCGCAGCCACCGAGAAGCTCGCCCGCGGGCTTTTCTCCGTCCGGAGACGTTTTGGCATAACGCGGATCGGATCGTTGACCCGCCTTGATCGCGCCGGCGTGGCGGTTGCTCAAGCCGTGCGGCCATTGTCGCTCTCCAACGCTGTCTCCCAGGGCAAGGGTGAAACCCTCATAGAGGCAGCGGCCGGGGCGCTGATGGAAGCGCTCGAAGGATGGGCAGCGGAGCAGGTCTCGCATGAGCGCATCAGGATCGCAAGCGCGCGCGTTCTGGGGGAAGAGATTCGGGCCCTCTATGCCGGCTGCCGAGTCCATGACTTCGACGCCGGCTGGGATCAACTGCAACTCCAGTGGACCGACGGTTATGATATTTTCACCGGCCGGGTGCTGCCAGTTCCTCTCCCCCTGGTCGATACCATCTACACGCTTCCGTCCCCGCATCCCGTGGCGTTTCCCCGATCCACGCGCGGACTCGCCGCCGGGCAAACGCTAGTTTCCGCGATCACCCATGCAGCGCTAGAAATCATCGAGCGCGCGAGCATCGCAGGCGCCAAGCGGTATCCACGTTCCTTTCCGGAAATTCGTATCGACCCCGCCCGTATTGGCGGTCCGCGTTCGTCGCGAATTCTGGCAAGCCTCGCAGCCGCGGATCTCGTTGCGGGAATATGGCTCGTCCCAGGCGATCATGATTTGCCGGTCTTTCGCTGCGCCGTAATGGAATCGGAAGCGCATCAGGAGATTGCGCCGCTGCCGGGCGAGGGGTTTGCGTGCGACTTTACCCATGATGGCGCCTTGGCCAAGGCACTGATGGAGGCGGCACAGGCCCGGGTAACCGCGCTCGCCGGTGCCCGTGAAGATATTACACGTGCCGCTTATCCCGAGTGGTACGACCGAGTGGACCTGGACACGCGTCGACGCTCGTTCCGGGTGCCAGGGAACGCCACCGCGCTTCCCGCCGATAGCGTCGGACCGACCTCGGGCGCCAGCAAGCTCGACGCCGTTCTCAAATCGCTAAGGCGCGCCGGAGCGCAGGCGGCCCTTGTCGTGCCGCTCCATAGCAGCACGGATCCCGATATCGAGATTGTCCGTCTCGTCGCCCCTCCGCTCAAAGACCTCATCAGAGGATAGGGATGGTGGACAAGCCGGTCATTTTCCTCGGACCGACACTGCCGCGTGCCCAAGCGGCAGCCATCCTCGACGCCGTTTATCTACCGCCCGCCGAACAGGGTTCGATCGTCCGCGCAATGAGAGCCTATCAACCGAAAGCGATAATCCTCATCGACGGTTCGTTCGGGAAGGTACCGGCAGTTCGTCACAAGGAAATCCTGTGGGCGTTGGGAAACGGAGTTCCGGTGTTCGGGGCGGCAAGCATGGGCGCGCTCCGCGCCGCTGAACTGGCGGCGTTCGGTATGCAGGGCCATGGCTTCATCTACCGATGGTACGCGTTGACGCCGCTCGCCGACGACGATGAAGTCGCCGTAGCGATGTGTCCTACTGAACTCGGCGCGGCGGCGCTGAGCGAAGCGCTTATCAATATGCGCCTTACGCTAAAGCGGGCATTGCGAGCAGGCATCATCAACGCCGTGGAAAGGCGATCTCTGGAACTGCTGGCGCGCGACACGCACTTCGTCAATCGCAGCTATCCGAGGCTGCTCGCGGAGGCGCGATCTTCTCTGCCCAGCAAATCCGCAACGGCCCTGGATCGGCTTGCTGACTGGCTCCCCCGATCGGCGATCGACCGCAAACGCGAAGACGCAACCGGCTTGCTGGCGAAACTTGCATGCTGCCCTGAACTTCTGGCGCATGCGCCGATGACCCCGCCTTTCACCCTGACCGAAGCTTGGGCCTATGATCTCGGCGCGGCCGGGCTGTGGGACGACGACATTGGGTCTGTTCTTGCGGAACGGGATGGATTTTGATCTAACAGGAATACTTCAGACTGTCCTTTCAGGAGAGGGGTGGGACTGCCTGCATGGGCGCCAGTGCAAGATGGCAGTCGGCTGTTGGATCCGCGGCTTCGCGCCTTGGAACACGCTTTCTTGTTTTTCCCCAACCTCCTTTCATTCAGGGTTACGAACGGCCCGAGATGATTTGGGTCTCCACGCCGCCTGACGCGATCGGCCCCGGGCCAGCCGACCGACGGATGTATGTGATCGACCCGTTGCTTGAAAAGCAGCCATACCAGTTTCCTTACCTGCCTCCTTACGCCGGTGCCCTCAGGCCGCCTGCGGTAGCCGGCCCAGACGGGCACTTCGACAACATTCCGCTGGGCACACCGGAGTTCGAGGCGGCGCATGCCTACGCTTGCGTGCGGCGGGTGCTCGACATCTGCGAGAGCTATGTGGGGCGCGAGATTCCCTGGTTCTTCGAACCGACCTATCCGCGTCTCGAGATTGTGCCGCGGCTGAACTGGGACAACGCCCAGTCGGGTTACGGCTTTCTGGAGATGGGGATCGATGAGGCGCGCGGAACCACGCAGCCCTTCGCGCTCAACTTCGATGCTGTCGCACACGAGATCGGGCATCTGGTGATTTTCGGCGTCATGGGAGTCCCCCGTTTCGATCCGCCGCATGAATACTTCGCCTATCACGAGGCAGTGGCCGATTTCATCGCGCTGATCTCGCTCCTGCACTTCGATACCGCGCTGGATTTGCTTTTGCGGCGCACGCGCGGCAATCTCCTGATCAATAACGAACTGGACCGCTTCGGCGAGCTCTCCGACGAAAAGCAGGTCCGACGGTTCAGCCACTCGCTGCGGATGAGCGACGTCAGCACGGAAGTGCATGACCTTTCCAAGCCCTTCGCGGGCGCACTCTTCGACATCCTTATCGAGATCTACCAGGTGCTGCTGTTCGAACGCGGGCTGTCCGATCTGGATCCGCGTGACTTTCGTGATCTCAGGAGTGAGCTTTCCGAAGAAGAGGTCGAAGACCTGCTTTCAGTCTCACTCGCCGCCAATGACGGCCGGCTCTTCGCATTGAAATCGGCATTGGAAGAAGCCCGCGATCTGGTGGGCGAGATCCTGGTGCGGTCGTGGGAAGAGCTTGATCCGCATGCACTAGACTATCGCGAAGCAGCCGAGGCGATGGTTGTTGCCTGCGAAAGCGGGCGTGCGCACCGCTTCGCTGACAGCCTTGTCGACAACTTCGCCTGGCGCGAGATTTTTTGAAGGAGAAAGGGATGCCAAAGTCACCAACGCCGACAGGCAACCCACTTAAACCGTCTGGCCCGGGCGGTGGGTCAGGTCGATCACCAACCAATACTGGAGGGAGAAGCACCATGTCCGATATTCCCGCACCACCGAGCGCGCAAAACTATTTGCCGGATCAGATTACGCTCTATGGCGTCAGGTTGAATTTCGATAATGTGGGCAAAGTTAGTCACAGAACAGCGACTTTGCCGTTGAATGAAAACTTACTTCGCATGTCCATTGTCAAGAAACGCGACGACCTCGAGCCTATAATTCCAACCAAGGAGGTGATTGCTGTCGTCTATGGATATGCCTTTGAAGGTCAATGCTACCGCAATGACAAACCAAAACTACTCATTTTTCATCCAACGTCAGGAGAAACCGCCGCGACTGGATGCGGATTTGATGACCTGGGATACGTCATGTGGGGAGTTACAAAGAAAACCCCGATCATGGAACTTGCCACAAGTACTGACTTCGCCGAAGAAATCATCTTGAATGCAAACCTTCCCGGCAACCGCAGCCCGAACACTTACGGGAACAGCTTCATGCTGGCACATCGCGGCGGCCGGCTAAGCCGCGGAGGGGGGAGCCAAAGTTAGTTCTTGGTATCTTCCTTGGCGGCTTCTTGCTTCGACTTCGAGGGTGGCGGTTGCGGGAAAGCTTTGTCATTAATATTGTATGTGGTGTCAGCCTCGACCTCCATATTCTCTTCGTGTACAAGCCAATCTTTCTCGTTCTTGCTCACATAGACATCGACACTGCCGACGTTATTGCCTTGGGTCGTAACGGCCACCTCACGTTTGGCATCACCGACTTTCAGGGAAAACTCCGTCGGCGGCGGCTCGGGAAATGGTAGTTTGTCTGTTATTCTCAAAAATTTATCACTAACCGTCACGGTGAAATATATCGATTCCACGCCTGCCATTGATCCCTCCTGCAGAAGGCCGTGCTCAAATTCGGTGCGAAGCAGTACAGTGCAACCAGTTCGGCTCGTTGTAAAGGCAGTGACTACGGCCTTACCTTTCGGGCACAGAACCCACACGGACAAACTCGACCCCGGTGATCGCCGTCGCACGTCGCCTCTCCACGATTGCCAGGATGGAGCGGATAGTTGTGCTCGATCAGGGACGCATCGTGGAAGAAGGCGGGCCGGACGAACTGGTGGGACAGGATCGCCTGTTTGCCCGTCTGTGGAAACACCAAACCGGTGGCTTTATTCCTGACGAGATAAGCTAACCTACCTCTGTTGCAGGAGCCGACAAAGCTCCAGAGATTTGCGACGGAAATTGGGATTCCCGTTCTGCAGTCGCGAGCGCTCCGATCTACGCTCACGGCGCTTCGTGGCTTGAACGTCGCTCTCATCTATGAAGCTCCATAAGCTGCCCTTCCGCTCTCGTGAAGAGTTTCGGGCGCCGGCAGGCGTACGAAAGTCCCCGAGGAAGGAACCCGCGGGCCACAGGCGATGGTTATGGGGATTTCGATTTGCGGCTGGTGTCG
>NZ_JAMYUP010000057.1:0-35971 GCF_040323155.1 Mesorhizobium sp. M0060
CGCATGGAGAGCCGGATGCTTGGAAACTTGCACGTCCGGTTCGGAGCGGGGGATGAAGAGACCTGCCTCGGAGACGAGGTAAGGCGCTTCATCCCTACTCTACTGGAGATCCCGCCACTCCTCGTCCTCTTATGCTTGGCAGCCAACGGATGTTGTCGCGGAACAGCAGCTCGGTCATGGCGCTCCTGTTCACAAAAGACGGCTGCAACATGCAGACGTGCAGCGGCAGTAATGAAGGGCGACAGCACGGCGAAGAGCGGCGAGAGCGGCCGGTCGCCCCAATGGAAGCATAGCTCCGCTCTGCAACACGACTTCGGCGCAGCGGCGTCCGGCACCGAGACCACGCAGCAGAGTTCGATGGCCAACCGAGCGCAGTTGCGACGAGATACCGATCTGGAAGCGGGCGGTCATCACGCTGCCTGCCGCTGATCGTCGTCAGCAGTGACGTTGCCAGGCAAGAAGCGAAGGAGATACTCCGCAGCCCTGCTCGCCTGAGAGGCGGCGTTGCGGCGTGCACGATCGCACGGTTGTCTGCGCGAAGCACTCCCAGCCAGGAGCCGATATAGTCGGCATGACGTACGGTCGGTTTGATGCCCAGCGAGGCGCAGCAGAAAGCGGCGCTCATCTCTGCCCATTATCTGAACAGTCAAGCTGTCTATTGATTTGCCACAGCCACGAACTCGCTGATTCCACGCGTTAGTTCGGTCGTGCGTTGGCGTGAGACAGTTTCGACACTCATGGCTATAGTCGTGTGGCTATATCGAGATTGGAAGCCAAGATGCAGATGGACGAAGCCGCCGCCAACCCGGCAGATAACGACGGCAGGGAATCTGCCCCCGCGCAGCGGAGCATCCCCGGTGCCTTTGGTGGAGGCGCCGGCATCGGGGCGCTCGGCGGCCTGATCGGGCTCGGCGGGGCGGAGTTCCGGCTTCCTTTGTTGATCGGCGCGTTCCGGTTCGTTGCACTGGAAGCGGTGATCCTCAACAAGGCGATGAGTCTGGTGGTGGTGGCCTCGGCGCTGCCGTTCCGGGCCGCGGCCGTGCCTTGGGAGGCCGTCGTGGCGCATTGGACGGTCATCGTCAACCTGCTCGCAGGAAGCCTGGCCGGAGCCTGGTTCGGGGCCGGGTGGGCGACGCGGCTGAGATCCGGAACACTCTACCGGATCATCGCGGTTCTGCTGCTGCTGATCGCGGTGGTGCTCCTGGTCGGGCATGATGCGCATGATGGTGGCCACCCGCTGCTTGAAGGGCCGGCCCAGCTCATCGCCGGTGTCGCTGCCGGCGCCGTGATCGGGGTGGTCGCGTCGCTCCTCGGAGTAGCCGGCGGCGAACTGCTGATCCCGACGCTCGTCCTCCTGTTGGGCTGCGATATCAAGCTGGCCGGGAGTCTCTCGCTTGCGGTCAGCCTGCCGACGATGCTGATGGGCTTCACACGCTACAGCCGTGACCGGAGCTTTGCCGTGCTCGGCCGCAACAAGCTGTTCGTCTTCGTCATGGCGGCGGGATCGATCGTCGGCAGCTTCATCGGCGCGCGACTGCTCGGCATTGTGCCGAGCGCGCTGCTGCTGCCGTTGCTGGCGATCATCTTGCTCGTCAGCGCGGTGAAGGTGTGGCGGCATCGTTGAGGCATAGGCAGTCAGCTTAAGCCGGCTGCTGGGCGTGCATCCAGTCGGCGATCTCTTGCGCCTTGCTGGCGGCAGTGAAGATGGCGCGCTTGTCGGAGCGGAGCACCTCAAGCCAGGAGGCGATATAGCGGGCGTGATCGGGCCGCGGCTCGACGCTGAGGTCGAGATCGGCGCAGATCATGGCGCTGAGAAGCTCGACCGTGCATTCCTCCATGGCATAGGCGGCCGAGCCGAACCGCCCGGTGAGATCGCGGTCGAGGCGGTGCCTGGCGCCAGAAGCGTGCCCGCATTCGTGGAGCAGCACGGCGTAATAGGCAACGGCGTCCCGGAAACAGGCGAACTCGGGCATCTGCACGTGATCCCTGGAGGGGATGTAACAGGCCCGCGAGCCGCCGTGGCGGATGTCGATGCTCAGCGCCGCGCAGAAGCGCTCGGCGCGCTCGATCCGCTCGGCCTCGGGCAGCACCGGCACTGTGGGTGGCGTATAGCCGTCGACCTGCGTGCAGTTGAAGACTGTGTAGCCGCGAGCGAACATGCACCGGGCGGGATCGTCGCGCTCCTCGTCGCCGTGCTGGGCGTCCGCCGCGCCGTGGCGATCGGCGATCTTCCAGAACACGACAAGGTGGCCGCGCTCGCCCTTGCGAACCTGAGCGCCAATCTCCTGCCATTGGCGATAGGTGCCCCAGATGCCGGCGCGGTAGCCAGCCGCATGTGCCGCAGCCCAAAGGGTGATGACGTTGACCCCGCGATACGTCTTGCGTGAGGCGACGTTGACGGGGGTGGTGATGGCTGATCCGTCATGGTGCCAGGGTATCCGGTAGTCGCCGGCGCCGGCCTCGATGGCGGCAATGATCTGGTTGGTGACGCGCTCATAGATATCGTCAGTGGTCCAGGCCTGGTTGTTGCGATCTGTGGTCATCGGTGCCTCCTGTGCTCGCCCTCTCCGTCGAGGGCGAGGCGACAGGGGCGGACGCGGGAAGCCGGGCCGTCACACCCTGTTCTCGGTGCTGGTGCGGAACAGGGTTGATGGGCCGGCAGCGTTCGCCACAACCGAGCCCCTGCCTCGACGGGCGAGCGCAGGAGGCGCCGACCATGACGATCGGCGAGTTCGGATCGGACCGATTATGATGATGCGCGGCTCTCAGCCGGCGCCGTCATGAGGCGGGCGCCGCAGCGGGACGCCTCTGGCTTCCATAGATCGGGCCAGTTCCTCCCGCAGACCGTCGATCACGCCATCGCGCTCGGCGACCTGCAACGTCAGCACCTGGATATGCTAGCGCAAGCGTGGGGACGCGCGCCCGCAGTTCGGCCATCTCGGCGCCGCGCACGGCGCGGAGCTCGGCTTCGAGAGCGCGGACGCGCTCCTTGAGGGCCTTGGGAGAGGATCGTCGGTGACGCGCTTCGGCCGCCCGGAACTCGGCGAGAAGTGCGACGCACGGTTCGCCGTCGCCCGGCTGACGCCGGCCTCGCGCGCCAGATTGGCGATGGTCAGCGCGCCGTCGGTGCGCTCGGGGCGGCCCTCGAATAGTCGCGCCAGGGCCGCCCTCAGCGCGGCTTCGCTCTTCGGCCCGGGGCGCGATCATGCTTCACCATCCATAGAGGTGCAATCAGCCGGCGCTTGGGCTCGTTGTCCCGCAGGATCGCTGTGCGCTGGAGCGGTGAGAGACGCCGGTCGGCCACAGCGCTTCGCCCTCCACGATCGAGGCCTGCCAAGGTTCGCGGTG
Source organism: Mesorhizobium sp. M0060 (assembly GCF_040323155.1). NCBI lineage: Bacteria > Pseudomonadati > Pseudomonadota > Alphaproteobacteria > Hyphomicrobiales > Phyllobacteriaceae > Mesorhizobium > Mesorhizobium sp. M0060. The sequence continues at coordinate 3,349 of NZ_JAMYUP010000057.1, forward strand.
GCGGGCGGTCAAGCAGGCGTTCACGGTCCGAGCTGCATCGCGACAAGGCCGGCATCGATCGCTCAGAGTCCGGCGAGCCGCTGAGGCAGAGCGCGGTTGCGGCTTCGAACAGGCAGTCGTTGAGGAATCCGACGTGCAAGGTCCGGCCGAGATGGGCCAACATGGTGCGCAGCCGCTTGCGGTTCATGATCCGGCCAGGAAGATCGCCAAGCTCGTCCTGCGCGCGGGCGAACTCGCGCCGCAGCCGCGCAGCACCCGGTCCAGCCGGACCGTCACGGCGCAGATAGGCCTCGTAGTAGGTGACAATGTCGTCGAGCTGGCCGAGCGCGCGCTCGCGCTCGACAGCACGGCGGAAGTCGGCCTGCGCCGATTAGGCATAGCCCTCGAACATGGCGACGGAGGAGTGCTTGTACCGGATCTTGCCGGCGACGGTGCCGAACGGCCGGTTGGCGATGTACCAGGCGATCGTGCGGCGGAGCTGCCGTGTCGTGAACTTCCAGGGTTCGTCGTCGATGCGCGCGATCGCCGGTCCGCCTTGCGAGCGCGCGTCGAGGCCGTCGCGGAAGAGGTTGAGCGTTGGCGTCGCACCCAAGTCGAGATGATCGTTGCTCCAAGGCCAGTCCTTGAGCGCCACCCAAAGGGATGACAGCCCCTTCTCCTTGCGATTGCGCGCCGAGCACCTCCATCACAGCGACGGCGCGGGCGACCGGCTCGATCGTGATCCAGTCGGCCTGGATGCCCCGTGCCCCACGGCGCTTGTAGACGGTGCTGCGCAGCCGGTACCGCTCGACCAGGCCGTCGGCGCTGCGCACCGGCGACACACAGCCCGACTGCATCGCCTGCACCTCGCTATCGCGCATGCCAGTGAGGTAAGCGCAGACGAGATAGCAGGCACCCTGCAGCATTAGCCGAAAGCCGGGCGCGCGGGCGTTGCGGCGCAAGAGCGGCCCGGCCGGCAGTATGGAAGACGTAGGCCGAACCGATGGCCGATGCCCGTCAGGAGTGGCCGGATTGGAAGCGGAGGCCAGCCAAAGACTTGTTGGTGCGATCATTCCGATTAACAGGTCGAAGGCGCATTTTCGGCGCAGCACCTCCGGTCGGCGGTTTTCGCAGCCGATTTTTTGGAGAAGAGTTCTCCGGTAGCAGTGCATCCAGAACGGCGAGACAGAAAAGCACGCTCAACGAGACCCGCGAACGGATCGGATCTGAGAACTGCTGAGGACTCCTTATTGAAAGTCCCCGACCAATTCGACGAGACCACGCCTCTGCGCGTCGAGATCGCTGCGCGAATTGCCTTTCCCGACGGCTCGATGAGCGCAGCGGGCTTGCGCAAGGAACGTGACGCCGGTCGACTTGAAACGGAGCTAATCGCCGGAAAGGAATACGTCACCTTGATGGCAATCGCTAGAATGAGGGAACTATGCCGCGGACGTCGAAAGGGCCACGCCTTGTATGGCGTGACGAAAGCTGGAAAACCGATGGAATGCTCCGAAACAAAGCTGGATGGTTTATCCGCGATGGAACAACCTTCATCAGCGCTGGCGGCAGCGAAAAAGGCCGTCCAGGAACTGAAGCGGAAAAGGCGCTCGCCGCCTACATTGCAAGCAAATACCACCAAGCGCGCGGAGCCGAAGATGTCTTGATTGCCGATGTGGTCAACCTCTACCTTAAAGAGGTTGCACCGAAGCACGCCACACCAGAAGAGACGGCGGCTCGGCTGGACAAGATCCTCGATTTCTTCGGGGAAAAGACACTCGCCGCCATCAACGGCAAACTCTGCCGCGAGTACGTCTCGTCGCGCCCCACCGAAGCCGCGGCGCGCCGCCAACTCGAGGATCTTCGTGCGGCCATCAACTATTACCGCAAGGAGGGTTATACAACCGCCGCACCGACGATCACCCTGCCTGACAAGGCCGCTGCACGCGAGCGCTGGTTGACCCGCAGTGAGGCGGCCGCCCTCATCTGGGCCGCTTGGCGTATGAAGCAGACTTGGAAGGGCCAAGAGAGTGGTCGGCGCACCGGGCGACATCTCGCGCGCTTCATCCTCGTCGCGCTTTATACAGGAACGCGCTCGGCCGCAATCTGCGGTGCCGCCATGCGTCCAACCAAAGGGCGCGGTTATGTGGACCTCGACCGCGGTATCTTCTATCGCGGTGCCGCTGGCGCAAGGAAAACCAAGAAGCGCCAACCCCCCGTGCCCCTGCCGGAGCGGCTGCTGGCGCACCTCCGGCGCTGGGCGCGCACTGATCTCCACATCGAGACCAAATCACGCGGCAAAAGTGCGAACATCGGTCGCAAGATATCGCAGGATTTTGTCGTGGAGTGGAATGGAAAGCCGGTGCAATCGATAGACAAGAGCTTCAAGACGGCGCGCGAAATCGCCGGCCTGGGGCCCGACGTCACTCCGCACGTGTTCCGCCACACCGCCGCGACTTGGATGATGCAGGCCGGCACCGATATGTGGCAGGCGGCGGGCTTTCTTGGCATCACAGTGGATGTCCTGATCGAAACTTATGGTCATCATCATCCTAATTTCTTGGCAGACGCCGCCGAGAAGATCACGAAGAAGCCCGTTTTCGCCAAGTCGCCGAAAACCGTCCTCAGGATAACTCAAACTACAAAACACGAACGCGGTGTGCTCATCCCACAGGTTTCCCACAGAGAGGGCGAAAGGAAACGCGACCAGTCGTGAGCGAGCGTGACGAAGGAGCCCAGGAACTTGCGGTCTGCCGGCAAATCCACATCGTTCGGGACGATGGGCCTGCAGGTTCAAATCCTGCCACGCGCACCACCGCCCAAAGGATCCACTCCGGCTCCCCGGGATCGGCGAAGCCGCGAATTACGAATTCTCCATAGCCCTTCGCCAAGAAGCGCCGCAAGAACCCAAGATGCGAAAACGCGACCGAGACCGCGCGGAAGCACCTCGCCTCGCTGGCGGTCGCCTACGTCGCTTCGAGACCAAGCTGTCGCTGTCGCTCGCAAGGGTGGTGAAGTGCGGACCCGTGATCTGACGAATGCAGGAATCCCCCTGGTGTTACCTATCCCGGATGCGCGAGGAGGGTCTGCTTGTGAAGGTCGGTTACGGGCGGTATCGCGCCGCGGAGTCCACCGCCCCGTGATCTTGAGCCGCATCCAGGACTTATCGATCGCGAATGCCTCGGGCCATCTCCTGGATGCAGGAAGCATACTGCCGTGGGCAAATATCGAGCTCAACGAGCTTGCAGCGCTTGTCAATGACTTTGCGGCCTACGTCGAGGAACTGGCCGGCAAGGGCGATTTTGCACTCGAGCTTGTTCCGACAACCGCGGCTTATGGCAAGTTCCCCACCCAATCAGGGCGTTCCGCGACGGGGGTTGAAGCGAGGGCCAAAGCTGTCGTCAGGCCCAAAGCTGTCGTCAGGCATTGTCGGGTGCTAAGCCGATGGGGAAGCAGTGAGCATTACCGTTCGATACCGATCCAGAATCAACGGCCTGCTTTGCAATGTTGACACCTTCCCCGACGACTCAATGATGCCGACCGGGCGAATAGCTGGTGGGATCGAAAGCTTGATATCCTCGGCAGTGAGATTTGCGATCAGGAGGCGGGTGCTCTCGCCGATGCGATATGCAACAACCGCGATGCCGGAGCGATCGACCGCAACTTCGTAGCGTTCGGCGCCCGACGCTGTAGCCAGTTCGGCGTGGACTGCCTGGACCGGGAGGCGCCCCCCGGCGCCGTTGAGCAAGCCGAACGACCCCGTTGGGGACGCGACGATAAGACGATCGACGCCCGCTGCTGCAGCCTGCGCAGCGACACCGACCGCGAAAGCCGCCCCGAATAACGCATTATGCCGGGGGTCCTCGTCAGCAGCAGGGATTCGCACACGGGCAGGATTTGCTACCACACTCTGTCCGTAGGGATTGTGCCGCATGCCGATCGTGCACGGTCCAAGCCAGATCGGTTTTTGTGAAGTTAGTCGTCGCGCCGTTGCGATGACGGATGGATAGACGCCCAACGTTTCCATCACCGATAGATCGTCGGCCGCATGAACGATGGCTGCATTGCCGAAGAAGACGAAATCGGCATTGCCGGTCGGTGGGTTGTGATTGAATTCCGTGAAGAAGGATGGCGTCCCGGCGCCAATAGCAGCGGTGATACCGGTTGTTTTGAGCGCGTTCACCAGATCGCTGACGGGCCGTTCGCCTATAGGCACCAGGTTCGACACCCGCGTCCTGAATTCGCGCCGGGGCGAAACCAGGATTGCGCTCGGATCGACACCCGACGATCTGATTGCATCGACGACAGTCCTTGCCTCGGCTGTCGGATCAACTGCATCAAAGATCACCTCGATCGCCAGCCGGGCACCGATCGAGGCTGCGAAGGTCGCCGCTTTGCCCAGCGTGCGCTCGTCATGCCCGCGCCAACCATCGAAGCGGACAATGATCTCCGGCACAGGGCCAAGCAACGAGGCACCGGCCACAGCCGCGGGCAGGTCGTCAGGATCGAGGAACAATGCCATGGACGGCATCCGTCCAGCAGGTGCACCTAGCGTCAGCGTCGCCTTATCGACGGCTCGGGGTCGCGTCGCCGATGTCTTGGCCTCGATGGAGACCGTAACACGCTGGATATCCTTCGACCCCTTGCCGATGACATAAGGGCGGGGTTTCGACAGCGGACGGACATAGGTCTTGAACGAGGCGTCGGTCCAGTTGCGCTGATCCTCCATCTCGAAGGCATCGCCTTCCATGGCGACCGTGCAGGTGAGGCCGGGCGTGGGTTCGTGCGTCAGTGCGCTGATGTCGAAGGCCGGCTGATCCGGGCTGATCATCTCCGGAAATATCGTCTCCTCGATTAGGCCGTCGCTATGTCTGATCGTCAGCCTTCCGCCCGCGGCCTCCGACGGATGCAGAACGACGAAACCGGTGCGATTGGTCGGAAAATCGGTGAGGGCGACGCCCTCCGCCTCCATCACCAGCCCACCCGAAGCTTTGCCCGCAATTTTCATTCGGTAGGAAAAGCTGCCCTGCGGACCGGTGCACAGCCCGTCATAGCTGACCTCGAACGCAGCCTCGCCTTCCGATACCCGGATGTTCGAAAGCTCGGCCTTGTATGTCCCCCAAGACGCATCCCGTGCCAGATAGTTGATGGCGCGGACGACCTCGATGCTGGCGAAGCAGACCGTGCGAAGGTTGCCGTGTTCGAGGATGGCGGTCAGCGGTCCTGCAGCGAGAACCCGGCGCTCGGCAACCGGCTCGTCCGTGCCGAACAGATCGAAGTTGCTGACACCGGCGCTCATGTCCGTTCCGGAGTCTTGGCGTTTTCCTGGACCGCGTAGGCAATGACCGTCTTGCTGATCACGAGGTCACGCGAGCGTTGGTCGAATTGACGGAAATGCTCCGAGGCGAGATGCAGATCGAAAGCGGCGCGATCCTTGTAAATCTCATATAGGAAGACACATGTGGTCTCTGCCGCGTGCTCGCGTGTCAGCACGTCGAAGCGGAAGCAATCCGGCTCGAGTTCGACGGAAAGCGCCGCATTTTCACTGACCAGCCGATGGAATTCGGGAAAGGCACCCTCTACGAGTTCGAATGCCACGGTGATCGCGAAAGCGGCGGCGCTGACCCTTTCCTTCGCTCGTCTTGGCGCTTTTCCCCCACCCGTCGTCATTGCGCCCTCCGACCCTTTGAGGCGACGCTGAGACTTTCCTTCCACTGTGCCGGTACGATTGCCCGGTGTTCCGCCGCCGCGCGGTATGCGGCGTCAACGAGGGCGTAAGTCCTGAGGTTGTCCTGACCCGATGTTTCGGCAGGTACGCCGCGCTGCAGACAGTCGAGAAAATGCCGGCAGGCAACAAACGCGCCTTCCTGGGCGACATGCCAGGGAGCGCTGGTCCATGACCGCAGCGGCGAGCCGATGTCCTCTTCGGTCGTCGATCCGTTTCTGGTCACCCGCATAAGCGAGCCCGGGCGAACGATGATCGAGCCTTTGTCGCCCTCGATCTCTACCAGCGTTTCCGGGAACGGGTCGGGGTCGCGTCGCGCCTCGTATGTGCATTCGACGACGCTGACGGTGCCGCTGCGATGACGCAGAAGCATCGTGGCCGTGTCTTCGGCTCGCACCTTCGGGTTGCGGCGCTGGGTTTCACAGGAGATACGCTCGACCTCGCCCAGAAAGAAACGTGCGAGGTCGAGCACGTGGACGCCGACGTCGGCGATTGCCAGGCGTTCCTCGTCATAGAAGTAGGGCTGCGTGCGATAGACGTCGAAACCGGTTCGAAATGTCACACGCGCCCAGCTCGGGGTGCCGATAGCACCGCTGTCGATGACGCGGCGGACATGCCGCATCGGCGTCTGGAAGCGAAAGTTCTCGTGAACCGCGAGCCAAACGCCCGCCTTGTCGGCTGCCTCCACGATGGCAACGCAGTCTTCCCAGGCCGGAGCGAACGGCTTCTGCACGATGGTGGCGCTGCCGCGCGAAATCGCCAGTTCGCAGAGCGCGCGGTGCGTGTCGTAGCGAGTGACGATATCGACGGCGTCAAGGCGCTCGCTTACGAGCATCGTCGCGGCGTCCGTATGGAACGGAACGCCGAAAGCACGGCCGGCCGCTTCGGCCTTGCCGGCATCGACGTCGCAGACAGCGGCAAGCACCGCGCCTTCTCTCGCAAGATCCTTCCACGCATGCAGATGGTTCTGCGCGTAGAAGCCGCAGCCGATGACGCCGATGCGGATCGCCCCCTTCGCCATTTTTATCCCGCAACGATCGGTGTTCTGAGGATGCCGATACCCTCGGCTTCGATCTCGACGACGTCGCCGGCCTTCATGAAGATCGGCGGCTTCTGGAAGATGCCGACGCCTGCCGGCGTTCCCGTCGAGACGATGTCGCCGGGTTCGAGCGGAATATATTGCGACAGGAAGGAAACCAGCAGCGGCAACGAGAACAGCCAGTCCGACGTGCTGCCGTCCTGCAGCGTCTTGCCGTTCAGCCGCGTCTTCAGCGCAACATTGTCGGGATGCGGCATCGCGTCTGATGTCACGATGCACGGACCGATCGGCGAGAAGCCGGCAAAGTTCTTGCCGATGGTGATCTGGTTGTCTTTGAACTGAACGTCGCGTGCCGAAATGTCGTTGAGCAGCGTGTAGCCGAAGATCGCCGGCATCACGTCGGCTTCCTTCGCCTTGTGCAGCTTCCTGCCGATGACGGCCGAGAACTCCACCTCGTAATCCATCTGCTCGGTCCTGACCGGCTTTTCGACCGGAACGTCGGGTCCGACAACCGAGGTCGGCAGCTTGGTGAAGAAGAACGGCTCGGTCGGCATTTTCGCGTTGGGGTTTTCCTCGGCGTGGCCCTTGTAGTTGATGCCGGAGCACAGCACCTTGCCTGGTCGGATAGGGGCTTCGAGCGTGACATCGGTCAACGCATAGCGCGGCGCCTTGGCGACGCCACCACGGATTTGATCCAGCATCTTTTTGCCGCCTAGCACGATCTCCATCACGCTGCCGACGATGCCAGCCTCTGTCAGGCACGCGACGTGATCGCCGTCGAGCACGCCGGCATGATGGGCATGGCCTCCTTTGCGATGGGAGAAAGTAACGAGCTTCATCTAGTCCTCCGGAAGGAATACGGCCTTGTGCAGGGCCATTGGATTTTCTGCGAGTTTCTGGAAGACATCCGGTGCTTCGCCGAGTGCGAAAGAACTTGCGATCTTCGGGTAATGGATCTTGCCGGAGGCGAGCAGGGCTAGTGCCTCGGGAAAGCACTCGACCGAGGCACGCGAGCCGAGGATCGTCACTTCCTTGCGGGTGAAGTCGAGGCCGGGGAAGGTGATACCCTGGCCCTTCTTGACTAGGCCGAGAATGACGATGCGTCCGCCGGCGGCTACGAGATCGATGGTCTCTTCCATCGCTGGTGCGGCTCCCGTCGCTTCCATCACCACCGGCATGCCTTCGCCGTTGGTGATTTCGTGCACGCGTTCCAGAAGGCCGGCTCCGCCGGCGACCGGTATGGCGCCGAGGTCGGCCGCGGTCGATAGGCGCTCGGCCGAGAGATCTGTGGCGTAGACCTTTGCACCGGCGGCGCGGGCCACTTCGACGATCGCCAGCCCGATCGGTCCGGCGCCAAGCACGAGCACCGTATCTTGCGAGGTTACCATGCCGCGGCGGCAGCCCTGCACGCCGATGGCCACCGGCTCGGCGAACGCCGCCTCGAAGTCGGTGAGCGTCTCCGGCACGACATTGAGATTCTGAACTGGCGCCGTCACGAAATCGGCGAAGCCGCCTTCGCGATGGACGCCGACAATGGTGAGATTGGCACAGCAGTTTCGCTTGCCGATCCGGCAGGGATAGCAGTGTCCGCAACCGATGAACGGGTCGACGACGACGCGTGTGCCGATTGCAGGACCGGTGGTGCCGACGCCATAGGCTTCGACGACGCCGGCAATCTCGTGGCAGCCGATCCTTGGATAGGTCACGTAGGGATTCTTGCCGGTGTAGATGTAGAGATCGCCGGCGCAAAGCCCGGCAGCCCTGACGCGAACCTGCACCTCTCCCGCTTGCGGCTCCGGCTTCGGCACCTCGGCCATGCGGATCGAAAAGGGGCCGTCAAAGATCGCTGCAAGCATCGCGTCAGGCCGCCTTGGCCGGCCGCACGACCTTGCCGTTGCGGTCGAATTCGATCCAATCGCCGGCACGCAGCAGATAGGGATCGGCAATCGCTTCACCGCGAGCCTTGGCCGCGCGATGGTGCTTCATGTATTCGGCAACGTCCTTGTCGTCATCGAGCTTGATGTAGTGGCAAGGGAGCACCGTCTCGAGGCCCAGCCATTGCGTGGCAAGCACTCCTTCATACGGGCTCATCTCGCCGGTCAGCATTTCGCCCGGCATCGGATTGAGATGCAGGATCTCCTGCGGGTTGGCGATGCCTATGCAGCCGACATTCGGCTTGTAGAGCTCGGCCTGCAGCTTGATGTCCGAGAAGATGGCCGTATCGCCGTAGTGGTAGAAGCGCAGATTGTCGTCGGCGTAGACGATGAAGGCCATCGGCACGCCGGAAATGAAGGAATTGTCCTTCAGCCTGATTTGTGACCAGTGATGGCATTCGAGCGGCTGGATCTCGATGCCTGCGACCTTGACCCGGATGCCCCAGGTGGTGGCCCGGATCTGGTTGGCCGGAATGCCGCGGTCCATCAGCCAGGCCTTGACCTCGCCGCCGCAGACGATTGGACAGCCATATTTGGCGGCGATCTTGTCGGTGTCGCCGAGGTGGTCGAAGGCCGCATGGCTGACGATGACCAGATCGACATGATCGAACTCGGTCGACTTTGTCGCCGCGCCCGGATTCTGATCCAGGAACGGATCGCACAGGATGCGCAATCCGTCGCGTGTCAGGATTTCGTAAGCGGCGACACCATGGAAGCGCATGCGGGTGGTTGGATGGGTCATGGTCAATCCGCCTTCTTCTTTTCGATGAGCAGGGGCAGCCTTGCAAAACCGCGCCGATCGCCCCTGGTCTTCCAGCGCGGCGCGACCGCCGGGTCGAGCGCAAGGCCAATTCCGGCCTCGATCAACGCCTCAAGTGTTACTGCGAATTCCATGCGGGCGACGCCGGCGCCAGCGCATAGATGCGGCCCTGCGCCAAAGGTGAGATGCCTGTTCGGCTTTCGATCCAGGCGCAGTTCGTCCGGCGCCTCGAACGCCGCCGGATCGCGGTTGGCGGAGCCGAAGCCCAAGGCGACGATGTCGCCGGCCTTTATTCGGCGCTCGTGCACGGACAGGTCGCGCGCGGCGTTGCGGCCGAAAATCTGGATCGGCGCGAAAAAGCGCAGGAATTCCTCGACCGCCGTCGGGATCAGGCTTGGCTCTGCCACCAGCCGCGCCAAGCTGCCCGGATTTTCGGCGAGCCAATGCAGCATGACCGAGAGGCCGTCGGCGGTGGTCTCGAAACCGGCGCCGAAAACCACGGTCATGAAGGATCGTATCTGGCCGTCGTCGAGACTTTCGCCATCGATCTCGGCGGCCATCAGCATGCTGATGAAGTCGCCGGTCGGTGCTGTCCGGCGCGCCGCTATCAGCCCGTCGATATAGGCAACGAGTTCGCGGCTCGCAGCCGCGCCGGCAATGGGATCGCTGACGTCGAACATTTTGGTGATCCAGCCGAGCCAGCGTTCGGAATCAGCCAGCGGGACGTCGGTGAAGGCGGCAAGCGAGGCGATCGCGACCGGCACACAGAATTCGGCCACGGCATCGGCGCTGCCCTTGTCTGCCATGCGTCCAAGGATCGAGGCAGCGAGGTTTCCGATGCGCGGCGTGATCTCTGCGACCCGTTCCGGCGTGAACACCGAATTGACCAGGGCCCGGTAGCGGGAATGGCGTGGCGGATCGATCTCGATCGGCAGCATCGGCTCGGTACGCGGCGTGATGACCGGGATCGCGGTAACGCCCGCGACGCTCGATGTATAGTCGCGCCAGTTGATGGCGCCGGCGCGCACGTTGTCATAGCGGGTCATCAGCCAGAAGCCGCCATGCTTGTTGGAGCGGGCGATCGGACACTCACGACGCAACCGATCATATGCGGCGAACGGATCGCGCACGAACGCCGGATCGTGGATGTCCACGTCCTCTGGAATCTGCGGCTCGTTCTGGGTTGCGGTATCCGACATGGCTTTCTGTCACGATGAGATTCAGGAGGTCGTCCGGCGGCGGGAGAACATAGGCCGCCGGACGCCGTGCGAGCCTTGAACCAAGGCTCTTCGATATCCGAGTCCAGCCTACTTCACCTTCAGCGCGGTCAGCACCTTGTCGACGTTGTCCTTGGTCACCAGCAGCACGCCAGTATCCAGCGTGTCTGGAATCGGACGGCCACCTTCGGCTGACGAAAGACCGGCCGACTTCAAGGTGTTGTGGTTGTAGTCATGCAGGAGCTTCACAGCGTAGTAGATGAACAGCTCCCGGTTCTGCACGACGATGCCGTCGACCCAGCCTTCCTTCGCCGACTTGAAGAAGTCTGGCGTCTGCTCCATGGCGGTCACCTTGATGTCGCCCGGATTTTTGCCAGCTTCACGCAGTGCCGTTACGATGCCGGCACCTGATTCGGAATCGAAACCGGCCAGCCCGGCAATGTCTGGATGGGCGGCAAGGATCGCCGCCGTCACCTGCGCCGCCTTCTGCGCATCGCCACCGTCGTCCTCATTGGCGACGATGGTGTATTTGCCGCCGCCATTGGCTTCGACATAGGCTTTGAAGCCGGCCACCGCTTCACGCATGTTGCCGGCGTTGATGATCGACATCGAGGCAACCTTGCCCCCGTTCGGCAGCATTTCCATGAGTTTCTTGGCCTGCGCCACGCCGACCTGTGTCCAGTTCGTGCCGATATAGGCGAGGCGGCCGGAGTTAGGCAGATCGCCGTCGTCGACAACGGTCGGCACGCCTTGCTCCATGCACTTCTTGACGGATTCGGTCAGTGACGGATCCCAGCCGCCGACGACGGAGACACCGTTCGGCTTCTGCGCGCAGACCTGATCGACAGCGGAGATGAAGCCCGGCACGTCGAAATCGGTCGGCCCGGCGACGATCACCTTCACGCCGAGTTCTTCGGCGATCCGCTTCATGCCGACATAGTCATATTGCACGAAGAGCGGCAGGTTGGCCTTGTTGGAAATCCAGTAATACGTCTCCTTGGCGTCGGCCGGCCCGAAGGATGACTCCTGCGCGCTTGCCGGACAAATATAGAGCAATGCCGTGGCCGCGAGCGCTGCGCCGGAAAGTATCGTTCTCACTATCGATTTCATGCCCGTTTCCTCCTGATGTTTTTTGTATTCTCAGTTCCTGCATGTCATCCGGTTGTCCGAATCCTCCTCCCGTCCTCGCCTGAGATCAGGCGCGGCCGCTGGTCTTGAAACGATCGAGCGAGACGGCAAACAGCAGGACCAGACCCACCACCAGCCCTTGCCAGAACACACCGATCGCATTGATGATCATGGCGTTCTCGATCAGCGCGATGAAAAGCACGCCGAGAATGCCGCCGAGGATCGTGCCTTCGCCGCCTTTCAGGCTCGCTCCTCCGAGCACAGTGGCGGTGATGACCTTGAGCTCGATGCCGACGCCGGCGTTGACGACGGCGCTGTTAAGACGCGCCGCGCCGAGGACGCCGGCAAGGCCGGCCAGCGCGCCCATGATGATGAAGCCGATCAGTATGAGCCGGTCGACGCGAATGCCCGAAAGCTGGGCGGCTCGAGGATTGCCGCCGATGAAATAGAACTGTCGGAAGAAACGCGTCCGGGCCACCAGCCAGCCACCAATGAGCACCAGCACCAGCATCGCCCAGAAAGGCGACTGGATCCTGAGCAGCGGATCGGCGGCGCGGCCGTATTGGGCGAACGCATCAGTGATTGGCGTGACGCCAGTGCCGGCGGTGACATAGGTCAGGCTGCGGTAGATGGTGAGCGTGCCGAGGGTCGCGATGAGCGCATTGATGCCGATGCGGGTGACGATCAGGCCATTGATCAGGCCGCATAGTGCGCCAACCAGAATGCCGACGAGAACCGCAACCTCCGCCGGCCAGCCCCACCACCCGGCGACGACGGCGGCCCAGACACCGGAGAAGGCGAGTGTCGAGCCGACGGACAGATCGAAGGTGCCGCCGATCATCAACAGCATCATGCCGCAGACGAGAATGCCGACGGGGGCGAGGTTGAGCAGCACTGCGCGCATGTTGGAGGCGGTGGGGAAATTGTTCGGGTAGACGATGCTCATCGCCAGCGCGAGCGCGATGACGAGCACGAAAAGTGTCAACTCCCGAGAATCGGCCAGGCGCCGCACGACGCGCACAAAAAGGATTTCGCGCCGCTGCTCGGCATTCTCGGCCATTGGTTGTGTGACCTGCATCGCCATCACGCCTCTGCCATTCCTGGTTGTTTGCGGACCTCGGCCACCGAAGCGGTGTATTTGGTGGCCAGGCGCAGCACCTGTTCCTCACTTGCCCCGTCGCCCGGCAGTTCGCCGACGGTCCTGCCTTCCGCCATCACGGCGATGCGGTCGGCAAGCGCCAGCACCTCGGGCAGGTCCGAGGACACGACGAGCAGGGCGACGCCCTTGTCGGCGAGCGCCCGCAGCAAACGGTAGATTTCGGAGCGGGCTCCGACATCGACGCCGCGTGTCGGCTCGTCGACGATCAGCAGGCGCGGCTCCATCGCCAGCCATTTGGCCAGCAGCACTTTCTGCTGGTTGCCGCCCGAGAGATTGCCGACGATCTGGTGGACGCTCGGTGTCGCGATGCGCAGCTCGTCGACGAAATTCTTGGCCAACGCCTCGGCCTTGCGGTTAGAAAAATTCGCGCCTGTGGAGACCTTGGAGAGAACTGTCGCGGCGACGTTGTTGACGATGTCCATGCCAAGGAACAGGCCAGCCGCCTTGCGGTCTTCCGGGACCATGCCGATGCCGGCGTGCTTGCCGTCCCAGGGGCCTTTCGGATCGATCGCCTTGCCGCCGATCCGGATCGAGCCGCCCCGCCTGCGGCGTGCGCCGAAGATCGCCTCGCAGAATTCGCTGCGACCCGAACCGATGAGCCCGGCGAGACAGACGATCTCGCCGGCCCGTACGGTGATCGATGCCGACCGCACCAGAGGCGGTGCATCGACGCTTTCGGCTTCGAGCACGATGTCGCCGATCGTTCGGCCTGCCGCCGCGCGCGAAAAATGCACGTCACGTCCGACCATCAGGCGGATCAGCTCGTCGGTCGTGGTTTCGGCAACCCGGCGTGTTCCAGCATGTCTGCCGTCCTTGAGCACCGTCACCGAATGGCAAAGCGTGAAAATCTCGGCGAGACGGTGCGAAACGTAGATTATCGAAACGCCATTGCCTGCCAGTCGACGCACCACATCGAACAGTTTTTCTGTTTCGGTAAGGGTGAGTGCTGCTGTCGGCTCGTCGAGGATCAAAATCCTGAGGTCCCGCGACAGCGCCTTGGCGATCTCGACGATCTGGGCCTGCGCCGGTGAAAGGGTCGACACCTTCAGTGCCGGATCGATGGTGACGCCAAGCTGCGCGATAAGCATCCTTGCACGATAGCGCATGGCGCGAACATCGACCTGACCTAGCCACTGCGTCGGCTGACGGCCGGCGAAGATGTTCTCGGCAACAGAGAGCTGCGGAACGAGCGAGCCTTCCTGGTGCACGATACCGATGCCGAGGTCGCCAGCGGCTTTCTCGTCGAGCTCCGCGATTTCGGCGCCATCGACAAGGATGCTGCCCTGGTTGCGCGAATAGACACCGGCGACAATCTTGCCGAGAGTCGACTTGCCGGCGCCGTTTTCGCCGAGCAGTGCACGGATCTCACCACCCTCGACGCTCATCGAAACGTCATCAAGCGCCCGCACACCGGGGAAGAACTTGGAAAGACCTTTGATTTCGAGCCTTGGCGCCATGGCCCTATTGAGCCTTGACCTGGAGGTAATGGGCCTGCTTGGCCTGGATCATCCAGACCATGGTTTCGTTGACGGGTGTGGCTACACCTGTGCGCTTGCCTGCATCGACAATGGCTCCGTTGATGACCTCGATCTCGGTCTGCCGCTTTGCCTCGACATCCTGCAGCATCGACGCCTTGCCGCCGATCGCCTTCTCCAGCAGGCCGGTGATCGCAGCCCAGCGTTCGTCATAGTCGAGTGCGATGCCCTGTGCGTTTGCAACGGCCACGACCTCTCGAAGGATTGATGACATCAAGCTCTTGGTGCCGTCGAAGGCGACGAGTTCATGCGACATGAAATGCAGTAGCCCGGCGACCGGTAGTGTGCAGGCGTTCAGCGCCAGCTTCTTCCAGACCTCGTCGAGGATCCGGTCAGACTGGGTCGTCTCGATCTGCGCCGCGCGGAAAGTCTCGATCACCCTGCCGAGCCGGTCGGTCGGTTTGCCGGTCAGTTCGCCGATATAGGTCATGCCGGAGCCGGGATGCTTGACACGGCCCGGCGCCAGCAGCGTGCCGCCATGGTAGGTCAGGCCGACCAGCACGCGGTCTTCGCCGACGATCGACGCGATGCGCGGTGCATTGCCCCAGCCATTCTGCAGGCTGAGCACGGCGGTATCCCCAGCGATCATGGGTGCTGCAGCCCGAACGGCAGCTTCGGTGTGATAGCACTTGACGAAATTGATGATGAGATCGACCGGCCCGACGCTTGCGGGATTCTCGCTTGCAGACACCTTTATCACCGGCTGCGAACCATCCTTTTCCTCGATGGTCAGCCCGTTGTCGTTGATCGCCGTCACGGCCGCCTTGGAGACGTCGATCAGCGTGACGTCATTGCCGGCGCGGGCCAGATATCCACCGAATATCCCGCCCATAGCTCCGCCGCCGCCCAGAATGGCGATTTTCATGCATCTTCCTCCCCTTGGCGATCGCAATCGCCGTCTCAAAGCAAGTTGATTTGCAGAGGGCGGAGCTTGCCTTGAGGACCACTGCAAACCGGCGCTAGCCGATGCTCATGGAGCCCGGCCTTGTCTTCCCGCTTTTTTCAATCTTGTGTTTTCAGCATTGCAAGCTGTTGCATGGTTGTCAAGCATGATGGTATGAAAGGTCTATGGTCGACCCGCTAATCATAGAACGAAAGAAGCTCTTCGAGCATGTGGCGACACATCTCGAGGGACAGATCCTCTCCGGCAAGCTCAAACCCGGAGACCAGCTGCCGCCCGAGCGGGACCTGCAATCGCGCTTCGGCGTTGGCCGCCCGGCCATTCGCGAAGCACTGATCTCGCTGCAGAAGGCCGGCCTCGTCGAACTCACCAATGGCGCCCGCGCCAAGGTCCTGATGCCGACCGCCAGCCATATCTTCACCGGAATGGCACCGGCGGTCAGGCAGATGCTGTCGACCGAAGAAGGGCAGCGCTCCTTTCAGGGCGCACGCATGTTCTTCGAAGTCGGCCTCGCCCGCGAAGCAGCCCGCACGGCGACAGCTGAAGATCTGGACTCGTTGCGTGAGGCGCTGGAAGCCAACCGGCTGGCGATCGGCGACCGTGACCGGTTCACCAGCACCGACATCGCCTTTCACTTCGAGCTTGCCCGTATTGCCCGCAACCTCGTCTTCGTCGCCCTGCACGACCAGATTTCGGAATGGCTGAAGGAACAGCGCATTGTCACGTTGGCTGCCGACGGTCAGGAACAGACGGCGTATGAAGCGCACCACGCCATCTATGAGGGCATCGCGGCACGCGACCCCGACCGCGCCGAACAGGCGATGCGAGCGCATCTCGATCAGCTGACGACGATGTTCTGGCGCCAGCGGGCAAGCGATCATGAGACGGGCGATCACAAGGAATGAGGATCGTCGTCATCGTCGACAATTTCACCGGTTCCGGTGATATCCCCAACACACTCGCCAAGGTGGGCGCACGGACTGATCAATGTCGGCACGCCGACTGGCGGACGTAAGCATCGATGCCGGAGTTGTCGCGCTGAAAACACGCTCGGTTTGCCGCCCAACGATGCTGTGAAGCCCAGCTGCACCTGCGGCCCATGAGCAGGACGTCTGTGGACCGCATCTGGACGACCGGCGACTGCGCCTCTTTGATGCATGGCGGCCGGCACATCCGCCCAGGCCGAGGCTGTCGCTGCCAACTTGCTCGCCGCTGAACTCTGTAGCACATTTAGACGGACCGTGTGCTTCGTCCGGAGGTGCCCCGCCGATCGTGAGGATGATCGCCCTGTTGCAGGGCCCGCTGGACGTCAGCGGGCTGATCACCCACCCCATCGGCATTCACTCCAGGCTAGCGGGAGGTCCGACAAGCGGGACAGCCAATTGCGCGATTGGCGCTCACGCTATGATGGCCAAGGCGTCCGCAAAGAAACCTTCGCCACCGAAATTGCCTGATTTGAGGGCCAGCGCCATTTCGCCATGCGGACTTCCAAGCGTTCGCAGCACGGGTACGCCCGGGGCGATCTCGGGGCCTGTCTCGAATGCAGGAATGGCTAGCCGATCTACGACCGCGCCGGATGTCTCACCCCCCGCGACGACCAGTCTGCGGACACCGAGTGCAATCAGACCTTCGGCGATGGTCGCAAGGGATTGCTCGATCGCATGACCGGCGGGGTCACGTCCGTAACGCACCTGAAGCGCGGAAACCACTTCGGTCGGCGCGCTGCTGGCGATAAGGACCGGGCCTTCGGCCAATCGCCCGGCCGCCCAATCGAGCGCGCGTTGTGCTTCTGCCGATCCGCTTACCAATTTTTCCGGATCGAGTCTTAAGACCGGCATCGACTGTTCCGCTCTTGCAATCTGCGCCAGCGTCGCCCGTGAGCAGCTGCCGGCAAGGCACGCTGCCGGACCTCCGATCGGGTGTTCACGAAGAGTTACCCTTTGTTGGCGCCGTGCGGTGCCAGCGGCGATCAGTGCGCGGGCGAGGCCCAATCCCAACCCGGACGCTCCGACTGACAGGCGTTGGGTCAGCGCGGCAGCGCCGATTGCTTCGAGGTCGGTCTCGAAGACGGCGTCGGCGATAGCTGCTCCGGTCCCGCAAGCAGAAAGCTGTTCTAGTCTGGTGCGGATTGCATCCGCTCCCTGAGCCACGGTAGCGAGTTCGACAAGCCCGACTGCCCCGGTAGACTGTCGAGCCAGCACGCGTACCAGATTGGCATCGCGCATGGGATTGAGAGGATGATCCCGGAGCGAGCTCTCATTCAGCGGAACCGCACCGACAAATAGATTGCCCTTGTAGACGGTGCGATCGGTTTCAGGAAAGGCCGGCGTCACCAGGACCGATGTTTCGAGGGCATCAGCGCGCAAGGCATCCAGAACAGGGCCGATATTGCCCGCATCGGTAGAGTCGAAGGTCGAGCAGATCTTATACATCACGTGCGCCGCGCCGCGGGCGCGGAACCAATCGTGGGCGGCGCGGGCACGTTCAACCGCATCGGATGCGGCGACCGAACGGATTTTCAGCGAGATGACGATAGCGTCGACTTCGGGTAGCGGCAGGTCAGCTGATGGAATCCCGATGGTCTGAACCGTACGCAAGCCTTGTTTCGCCAAGGTGTTCGCCAAGTCTGATGCGCCGGTATAGTCGTCTGCGATGCAGCCAAGCGCGAGGGTCATGGATGGGCTCCGACGGCTTTTGAGAGCCGGGTGTGCTCCCCGGCAAAGGAGGCGAACCAGCCGAGGCCGTCAAGCGTCTTGGCCTTGGGAAGATATTCGCAGCCGACAAAACCGCCATAGCCCAGCCGGTCCAGCTCCGCGAAGATGAATCGATCGTCAAGTTCTTCACTGGTGGGTTCGTGCCTGGAGGGGACGCTTGCGATCTGGATGTGGCCGATAATCGGCAACAGGCTCCGTAGGGCCATCGTGACATCCCCATGCAGGATCTGACGGTGGTAGATGTCGAACTGAAGCTTGAGATTGGGCAGCGCAAGATCGTGGATCAGCGATTCAGCAAAGGCGAAGTCGTTCAGAAAATAGCCCGGCATGTCGCGGCCATTGATCGGTTCGATCACCAGGTCCATGCCCCTATCCGCCAGTTTTTCGGCGGTCCAGGTCACAGCTTTTCGATAGGCATCGACGGCGCCCTTGTCCTCGCGCGAGCCGAGCCCGGACATGAGATGGAGCCGCTGTGCAGCGGTGGCTTCGGCGTAAGAGAGCGCAGCCTCGACACCCGCCTTTAGCTCATCGAAGCGCTCGGGCAACGCAGCAAGGCCGCGTTCGCCTGCAGCCCAATCGCCCGGCGGGAGATTGAACAAGGCCTGGGTCAGACCGTTCCGCGCGAGGCGCTCGCCGATCGCTTCCGGCGTGTGCTCGTAAGGGAACAGGAACTCTACCGCCGTGAATCCGGCGGCTGCGGCCGCGTCGAATCGGTCGAGGAACGGCCATTCGTTGAACATCATAGTCAGATTGGCGGCGAAGCGAGGCATGGTCATCCGTTCCTGGTCAGGGTTGCGTTGCGCCGGGCAGATCGATGTTGGTGACGCGTGCGTAGACCCGGGCGACCGAGGCATCGTCGTCGCGTCCCATTCCGCCAGCCGACGTCATCAGGAACATCTGCAGCGCGGCGGCTGCAACCGGTACCGGGAATTTGGCGCTGCGGGCCATGTCCTGGATGATGCCGAGATCCTTGACGAAGATGTCGACCGCGCTTCGCGGCGTGTAGTCCCCGTCGAGCACGTGCGGCACCCGGTTCTCGAACATCCAGGAGTTGCCGGCCGAGGCCGTAATCACCTCGTAGACCTTGCCGAGGTCTAGCCCCTGGCGGGCGGCAAACACGATGGCTTCGCTCGCTGCGGCGATGTGCACGCCAGCGAGCAGCTGGTTGATCATCTTGAAAGCCGCGCCGACGCCCGGCTCTTCGCCCAGTTCGTAGACCTTGGCAGCCATGGCATCGAGCACGGGCCGCGCCTTGGCGAAGGCGGGAGCGGAGCCCGAGGCGAGAATGGTCAGCGCACCGTCCGCCGCGCGAACCGAGCCGCCGCTGATCGGCGCGTCGAGATAGAGTCCGCCTATCGCCCCCAGGCGCCCGGCCAATTTGCGGGCGACATCGGGATCCATCGTGGCCGAGGAGACGAAGACCGTCCCCTCGGCCAGTGTCTCGGCAACGCCGCCCGCGCCGAAGAGGATGGCTTCAGTCTGCGCGGCGTTGACCACGACAGACACCACGACATCCGCATCCTGAGCCGCCTGAGCGGGGGTCGAGGCACCCAGCCCGCCTTCGGCGACGAAGCGCTGAACCGCCGCATCGTCGATGTCGAAGCCGGTCACCTCGAATCCGGCCCGCTTGAGCGACTGGGCCATCCCGAATCCCATCGAGCCGAGGCCGATCACTGCGACCCGGGTCGCGCTGATCATAATGGGGCTTTCCTTTTGCGCAGCCTGAACAGTCATCATGGAAACTCCATTTTGCTTCGATCGGGTCACTTGTTGACCAGCTTGGCCGGCGTCGTCAGCACCAGGATCGCGCCGGCCACGAGGATGGCGGCGAGCGCGTACATGGCGACGTGCGTCGTCCCGGTCAGGTCCTTGAGGTAGCCCACAAGGTAAGGGCTGGCGAAGCCGGCCAGATTGCCTACTGAATTGATCAGCGCGATGCCCGCTGCGGCGCCGGTTCCCCCCAGAAAGGCTGTCGGCAAAGACCAGAAGAGCGGCGCGCAGGTGATCGCTCCAGCCGCTGCCAGCGATAGGAACGCGATGGCGATCGTCGGATTCGAGGATGTCGCGGCGACGATGAAGCCGACGGCTCCAAGCAGCGCCGGCACGACCAGGTGCCAGCGGCGCTCGCGGTGCCAGTCGGCGCTGCGACCGAACAGGTTCATGGTGACGACGGCACAGATGAATGGGATGGCGCTGATCAGCCCGATGTTGAGATTGCCGGTGACGCCGGTCGCCTTGACCAGGGTCGGCATCCAGAACGTCAGCCCGTATTGGCCCATCACGAAGCAGAAATAGATGAGGCACATCAGCCAGATGCGGCCGTCGCGGAATACCCCGCCGACTGAATGCGCTTTCTCCTTGTGGCGTTCCTCGCGCTCGATCTCCTCTTCGAGCACCCGCTTTTCCGCTTCGCTAAGCCACTTGGCGTCACGGATGCCATTGTCGAGGAAGAAGAAGACGGCGATGCCAAGCAGGACGGCGGGAACCGCCTCGATGAGGAACATCCACTGCCAGCCGGCAAGACCGCTATCGCCGTGGAACGAATCCATGATCCAGCCGGAAAGCGGGTTGCCGAAGATGCCGGATATCGGAATTGCGGACATGAAGACAGCGATGATCTTGGCGCGCCGGTGCGAAGGATACCAGTAGGTCAGGAAAAGGATTATCCCTGGATAGAAGCCTGCCTCTGCGACGCCCAACAGGAAGCGCAGGAGATAGAACATGGGAGCCGATTCGACGAACATGAAGCCTGCCGAGATCAAACCCCAGGTGATCATGATACGCGCGATCCACATGCGCGCACCGACCTTGTGCAGGATGATGTTGCTCGGCACCTCAAACAGGAAATAGCCGATGAAGAAGATGCCGGCACCGAGGCCGTAGACCGTTTCGCTGAAGCCGAGTTCGGCGGACATGTCGAGCTTGGCGAAGCCGACATTGACGCGGTCTAGATAGGCGACCACGTAGCACAACATCAGAAACGGCACGATGCGCCAGAAGACCTTGCTGTAGGCGATTCTTCGGGTCTCGATTCCTGCCGTTGTTTCAGCCGACAGCGTTGGGGTGAGCACCGTCATTTCATTTCCTCCCTGATTGAGGGCGCGTTCTTCACTAGTTTTCGCGCCACTTAACCTCACTTTTGGCAGCGCTTGCATTGCAAGATAACATGGATTGGCAGCGCTGCCAACCTAAAAATGGCAGCGCTGCCAAAATTTGGTTGAGTTGGCTGCTGCGACGTGCCAAAACTGAGGGCGGCCAGATAGCTCAGAGGCGGCGTGGATTAGGTGCTTGGAAATGGTCGACCCAATAGCCGAGGGATGGGAGCGGTGCCGATGATTACCCTCACCGACGTCGCGCGCGCAGCCGGTGTTGGCGAGAGTACTGCCTCGCGCGTGCTGCGCGGGCATGGATCCTTCTCGGCAAAGACGCGCGAGAGCGTTCTCATTGCCGCGACAACCCTCGGCTATGTGCCGAACCGCATTGCCGGAACGCTGGCTTCCACGGGTTCCAGGCTTGTCGGGATTGTCATCCCCTCGCTCAGCAACATCGTCTTTCCGGACATGCTGCGAGGGGCGAACACAGTCCTCGTCGGCGCCGGCTTTCAACCAGTCATCGCGGTAACCGATTACGAGTTAGGACGCGAAGAGAGCCTCATCGAGTCGCTGCTGAGCTGGCGCCCCGCCGGCGTCATGGTGGCGGGGCTCGAACACACCGAGCGCGCGAGCGCAATGCTGCGCAACTCTGGTATCCGCGTGGCCGAACTGCTCGATACCGACGGCCAGGGTATCGACATCGTCGTCGGCTTTTCCAACCGCGAGGCGGGACGCACTACCGCGCGCCATCTGGTTTCGCGCGGCTACCGGCAGATCGGCTATGTCGGCCATGACCTTAATCGCGACCTGCGCGCCGCCAAACGCTTCGCAGGATTTCGCTCGGCACTTGGCGAGACCGGCCTCGATCTCGCCGGAGAAGAAATCATTCCTGCCTCGTCTTCGATCCAAGCTGGGCGCGACGGGTTGGCGCGCCTGCTGGAGCGCAGCACGAATTTGGACGCTGTCTACTTCTCCAACGACGACATGGCGATCGGCGGCTATTTCCACTGCCTCACCCGCGGCATCACCATCCCAGACCGGCTGGCGATCTTCGGCTATAATGGTCTCGACGTGGCGCGCAGCGCCCCGCAGCCGCTGTCGACTATTCTCACACCCCGCGTCGCCGTAGGGGAGATGGGGGCGCGGCTCGTCTGCTCTGACGGACCACCGACGGTGGTCGATCTCGGGTTCGAGCTAGTCGAGGGAGCCACGACATGACCGACACGAGGTTGAGGGAAGAGATCTGCCGCTTCGGGCGTTCGCTGTTCGAGCGCGGTCTGACGCCGGGATCGTCAGGCAATATCAGCCTGCGGCTGGATGACGGAGGCTGGCTGGTCACACCCACCAATGCTTCGTTGGGATTTCTCGATCCCGCCCGCATTGCCCGCCTCGACGCACAGGGAAAACTTGTCTCGGGCGATGCCCCGACGAAGGAAATCCCTCTGCACACCGCTCTCTACGAGACGAGGCCAAGCGCCCGCGCCATCGTGCACTTGCACTCGACACACGCCGTCGCTCTCACCATGCTGCCCGAAGTGGATCCACGGGCCGCGCTGCCGCCAATGACGCCATACTACCTGATGCGGGCCGGCCAGACGGCGCTGGTTCCCTACTTCCGCCCCGGGGACCCGGCCGTCGCGGATGCGATCAAGGGCCTTGCCGGACGCTACTCCTCGGTGCTGCTGGCAAACCACGGTCCCGTGGTCGCGGGCGAAACGCTCGAGGCGGCCGTATTCGCCACCGAAGAGCTGGAGGAGACTGCAAAACTCTATCTGCTGTTGCGCGGCCTCAACCCCCGCTACCTTTCGCCCGACCAGGTCAGCGATCTGGTGCGGGTTTTTGGGCTGACTTTGCCGAAGCATGACGAGCATGGCCATTAAGCCGCTGCAGACAGCGGCCGTCTTGTCAGATGCCGACGATATGGTTCCTGCGAGGTCGCGGCCGAAAAATTGCCGGCATCCTCATTACTCGCCGGCAGGAGCGGTTGGAGGGCATGCGATTGAAATCGATTTCCATTGCCAATCGCGCACCATTATCTTGCCCGCGTGGTTCGAAAGAAAGGACACGTGGAAGCGCTCGACAAGGGTCTTCGCGCAAGGATCGACGCCGGAATCGAGGACGCGGTGCGGCTGACCGCTGCGGGCCAGAAACCCGGCAGCCGCAATACATCACCCATATCGACGGGTCCGATGATTTTCGGACCGCTTGCACCGCTCTGAAGCAGACCAACACGGCTAGGCGTACGCACGATGCACCGGCAAGCGTAGCGTCGACCATGCGGTCATATGTGAACGCACAATGTCCTACCGCAGAGTGCCGTTGCGCAGGCAGATCGCGTGTTTCAGGTGGGCGTATAGCCGATCCAGCGACACCACTTCACAGAAGCGGCCGGACGCGCTCCCACGCCTTTCGCAGGTGACGTCCTAGAACCTCCGAAAGCCGTTCCTTGTCGCGCAGCTCCAGTGCAACGATCATTTCATTATGCTCGCCTACGGCGGCAGCCCAATTCTCCGGACCCTCATGGCCAACGAAGCGGATGCGCTTCAATCGCGTCTGCAACGTACCATGGATATCGATCAGCGTCGTATTGCCCGACAACGCAACGATCATGGAATGGATCTGCTGGTTCAGTTTGTAATATTGCATTCGATCCTTGGCTTCGTAGCATCGGATCATTTCGTCATGGGTTGCCCGAATTGCGGCGATTCCCCCGTCCGAACCGACATCGCAAGCCAACCTTCCGGCTAGCTCCTCCATTGCCTGCAAGACGGTCAGCATGTCCTGAACTTCCTTGGCGCCGAAACGCTTCACGACTGCCCCTCTGCTTGGCACCAATTCGACCAGGCCCTCACTGGCCAAGTATTTGATCGCTTCCCGCAGCGGCGTGCGCGAGACGCCCAGTTGTTCACCCAGTTGGCCCTCATGAAGACGGGTGCCGGGAGCGAGGTCGCCCTCGATGATCATGTCGCGCAGATGGTTGACGATGGTTTCGTGAAGCACGGTGCGTTGAATCGGACCTGCGGCGCTCCGCTGGCGTTCGACGGGAATGGCCTCGTCCATCAAATCTGCACCCCAATCGGAAGACTCAAAGCAGTCCACGCGTCGATTCTTTTGTCGCCGCAGCATGGAGTCTCCCGAAGATGGCGTCAAGAAATTAAAAAGGCTGCATACAGCATACAAAAGACTTGATGCAGACTGCTGCGCCATGTATGCAGGGTGAAACGGAGAGGAAATGATGGTTGCTGCGGTTGAGGCTGACTCGCGTCCGGTGCTGGCACTCGCGATGGGCGACCCAGCCGGAGTAAGTGCTGAACTCACGGCGCGGCTCGTTGCTCTGCCTGAAATCCTTGAAGCGGCGAAACTCGTCGTGATCGGCGACCGCCGCGTTCTGGACGAAGGCGCTCGCGTTGCCGGCGTGACAGTCGATATCAAAACAGTGCCGCTAGAGGGACTGGAAGGGACGGATTCCGGCCGACACACCTTTGTCGATCTACGTCATCTTGATCCGAGCGACGTGGAGCGGGGCGAGGCGACGCTGGTCGGAGGAACATTCGCGACCCGTAACTTCCGCACGGCCCTGGAACTGGCAAATGCCGGAAGGGTAAATGGCGTCTGCTTCACGCCCTTCAACAAGAAGGCGATGCGATTTGCCTATCCAGGCTACGATGACGAGATCCGCTTCGTTGCCGATGTGATCGGCTTCACCGGCAAGGTCCGCGAGTTCAACGTCCTGGACAAGGTCTGGAACGCGCGCGTTACCTCCCACATCCCGCTTGCCGAAGTTTCGTCCAGTCTATCGGTCGATCTCATCCTGGCCGAACTGCAACTGACATACGGATGCCTCAGGGATGCTGGCTATGACAATCCGCGCATCGCGGTCGCCGGGCTCAACCCGCACGCTGGCGACGGCGGCAGCTTCGGCATGGAAGAGATCGAAATCATAGAACCGGCCGTGGCAAAGGCGAAGGCGCTGGGGTTGAATGTAGAAGGTCCATTCCCGGCCGATACCGTCTTCCTGCGGGCGCTGAAAGGAGGCTTCCAGGCTGTGCTGACCATGTATCACGACCAGGGCCAGATCGCGATGAAGCTGATGGGCTTCGACAAGGGCGTCACCATGATGGGTGGGCTGCCTTTTCCGCTGTGCACGCCCGCGCACGGCACGGCCTACGACATCGCTGGCAAGGGTATCGCCGACGTTGGCGCCAGCCGCGAGGCAGTCCTGCTCGCCGCCCGCATGGCGCGGCGAAGCGCTGGCCTGTCCGCGGCAGCCTAATCTTAGACTGCACGCATGCCGGCGTTTCAGGAGGTCTCCGCGTCGGGTTTTTTCAAAGGGAGGAGTATCCATGAGAACTTCAGTATCCATTACAACAATCTTGGCGGCGGTCCTGGGGGCGGCCACTCCGGCGCTGGCATTCGATCCAGACAGGCCAGTCGAGTTCGTCGTCACGGCCGGAGCTGGCGGCGGCACCGACATTTTCGCCAGAACGATCCAGTCGATCATTGGCAAGTACAATTTGATGAAAGCGCCGGTGATTGTCACCAACAAAGGCAGTGCCGGCGGCGCCGAGGGCTTTGTCTATACGGCGACGGCCAAGGGCGATAATTTCAAGCTCGCCTTCGGCACCAACAATGCCTATCTGCTGCCGATCCGTGCAAAAGTGCCGTACGCTTCGGCCGACCTGACGCCGGTGGCTGCACTTGCCGCCGATGAGTTTATTCTCTGGGTCAACGGCAAGGCGGACTACAAGACGGCGGCCGATTTCGTCGCAAAGGCGAAGGAAGCAGGGGGCGAATTCAAGGTCGCCGGCAGCCAGTCCAAGGATACCGATCAGATCCTGACTATCATGATCAACGAGGCGACTGGTGCCAATCTCGGCTACGTTCCGTACAAGAGTGGCGGCGAAGCTGCGGTCCAACTCGCGGGCGGGCATGTTGCGGCCAATGTCAACAATCCGAGCGAAAATCTCGGCCAGTGGCAGGCGGGCATGGTGAAACCCGTCTGCGTCTTCAAGTCACAAAGGCTGAAGAACGATGCCAAGGTCGCAGGTGACGCGAGCTGGGCCGATATTCCGACATGCAAGGACTCCGGCATTCCGATCGCGGACTACAACATGCCTCGCACCGTGTGGCTGCCCGCCGGCGTAGATCAGGATGTCGTCGACTTCTACGCGAATGTCCTGAAGAAAGTCTCCGAGACGCCCGAATGGGCGAAGTATCTCGCCGACACCTCGCAGTCTGCCGACTACATGAGCGGCGCGCAGTTCGCCGATTTCATAAAGTCGGATGAAGCTTCGGTGAGCGAAATCCTGAAGCGTGAGGGTTGGCTCGCCAACTGATATCTTTCGAAGTCACGCGCGGGCGCCCTTTCGGGCGCTCGCCCCTTACCGGGAGATCGGTCATGAGCAGCGACGGTACGAGAGGCATCTCCCGCTTTGCAATGGAGATCGTGGTTGCAGCAGTGACAGCCGCGTTAGGCGTGGCAGTGTGTTACGGCTCAACCGAGGCAGGTACCGGCTGGACCGAAATGGGGCCAGATGCCGGCTATTTCCCCTTCTATGTCGGCCTTCTGATTGTCTTCGGCAGTGTCATGAACATCTTGCTGGCGGTGACACGGCATCGAAAGCTTGGGGTGATCTTTCTGGATGCGCGACGCATCAAATCGGTTTCGTCCTTTCTGCTGCCGCTCGTCGCTTACGCAGCAGTCTCCAGTTTTCTTGGTCTCTATGTCGGAACTGCTCTGTACATAACGTTCGCGATGCATTTCCAGGGCAAATACAAATGGTGGATTGCTCTGCCGTCGGGGCTGGCGGTGGCCGCGGTTTTCTTCGTCGTCTTCGAGGTGGGCTTCAAGGTTCCTCTACTCAAAGGGCCAGTCGAGGCGTGGTTCGGTATCTATTGATCCGCGGTCCAGCAAGCATCCTGGGGAGGAACAGCAATGGGCAACATCGGCCTGCTCTTTGAAGGCTTCGGCCATATCCTGACCTTTCAGCACGTGCTGCTGATGATGGTCGGCGTCACGCTGGGCATCCTGGTGGGAGTGCTGCCAGGGCTTGGTGCTCCGAATGGCGTATCGCTCCTGCTGCCGTTGACGTTCTCGATGGACCCGATCTCGGGAATCATCCTGCTGTCCTGCATGTACTGGGGCGCTCTATTCGGGGGGTCGACGACCTCAATCCTGTTCAACATACCGGGCGAACCCTCGTCGGTGGCCACGACTTTTGACGGTTACCCGATGGCGAAGGCCGGCCAGGCCAGCCGCGCGCTGACACTTGCATTTGTCTCCGCCGGCATCGGCGCGCTCGCAGGCGTCGTGATGATCACGTTGCTTTCGGGATGGGTTGCGAATTTTGCTCTGCGGTTCTCGTCGCCCGAATATTTCGCGGTCTATTTTCTCGCCTTCGCCAGTTTCATCTCGATGGGCTCCAGCGCGCCGTCCAAGACGCTGGTATCGATGATGCTGGGTTTTGCGCTCGCTTCGGTGGGCATGGACACGATATCAGGCAACCTTCGCCTGACCTTCGACATTCCCGAGCTGATCAAGGGTATCAGCTTCCTGATCGCGGTGATGGGGCTGTTCGGCATCGGCGAACTCCTCTTGACCACTGAGGAGGGGCTGCGCTTCGAAGGCATCAAGGCTCGTGTCCGGATTTCAGAGGTCGGCCGTACGCTGCTCGAACTGCCGCGGTATTGGTTCACGGTTCTGCGCTCGATTTTCATCGGCATCCTGATGGGCATCACGCCGGCAGGTCCGACCGCCGCCTCCTTCATGAGCTATGGCCTGGCCAGCCGTTCGGCACGTGACAAGTCGAACTTCGGCAAGGGCGACCCGCGCGGCATCGTCGCGCCGGAGACCGCGGACCATTCGGCGGGAACGTCGGCGCTACTGCCGATGCTGGCCCTGGGTGTGCCAGGCTCTGCCACGGCGGCGGTCATGATGGGCGGCCTGATGATCTGGGGTCTCACCCCTGGTCCGATGCTGTTCGTCGAACGTCCGGACTTCGTCTGGGGTCTGATTGCAAGTATGTATCTCGGCAATATCGTCGCGGTCATATTGGTGATCGCTACCGTGCCTCTTTACGCCTCGATCCTGCGCGTGCCGTTTACCATCATCGGTCCGGTGATCGTGGCGGTCATCTTCAGCGGCGCTTACCAGGTAAGCAATTCTCTCACTGACGTCTGGATGGTCGTTTTGTTTGGCCTGCTCGGCTACATCTTCAAGAAACTCGATTATCCGCTCGCTCCGCTGGTTCTGGCTATGGTGCTGGGGGATAAGGCAGAAGACGCGTTTCGCCAGTCGATGCTGTTATCTTCTGGAAAGCTAAGCATCTTCTGGTCGAATGGTCTCGTATCCACGCTGATGGCGATCGGCTGCCTTCTTCTCTTATCCCCCTTGCTGATGTGGATACTGGGAATCTCACGCAGACGAATGACGAGGCCGGACTTGCGACAGGGCCCGAACGAAAATCCGCTCTGAACTCCTCCGACAGTCCCCGCCTTTTCCGCCATGAATGGAGGTTCCCGTGAGTATGCCGCTGAGAAAGTGGAACAGACACAATTGGCCGATAGCCGCAGCCATGATCCAGTATCCGAGTGTCTTGCGCGACGGCCGTTCCGTCCAGGATCAGAGTGTCGAAGAGTGGGGAGCCACGCTTGCCGATGTGGTGGATACCGGCTTCACTGAACTCGACCCGACCGACAGCTGGCTAAGGCTAGCCGATCTCTCGGCCGCACGGCTGGATGATTTCGTGAAACTGGCAGGTTCGCTCAATCTCGCGATTCCCGCGATCTCGACCTCGCGGCGAAGCGTCATCGACCCGGAACGTGGCGATGCGCATCTCGCCTATGGCCATCGCGTGATCGAGACTGCGGCACGGATCGGCGCCGGCTGCGTGTCGTTCGGTCTATTCGGGCCGTTGACCGATGCCCAGAAGGCGGCGCTGTGGTTCTGGACGGTGGATGGCGTCAGGAATCCCGACGATCCGCAGGTATGGAGGAAAGCCGTGGCGCGCATCCGCGAACTCGGCCGCCACGCGGAGGAGCTCGGCATCGAATTGTCGCTCGAAATGTATGAGGACACCTATCTCGGAACGGCCGAAAGCTCCGTTCGCTTCGTCACCGATGTAGGTCTGTCGAATGTGGGCATCAACGCAGATGTCGGCAACCTCATTCGCCTGCACAGGCCGGTCGAGCACTGGCTGGAGATGATCGACAAAGTCGCGCCATATGCCAAATACTGGCACGTGAAGAATTATACCCGCGTTGAAGATCCTATTTCCGGCGCGATCATCACGCATCCGGCCCCACTTGAGACGGGTATCGTCAACTATCGCGTCGCCATAGGCCTTGCGCTTGACCACGGTTTTGCCAGCCCCTTCCTTTGCGAGCACTATGGCGGCGACGGTTTGTCTGTCAGCGCCGCCAACCGCGACTATCTGAGGCGCATTCTCCCTAAGACAGTACCAAGCAATGGGGAGACTGCGCGATGACCACCATTTACGACGCTCCAGAAGATTTCGCTTCGGCAGCTCTGGCAGGCTTTTGTGCGATCCACGGTCAGCATGTTCGCTTGGTCAAGGGCGGTGTGGTGCGTTCGACCGAAGTGCCGAAAGGCAAGGTCTCCCTCGTTGTCGGAGGCGGCTCGGGGCACTATCCCGCGTTCGCGGGTTACGTTGGCCCAGGCCTGGCAGATGCTGCGGTTGCCGGCGATGTCTTCGCCTCGCCGTCGACCGCCGCCGTAGCGCGCGTATGCCGGCTTGCAGACCGAGGCGGTGGAATTCTGCTCGGCTTCGGCAATTACGCCGGCGACGTGCTGAATTTCGGCGTAGCGGCGGAGCGTTTGCGAGCAGAGGGCATCGATGTCCGGATCCTGCCGGTGACGGACGACATCGCCAGTGCGCCCGCGAATGCCTCTGCCAGGCGGCGCGGCATTGCCGGCACTGTCATCGTGTTCAAGATAGCGGGTGCGGCAGCGGAATCGGGCCTGGCGATCGACGAGGTCGAGCGCATCGCCCGCCACGCCAACGACCGCACGGTGTCTTTCGGTGTGGCCTACAAAGGATGCACGCTACCGGGCGCCGCTACTCCGCTGTTTACCGTTCCTGGCGGAAAGATGGCGTTGGGTCTGGGTATTCACGGTGAACCCGGAATTCGCGAGGAAGACATAACGTCAGCCTCCGATCTCGCAAAACTTCTCGTCGGCACGCTCGTCTCCGAGCGTCCGGCCGGAGCGAAAAGGGTGGCCGCCCTGCTCAACGGACTCGGCTCGACGAAGTACGAGGAACTCTTCGTGCTGTGGCAGGCAATTGCTTCGGAACTCAAGGCAGAAGGGCTCGAGGCGGTCGAACCCGAAGCCGGTGAATTCGTCACCAGCTTGGACATGCAGGGGTGTTCGCTGACTTTGTTGTGGCTCGATGACGAATTGGAGATCTATTGGCGCGCGCCGAGCGATGCGCCCGTCCTGCGCAAAGGCGCGGTGATCGCCGTTAGGCCTGCCACGGATGTCCCAAATGGTGCGGAAGGACAACCGATTTACGGGCCGGCCTCCGAAGCGTCCAAGGTGAGCGGCGCCTGTATTGCCAAAATGATGCAGCGGGTCTCCGCGATGCTGAACACCGCCGAGGAGCAACTCGGCCGTATCGACGCCGTAGCCGGCGACGGGGATCATGGGCAAGGCATGAGCCGCGGGTCGGCCGCTGCGGCTGCCGCCGCTTCGGTCGCGGCGGCAGCCGGTGCCGGCGCCGCGAGTGTACTAGCCGCGGCCGGCGATGGCTGGGCCGACAGGGCAGGGGGAACGTCCGGGGCGATCTGGGGCTTGCTGCTCCGGTCGTGGAGTAGCAGCTTCAGCGACGATGAAGCTGTGACGACGGAGGCAGTCGTCCTAGGAGCGCGGCTCGCGCTAGACGGCGTGACGCGGTTAGGAGGTGCGAACATCGGTGACAAGACTTTGGTCGACGCCCTCGTGCCGTTCGTGGAGACGCTGGAAAGCAGTGTCGCATCCGGAAAGTCGTTGGCGGATGCCTGGGGCCATGCTGCCAACGCGGCGACGCTGGCGGCTGATGCGACATCGTCGCTCGCCCCGAAGCTCGGTCGCGCACGCCCGCTGGCGGAACGGAGCATCGGCCACCCCGATGCAGGTGCGGTGTCACTGGCCATGTGCGCACGAACCGCTGCGGCGTTTCTGCAGGGCGCTTTCGGACCAGGGGGAGTGCAGATTTGACGACACCGGGCGCGGTCACCGAGGCGAGAGACTGCTCGTGAAGGCGGGTTACGGCCGCTATCGTGCCGTCCTTCCGAAGGCCGCTTGACCCGTCGCGTTTGTGGGCCGTAAGCGGAAAATTCAGCTTGTGGGGACGCCGGGCTAGAAAGCTGAACTTTGGGCCGCGGGCTTGCTCAAGGCGCGGATCTGACTTCTCAGTGATCGATGTAGCCGAGTTATCAGCTCGGCTTGCGCTGGGCCTTTCGATCAAGGATGTGATTTCGGAAGCAGTTCTGCATTTCTTTAAAAGACCTGAAGCCAAGGCGCGGAGCGAGGCGAGATAAGGTTGTCGTTGACACGTTGCACCGGCGAGCGATCGAGGCAGAATTTTCGAAGGCAACGTAGTCCGGCTCTGCAAACATCACGCGAGCGACAGTTTCCAACTTCGCCGGAAGGATGAGCTCCCTCTTGGCAATCAGCATTTTGAGTTCAGCGAGCGTTGGCGCCTTCGTGTTGCGGACTTCGACTTGCCTAACACTCGCTCCTGAGCAATCGGATAGCCCCGCACGCATGGGTGTCACCCTTTGGCTGCTCGCATGAAGCTGTCGAAGTCAGCGTCCCCAATCGGAACTGTGTGCTCGTCACCGGGATACCTACCGGAATCGACGTCTGTCTTGTATTCTCTAAAGGCGGCCACGCGCTCGTCCTGGATCTTCTGCAGCTCAGGGCCGAGGTTTCGGTAAACCTTTCCGTGCCGCGGCTTATGGTTCTTGGCATAGCCGCAGACATCCTCTGTGAAGAGGTATTGCGCATCCGCATACTTGCCGGCGCCCATGCCAAGCATGACCAGCGACGAGTTTTCGGTCAGGAATTTCGCCACCCGGTCGGGCACGACTTCCAGTTCCGCCCCGAAGACACCGATCTCCTCGAGTTTCTGGGTGTGCCGCCAGAGGCGGATCGCTTCTTCCGCGCTCTTTCCGACTGCGCGCCAACCCGTCCAGGTGATGTACGAAGGGATCAGGCCGATATGCCCGACGACAGGGAGGTGGTTGTCGCAGAGCGCCTTCTGGATGTCGTAGGACGCGGAGCAGTAGAAGGCGTCGCCACCAATGCCAGCAAAGTGGAAAGCCGCACGCAGATAGTCTTCTGCCGTAGCGAGCGGACGGCCAGCAAAGCTGCCCCAGCCGCCGTAAGGCAGACCGACCTGAACGAAACAGTCGCCGGCTGCCTGTCGCATTTCCTGGTCAA
>NZ_JAMYUP010000058.1:0-34810 GCF_040323155.1 Mesorhizobium sp. M0060
GAGGAACAGATACTCAGCCTGCTCCCGGAATGGAACCAGCGCCCGGTCGTTGACGCCTTGCAGGCGATGCGCGGCATCGCGCTGATCAATGCCGTGGTGCTGGGGGAGATCGGCAGTTTCAGCGCCACTATCCTTGCGAGGTGCGGCCGTTCATGCGAAGAGCCCGGGAGCAATAGCTTATTTCGTAACTGCCGAACGACGATGGCACAGAGAATCACAATCGCTTGGCGCGTCACGCTTTGCTATCTGGCCGGGCTGACGGAAAGTCTGTTGGTCTTCGCATCTTTCGGAGCCCCGCACCGCAACGTGGCAGCGCAAGATCTTCTTTCGGCCTTCGTTCTTTATCTGGCCGTAGGGGTGGTCGTCTCTTGGCCCCTCTGGTTGACGGCCGCTGTCGTGGCGTTCGTTTTCGCGAGGTCGGTCGCTGCAAATCCAGGTCTGTGGGCTGCCGCGGCGACGTTGATCGGCGCCGGCTTCTCGTATGGAACCCTGCCCTTCGACGGTGAAATCAGGTCTCTTGCCACCGTCGGTGGCCTCGCCGCAATTCTGGCAGGCATTTCTTTTTATTGTTGGAGTGTATCGCGCCCGGTTCCCCCGGCATCCAACTGAAAACACCATTAATCGCGCGCTTGCCTTGCGGGGCAAAACCGTTCATGCGAAGAGCCCGCACGCGAGTGAAAACAGCGACAGGCAAGCGCAACAGATGAGCAGGCGCCGGAAATGAGCAAGCGCAAGAACGGGCTCACCTATGCCGAAGCGGGCGTCGACATCGATGCCGGCAATCTCATGGTCGAGAAGATCAAGCCGCTGGTGCGCGCCACTCGCCGGCCGGGTGCCGATGGCGAGATCGGCGGCTTCGGCGGCCTGTTCGACCTCAAGGCAGCCGGCTTCACCGACCCGGTGCTGGTCGCCGCCAATGACGGCGTCGGCACCAAGCTGAAGATCGCCATCGATGCCGGCAAGCACGACACGATCGGCATCGACCTCGTCGCCATGTGCGTCAACGACATCGTCGTGCAAGGCGCCGAGCCGCTGTTCTTCCTCGACTATTTCGCCACCGGCAAGCTCGATCCCGACCAGGGTGCTGCGATCGTCGGCGGCATTGCCGCCGGCTGCAGGGAGGCCGGCTGCGCGCTGATCGGCGGCGAGACGGCGGAAATGCCAGGCATGTATCACGGCAAGGATTACGACCTTGCCGGCTTTGCCGTCGGTGCCGCCGAACGCGGCCAATTGCTGCCGACCGACGACATCGTCGAGGGCGACGTACTGCTCGGCCTCGCCTCGTCGGGCCTGCATTCGAACGGCTTTTCGCTGGTCCGCCGCATCGTCACCGTAAGCGGCGTTGGCTGGAACGATGCGGCGCCGTTCAATGACGAAGCGACGCTGGCCGAGGCGCTGCTCGAACCGACCCGCATCTACGTCAAGTCGATCCTCAAGGCGATCCGCAACACCCACGGCATCAAGGCTCTGGCGCATATCACCGGCGGCGGCTTTCCCGAAAACATTCCGCGCGTTCTGCCCAAGGATTTTTCGGCCGAGCTCGACCTCGGCGCCATCGAGGTGCCGCCGGTGTTCTCATGGCTGGCCAAGACCGGCGGGGTCGCACCGGAAGAGATGATGCGCACCTTCAATTGCGGCATCGGCATGATCCTGGTCGTCGCCTCGGGCCAGGCGGCGCAGGTCGCCGCCGTGCTGCAGGAAGCCGGCGAGACGGTGACGCCGATCGGCCAGATCGTGCCGCGCCGCGACGCCGGGGTGATCTATCGGGGCTCGATCGGCCTATGACCAGAAAACGCACGGTGGTGCTGATCTCGGGGCGCGGCTCCAACATGACGGCGCTGATCGCGGCGGCGGGCAACCCGGCCTATCCGGCCGAGATCGTCGGCGTCATCTCCGACCGCGCCAATGCCGCCGGCCTCGGCATCGCCGCGGCTCGCGGCATCGCCACCAAGGTGATTTCGCGCTCGGACTATTCCAGCAAGGAAGCGCATGACGAGGCGATCGACGCGGCCCTTTTGTCGTTTCGCGCCGAGATCGTCGCGCTGGCCGGCTATATGCGCATCCTCGGTGCGCGCTTCGTCGAGAAATGGCAGGGCCGGATGGTCAACATCCACCCTGCCCTGCTGCCTGCCTTCAAGGGCCTGGATACGCATGCGCGAGCTATCCGCGCGGGCATGCGCATCCATGGCTGCACGGTGCATTTCGTCACGCTCGACATGGATGACGGCCCGATCATCGCCCAGGCCGCCGTGCCGGTGATGGTAGGCGACAACGAGGATTCGCTGGCGGCGCGCGTGCTCAAGGCCGAGCACCAGCTCTATCCGCTGGCGCTGGGGCTGGTCGCCGAAGGCAAGGCGCGCATGGAAGCCGGCCGCACGGTGTTTTCCCGCTTCGCCGACGATGCCGACAACGCCACGTCGGTGGTGATAGCGCCCGACCCGCTGCGCGAAGAGACCGATCTGGAGCACCTGGCGCGGATTACGCCGTAAGATGCATCCTAATTGCAATCAAATTTTGATTGCAATTAGGACCCTTCTCGCCTAATTTGCTTGCATGAACAGCAAGCACAAGCGTGTGCTCAGGGCGATCTTCACGGATCCGGTTTCGGGCAGCATCGAATGGATCGCCATCGAAACCCTGCTGGTTGCGGTCGGTTGCCAAGTGATCGAGGGAAACGGTTCGCGCGTGCGCTTCGTGTTCAACCGTGAGGTCGAAACCTTCCATCGGCCGCATCCGTCAAAGGAAGCGAAACGATATCAGGTGAGAGATGCTCGCCAATTCCTGTCGAGGATCGGAGTGAAGCCATGAATGCGATGACCTACAAGGGCTATTCCGCCCGTATCGATTATGATGATGACGACGAGATTTTCTTCGGCCGGATTGCCGGAATTCGCGACGGTGTATCGTTCCACGCTGAAACGGTCGCGGAGCTGAAGGCTGCTTTTCATGAAGCCGTGGACGACTATGTCGAAACCTGTGCGAAGATCGGTAAATCGCCGCAAAAACCCTATTCCGGCAATCTCATGCTGCGCGTCGATCCCTCGGTCCACTCGAAAGTGGCGCTGGCTGCGGAAGTCGCGGGCAAGAGCCTGAACCAATGGGGTGAAGAGGTCTTGCGCGAGGCCGCCGACAAGCAGATCGCCTGACGTTCGAGGATTTCTCATCCAACGCGCGTCTGTCTCTCCAGGACCGGATTATGAAGCAACTGCTGCTCCTGCGCCACGCCAAGTCGAGTTGGGATGATCCCGATCTTATCGACTTCGACCGGCCGCTGTCCGGGCGTGGGCTGAAGGCAGCGCCGCTGGTCGGGCGCGAACTGGCCCGGCGCGGCTGGCTGCCGGAGCTGGCGCTGGTATCGCCGGCGCTGCGCACCCGCGACACGTGGCGGCTGGTCTCGGCGGAGTTGCCGGCGAAGGTGCAGGCCAAATTTGCCCAGGCGCTCTACGAGGCAGCGGCGGCGGACATTCTCGCCAAGGTGCGGCAGGCAAATGCCAAGATCGGTACGCTTCTGGTGCTCGGACACAATCCCGGGCTGGAGGAGTTCGCAAGCCGTCTTGCCGGCGCCGGATCGGACGATGCGGCGCTCAAAAAGCTGGCGGAAAAATTTCCGACCGCGGCCCTGGCCCGTTTCGACGTCGACGCCGACTGGGCCGGTCTTACTTTTGGCAGTGCCCGGCTGACGCACTGCATTTGGCCGAAGGATCTGCGCTAGAGATTGGCCGACAGGCCGGAGGGGGGTGGGAAGGATCGCCGACTTTTCGGCCGACCCTCTTCCGCGAACAAGAACGGCGGGCCAAGCCCGCCGCTCTTTGTGCTCCGGGGTTTGAGGAACTAGCGGCCCCAGTTGCCCCTGCCAGATTGGGGCACCACGGACTGAGCCGTGCCGGACTGGGTCGTCGCCCTGGTGTCGACGGCATTGTGCTCAGCCGTCAGCGGCTTGCGGATCGAGCCCGTAAACGCGTTGTCAACATTGCCAACAGGCGCGGCCGGCTGGTTGACGCCGTCCGAACCATAGTGGTCGCTGCCGGCAAAGGCGCTGCCTGTGGCGATGAGGATGATGGCGGCGACGGTAAGAGCAATCTTGGTCATATCAGGTACTCCAATGTATTGGGCATTCGTGAGAGTGTCGTTGCTTTCGACGCATTCGAGATGAGAGTGCTGCCCGCACCGACGAATACGCACCCGAAGCGCACGTTGCTGGACGATTTCAGCAACCGAGATTGCGGCTACAGATGAAACCTGCAAATCAAAGTATTCGAGTGGCGTGGGATTCGATCCGGCGCGTGTCCACGTTGATACGCAAAAGCAAGAGTAGCGGGCCAAGCCGGCCGCTCTTTGTGTTCCAGGGCTGTGATAATCAGCGGCCCCAGATGCCTTGGCCGGATTCGGGCGCGACGGACTCGGTCGTCGTCTTGGTATGCTCAGTCGTGACCGGCTTGCGGATCGAACCGGTGAAATTGTTGTCGACATTCGCGCTGGGGGCGGCCGGCTGGTTGAAATTGTCCGAGCCATAATGGTCGCTGAAGGCAAAAGCAGTGCCGGTGGCAACCAGGATGGCGGCGGCGGTAAGAGCGATCTTGGTCATTTCAGGTACTCCGGTATTTCTCTGTTCTGTTCGTCAAGTGGCGTGCCTTGGGAGGAATTCGCGTCGCTCGGACCAGCCCGAGATGGGTCGGCGGGGCTGTCGTTTCCAATCACGAAAATTTTGTGCCGGTGCGCCAAATTGGCCGCTTGAAATCCGACATACGGCCCCTTTTGCCACAATCTTCTGGTTTATTATCAATCGGTTACGTCGACATTGGTGATTTGCGGCGCGAACGTTTCGTGAGCCGGCGTTCACCCGATGCTATACGCTCCGTCAACAGAAACGAACCGTTCGGTTCGATTATGCTGCCGGACCAATGCGCGATGAAATTCACGCAGCTACCGGTTCGGCGCCAGCGGCGTCATGCCTGGGCCGCGCGCTGGCCAGAAGTACGACGGGGCAGTTGCAGGCGGCCAGAACAGCGCCGGCGGTTTCGCCGAAGAACAGGTTCTCACCCGGCCGTTGAGTGACCCCCATTACGACGATCGCCGCACCGTTGGCCACCTCCCGGATGATCGCCTTGTCGGGTGTGACGCGGGTATGGAACGCTGTGTCTACAGGCACACCGTAGCGGCTGGCCAAGTCGGCGATGTCTTTCAGAACGGCCTCTTCGCGGCTATGCGACACAGATGTCGACCTGCGGCCCTTG
This sequence comes from Mesorhizobium sp. M0060, assembly GCF_040323155.1. Classification (NCBI taxonomy): domain Bacteria; kingdom Pseudomonadati; phylum Pseudomonadota; class Alphaproteobacteria; order Hyphomicrobiales; family Phyllobacteriaceae; genus Mesorhizobium; species Mesorhizobium sp. M0060. Next base: position 5,235 of record NZ_JAMYUP010000058.1, read on the forward strand.
GTTGCCCTTTGCGAGACGTAGAGCATCTTGACCCGCGCCCGGTTTGGACGGGCTAGAGCCAGCGCAAAGTCGGCGGCGCGACGCGCCACTTGAGTACCGTTGACGGGGACGAGAATGCTGGTGCCGGCCTTCAGCGTCGGCATCTTTTCGGCAGCATTGCCGCCGTTCAGGACCAGGCAAAGCGGGCCGTCAAATCCTCCGGCAATGTCGTTGAGGGTCGGCGCGAAGGCGCCATCGATGGTCAGCACATTGTCGAGGCCGACCAGCAGCAGGCCGTATCCCTTGCGGGCCTCTTCGGCGATCGTCTCACCGGTGGCTTCCGATTCGGTGCGAGCCGTCAGGTGGACTTTGTCGACCAGCGTATCTTCGATCCGTTTCACCGCCTGGGCGCTTTTTTTTGCACCCTTCTTGATTTCCTTCAGGGTGCGCTCCTGCCCCTTGCTGTCGGTTGGCCTGTCAATTCGGCCGTCTTTCAGGCGCAGCAAGGTGGTGGGCATGCCGCTGCCTCCGCCGACCAGTCCAGCGAGATAGGCGGTGAACTTGCCGACCCTGCTGTCGTCGACCAGCACCAGCAGCCGCTCCAGCCTGGAAATGAAGCCGTATTCGTCCAACGCCTCGCGCTCGACACGCTGCTGCTCGTCGTGCCCAACCGGCAGCCGGCCAAGCGCCCAGCGCAGCATCGGCGGCATGGCCAGCGTGGTGATCACGGCCATGGTGACGATCATGGTGAAGAGATTGTGCGACAGGATGTTCATCGACAGGCCGATGCTGGCGACGATCACCTCGGTCGAGCCGCGCGCGTTCATTGCGCTGCCGACGGCGATCGCTTCCTTGAACGACATGGCGGCGAGCCTGGCGCCGATGAACGCGCCGCCAAACTTGCCGATGCTGGCGATGACCACGAGAGCGCCTGTCAGCATGGCAAGCGTCGGGTCGGCGAGCACTGTGAGATCGGCGGAAAGCCCCGCCATGCCGAAGAAGATCGGCATGAACAGCGCGGTGATGACGCCGCGAAGCTGGCCCTCGATGTGGCTGGAGAGGATGGGTGATTCACCGACAAGGATGCCGGCGACGAACGCCCCCAGCACGGTGTGGACGCCTATCATGTTGGTGATCAGCGCCATCACCCCCATGATGATGAGGATCATGGTGATCACCGCATACTCGCTGCGGAAGGCATCGTTGGTCCAGCGGATCAAGGTGAAGACTAGACGGCGGCCGATGGTGAAGGAGAACACCATGAACAGTGCCACCTCGGCGACGGTGGTCACCAGCGGCGCGAACTGCAGCCTGCCGTTGGTGGCGATGCCGAAGGTTACGGCGATGATCAGCCAGCCGATCGTGTCCTCGATGATCGCCGAGGAAATAATCACCTGACCGAGGTTGCGGCGCATGAAGTTCATCTCGCGCACCACCATGGCGACGATCTTGACCGACGAGATCGACAGCGCGGTGCCCAGGAACAGCCCGGCGACGGTGCGTTGGGTCGGGTCGGCCAGCAGTGCGTCCGGCAGGAATTGCGCAAGCGCGAAAGCGCAGATGAAGGGCACCACAATGCCGGTCCCCGAAATGGAAAAACATGCCGCGCCGACCCGGCGCACCAGCCGCAGGTCCGTCTCCATGCCGGTCAGCAAAAGCAGCATCAGTATGCCAAGCTGCGAGACGGCGTCGATCATGCCCTTTTGCGCAGGATCACTGGGAAAGATCAGGTGCTGGGCGGACGGCCACAGCCAACCGAACAGCGACGGACCGAGCAGGATGCCGCCGATCAGTTGGCCCATGATTGCCGGCTGGCCATAGCGCTGCAGCACTTCGCCCAGGCCACGCCCGACAAGCAGCAGCAGGACGATCTCGGCAACGAAAGCGCCCTCGCCCGAACCGCCCATTCCCGAGGCCTTGGTTCCGGCAACAAGCGTCTCCGCCGCCCAGGCCCCGCTTGCGGGGACGAACGCCCAAACCAGCAGCGCCAGGCTGGAACGTGTCGGAGCCTGCCAAACCATGAAACCCCCATCGCCCAATGCACGTGCCCAACAACGCGCGACAGGGCGTTGCGTTGCTAGACGTGGACGTCACCGAAGGAGAGTTCGCCGTCGTCGCTCTCCGTCAGGAAGGCTGTCACCAGCAGGCCGGCATAGAGGATGGCGACCAGCACGACGATGACGGCGCCAGGGATTGGGCCTAAGGCAGCACCGGTGACGGCCTCACGCATCGAACCGACGAAGCCGACGCGGACGCCTTCGGTCAGAAGACTTGGCGTCGACAGTTTGAGGATCCAGGCCAGGAGCAGGATCAGCAGCATGTAGATGTAATTCCGACGCAGGCGGCGCGCCAAAGCCGCTCGTTGCGAAATGAGGAATTTCGGCGCGCGCAGGCTCTCGCCGACGATCAGCAGCCAATCGGACGCGAAGTCCGGCTGCGGCGAGAATATCTGCGCGAAATAATGCCGTTCGAACTGGCGCACGCGGGCCCGGTAGAAGTCGAAGAAGCGGTATCGGCGCGCCTCTATCCACAGCAGCAGCAGAACAAGCAGCATGGCAAACAGCAGCACGCCGTGATGAGCGCTGGCTGTGGAAAGCGATACGGACAGCATTGCCGCCACGACAGTTATCGCCCAATTGCTTGTCAGGTCCAGGCGGTCGCGCCACCCCGCCATGCGCAGAATCTCGGCGCGATGAAAGTGCGACATCGTGGTTACGAGTTCGCCGGACGAAAGTGTCCTTCCGATGGGGTCCGGCGCCGCCAACGCTTCTGCCATGACCATGCCTCCACCCGCCACGCGAAAACGGCTGGATGGACATATCGTTCCGACGCTTCAATTGGCCGGGCGCAGCCAGACCTTGTTGTCGTGGAAGGCAGCGCCGCCATAGGGCGCCGGCGCGTCGGCGCCGGTCAGCACGTTGATGCCCTCGCCGCGCTCATGGGCGCCGTTCGGCCAGATGCCTTCGGCGACCACCACGCCGCGCTTGATGCCGTCGAACAATCTTGCGTGCAGCACCACTTCGCCACGCCGGTTGCCGACCTCGACACGGCCGCCGTCGGCGACCCCGAGTGCCGCCGCATCGTCGGGATGCAAGAGCAGTTCCGGCCGGCCCTCCTTCGCCTTCGAGACCGGCGTTTCGGCAAAGGTCGAATTGAGGAAATTGCGCGCCGGCGAGGTGGTCAGCCGGAACGGGTGCGCCTCGTCCGCCACCTCGATCAGGTCGACATGGTCCGGAAATTCCGGCAGGCGCGCCACCGGGCCGAAGAGGCCCATGCTTTTCGGTGGCCGATTGGGTGCCGCCTGCCCGGTCCAGTCGGCGCGGAAGTGGAATTTTCCGTCCGCGTGGCCGAAGCCGTTGAGGAAATGCGCGGCCTCGAAATCCGGTTGCAGATCAAGCCATTTCTCGTCCTTCAGGCTCGAAAAGCTGCCCAGCCCGCGCTTGCCCAAAATGATGTCGATATGCTGCTGCTCGGTCATGCCGAAGCCCGGACGATCGGCGACGCCAAGCCTCTTGCCGAGCTCCTCGATGACGAAATGGTTGGTGCGCGGACCTTCCGGCGGGTCGATCAGCTTCGGCCCGAGCGTGATGTGCTGGTTGCCGCCGCCCTTGTAGACGTCGTCATGCTCGAGAAACATCGTTGCCGGCAGCACGACATCGGCGAGTTTTGCGGTGTCCGTCATGAACTGCTCGTGCACGCAGGAAAACAGGTCGTCGCGCAGAAAACCCTGCTTCACCAGCCGCTGCTCCGGCGCGACATTGACTGGATTGGTGTTCTGGATCAGCAGCGCCGTCACTGGCGGGCCGCCATAGAGCGCATCCGCCGCCCCGGTCAGCACCGGGCCGATGCGCGAATGGTCGAGATGACGGATCGCGGGGTCGCGCATCCGTGTGCCCTCCAGCAGTTCCTGGTTGAGCTTGAAGATGCCCGAATTGGTATGGAAGGCGCCGCCGCCCTCATACTGCCAGCAGCCGGTGACCGCGGCGATCGAGGCTGCGGAATGCATGTTGACCGAACCGTTGCGCTGCCGCGAAAAACCGTAGCCGAGGCGGAAGTAAGTCTTCTTCGTCGTGCCGACGAGCCGGGCGAAGGTCTCGATTTCGTCGACAGAAAGCCCGGTGATATTAGCGGCCCATTGCGGCGTCCGCGTCTTGAGATGCGCCTCCAGCCCCTGCGGGTCGTCGGTGTATTTTTCCAGATAGGCGCGGTCGGCCATGCCGTCGCGGAACAGCACGTGCATGACAGCGCAGGCCAGCGCGCCGTCAGTGCCGGGCTTCAGCACCAGGCCAAGATCGGCCTGCTTCATGGTCGCATTCTCATAGACGTCGATGACGACGATCTTGGCGCCGCGTTCCTTGCGCGCCTTGACGGCGTGGGTCATCACGTTGACCTGCGTGACCACGGCGTTGGTGCCCCAGATCACCACGCAGTCGGACTTTGCCATCTCGCGCGGGTCGGGGCCACGCAGCGCGCCGGCGCCCATCATCCAGCCGGTCCAGGCCAGATTGGTGCAGATCGAACCGAAGAAGCCGGAGTATTTTTTGGCGTGCCTGAGCCGCTCGATGCCGTCGCGCTGCACCAGCCCCATCGTGCCGGCATAGTAATAGGGCCAGACCGTCTCCGAGCCATATTTTGCCTCGGCCGCGATGAATTTTTCGGCGACAAGGTCGAGTGCGGCTTCCCAACTCGCTTCCTTCCAGGCGCCCTCGCCCTTGGCGCCGGCACGGACCAACGGCTTCAGCAAGCGCTCGGGGTGATGGACGCGGTCGGCATAGCGGGCGACCTTGGCGCAGATGACGCCGGCCGTATAGCTGTTGGCCTTGGCGCCGTGGACGCGGCCGATACGCCTGGCGTCGAGCAGCTCGACTTCGAGCGCGCAGGTCGAGGGACAATCATGCGGACAGGCCGAATGGCCGATTTTGAGCTTGGCGTGCTGATTCATGGAACGAGGGTAGCCGGTTCCGTGCATGGCGTGTAGGGCCAGATGATTAGCCAATCTCCCCCCAAGTGGGGGAGATGTCCGGCAGGACAGAGGGGCGCGCGAAGGATCGCCTACCTTGTTCATCCTACGACAAACCCGAGACCGGCGTGAGGACGCAATCAATTGAGAGGTCGCCGGGACAGCGCCCCCCTCTGCCTGCCGGCATCTCCCCCACAAGGGGGAGATTACGCTGCCCCTACTCCGCCGTGCCTTCCTCATACTCGGCCGACATCGACAGCCATTTTTCCTCGTGGCCGGCGAGCGTCTGGGCGAGCTGTGAGCGTTCCTTGGCCAGCTGGGTCGCGGTCGAGGGGTCCTTTTCGTAGACGGCCGGATTGGCGAGCTCGTCCTCGATCAGGTCGATGCGCTTGCGGAGGCGGTCCATCAGCGCTTCGGTGGCGCGGATTTCCTTGGCCAGCGGCTCGAAGGCGGCGCGGCGCGCGGCTGCGTCTCGGCGGCGGTCGGCCTTCGACGCTTTGTCCGCCTCGCGCTTGCCGCGGCGGTCGCCGGAGACACCGGTGACCAGCGTCTTGTAGTCCTCGAGATCGCCGTCATACGGGTTGACCGCGCCATCCTTCACCAGCCACAGCCGGTCGGCGGTCGCTTCGAGCAGATGGCGGTCGTGCGAGATCAGGATAACCGCGCCGGGAAAATCGTTCAGCGCATGGATCAGCGATTCACGGCTGTCGATGTCGAGATGGTTGGTCGGCTCGTCGAGGATGAACAGGTTCGGCCCCTCGAAGGCCGACAGGCCCATCAGCAGCCGCGCCTTCTCGCCGCCGGACAGATCCTTGGCGGCGGTGTTCATCTTTTCGGTGGTCAGGCCGAATTGGGCAACGCGGCCGCGCACCTTCGATTCCGGCGCTTCCGGCATCAGCCGACGGACATGCTCATAGGCGTTTTCGTCCGGCCGGAGGTCGTCGAGCTGGTGCTGGGCGAAGATTGCTACCTTGAGCCCGGGCGCCACCGTCATGCTGCCGGTCTCCGGCTTCAGCCGGCCGGCCAAAAGCTTGGCGAAGGTCGACTTGCCGTTGCCGTTGGCGCCGAGCAGTGCGATGCGGTCGTCGGCATCGATGCGCAGCGTCATCTTCTTCAGGATCGGCTCACCCTCGACATAGCCGACATTGACGTTATTCAGCGCAATGATCGGCGAGGCCACCGTCTTCACCGGCTCGGGGAAGGAGAACGGCCGTACCGTGTCGTTGACGATCGCGGCGATCGGCTTCATTTTCTCCAGCGCCTTGATGCGCGACTGCGCCTGCCTCGCCTTGGAAGCCTTGGCGCGGAAGCGCTCGACGAAGGATTCCATGTGCTTGCGCGCGGCCTCCTGCTTGACGCGGCCCTTCTCCTGCAATTCGCGCTGCTCGGTATATTGCCGCTCGAACTGGTCGTAGCCGCCGCGCCAGAAGGTCAGCTTCTTCTGGTCGAGATGGACGATCGAGTTGACGGCGCGGTTGAGCAGGTCGCGATCGTGCGAAATCAGCAGCACGGTGTGCGGGTATTTCGACAGGTAGTTTTCCAGCCACAGCGTGCCTTCGAGGTCGAGATAGTTGGTCGGCTCGTCGAGCAGCAGAAGGTCGGGCTCGGCAAACAGCACGGCGGCCAGCGCGACGCGCATGCGCCAGCCGCCGGAGAAGGACGAGGCCGGCCGCCGCTGCGCCGCATCGTCGAAGCCGAGGCCGGCGAGAATGGTGGCTGCGCGTGACTCGGCTGAATGCGCATCAATGTCGGCCAGCCGCATGTGGATGTCCGCGATGCGGTGCGGATCGGTCGCGGTCTTTTCCTCTTCGAGCAGCGCACTCCGTTCAAGGTCGGCCTTGAGCACGATCTCGATCAGCGGCTCCTCGGTGCCGGGCGCTTCCTGCGCCACCTGGCCGATGCGCGTGTTCTTGGGCAGGCCGATCGAGCCGGTCTCGGAGGCGAGGTCGCCGGTAATTGCCTTGAACAAGGTCGTCTTGCCGGTGCCGTTGCGGCCGACAAGGCCAGCCTTGCTGCCGGCCGGCAAGGTCAGCGAGGCATGGTCGAGAAGCAGGCGTCCGGCCATACGGAGCGAAAGGTCGTTGATGATCAGCATGGCCGCGCTTTTGCACGGGACAACCATGCTTCGCAAGGGCTTGAGCCCCGGTTCGCCGCATAAGGCGCGAAAACCAGCAAAGAGGTGACGTCGACACCGCGACTTCCCGCAAAACGCAAAAGAACCCGCTATCCTGAGGGGGGGTAAGGAAGCGGGTTCTTTCGTGAACGGCTGCCTTGGGAGCGTCCGATCGACACCCAAACACGCAACAGCCGGGTTTGTTCCATGTGATGAACAAACCATGTGATGACAAACACCGGCGTGGCCGGCAGGTTGTCCACAGGCGCGTGCGTCCGTACGCTATCGGACCATGACGCTGCGGAAAGACTCGGCTATCCTTGGATGCGCGGCGGGCCTGATCTCCGCCTGGCCGGCGCCATCAGCTTCCTCCCAAGCGGCGCCGGCCACCTTCTTTGACCGGTGCCGACGCCATTTGAGGTGGTCATTGTTTTGGCGGCGTGCCGGGCTGATCGCCGCCGGTCGTCGATTTCGGCACCGGATTCTTGTCGACCTGCGGGTTCTGCTCGACCGTGTCGCCGGGGGCCTTGGTCGGCTGGATGTTATTGTCGCAACCCGCAACGGTCAGCGCTGCCATAAGCAGCAGGATTAAGCGCTTTTTCATCGCAGTCTCCTCTCGCCCGACAACGAGGCGTCGGCGATTTGGTTGCGCGATCGGTGTCTTCCCGCATTCTCCGAGGAGCCGGGGAACAAAATGCCGCGTCTTCGGTTGCTCCAAATCAATGGAGGAAGCCATGATCCGTTTGCTCATCGCCGGGGCAATCGTCTACGTTGCCTATCGCGTCGCCAAGAAAGTGATTGACGACGTGCCCGACGATTTCGATCCGCTGCTGCTGCCGCCGCCGCAAGACGATCGCGAGGCGCTTCGGCGGCAATCGGCAAGGATGGGCGTCGAACCCGGGCGCTGATCGATCGCTCTGCCGCAAGGCTTCTTCGCTTCCGAGCGCAAACTCCCGCTCTGCAAACCGTTGCGAACAAAGCAGAAACGATGCTTGATGGGCGATGAACCTCGCCGCCCGTGATTCGTCCTTCCAGCCGGCCTATCTGGCGAAGCTCAACGCCGAGCAACGGCTTGCCGTCGAACATGGCGACGGCAAGATCGCCGGGCCGTTGCTGGTGATTGCCGGCGCCGGTTCCGGCAAGACCAACACGCTGGCGCACCGGGTCGCGCATCTGATCGTCAAGGGCGCCGACCCGCGCCGCATTCTTTTGATGACATTTTCGCGCCGTGCCGCAGCGGAAATGGCCAAGCGGGTCGAGCGCATCGCCGGCGAGGTGCTCGGGCGCGATGCTTCTGTCATCACCGATGCGCTGAGTTGGGCCGGCACGTTCCACGGCATCGGCGCCAGGCTGCTGCGCGATTATGCGCTGGAGATCGGCCTCGACCCGGCCTTCACCATCCACGACCGCGAGGATTCCGCCGATCTGATGAACCTTGCCCGCCATGAGCTCGGTTTTTCGAAGACCGAAGCCCGCTTCCCGACCAAGGGCACCTGTCTTGCGATCTATTCGCGCGCCGTCAACGCGCAGGCGCCGCTCGGCGAGGTTTTGGGGTCGGTGTTTCCATGGTGCGCCGGCTGGGCCGAACAGCTCAAGGCGCTGTTCGCCAGATATGTCGAGGCCAAGCAGGCGCAGAACGTGCTCGATTACGACGATCTGCTGCTCTACTGGGCGCAGATGGCCAGCGAGCCGGAAATCGCCGCGCACCTGGGTGGGCGTTTCGACCATGTGCTGGTCGACGAATACCAGGACACCAACCGGCTGCAGGCGTCGATCCTGACGGCGCTGAAGCCCGACGGATCGGGGCTGACTGTGGTCGGCGACGATGCGCAGTCGATCTATTCATTTCGCGCAGCGGACGTGCGCAATATCCTGGATTTTCCCAAGCAGTTCGCGCAGCCTGCCGAGGTCGTCATGCTGGAGCGCAACTACCGCTCGACCGAGACGATCCTGGCGGCCGCCAATGCGGTGATCGGCGAAGCGTCGGAGCGTTTCACCAAAAATCTCTGGTCCGAGCGCAAATCGACAGAAAAGCCGAAGCTGGTGAGCGTGCGCGACGAGACCGAGCAGGCGAGCTATGTCTGCCAGGCGATACTCACCGAGCGCGAGGCCGGCACAGCGTTGAAGACGCAGGCCGTGCTATTTCGAGCTTCGCACCACAGCGGCCCGCTGGAGATCGAGCTGACGCGCCGCAACATCCCCTTCGTCAAGTTCGGCGGGCTGAAATTCCTCGACGCCGCTCACGTCAAGGACGTGCTGGCCGTGCTGCGCTTTGCCGAAAACCCGCGCGACCGCGTCGCCGGATTTCGCGTGCTGCAACTTCTGCCCGGCATTGGCCCTTCGGCCGCCAATGCGATCGTCGAGACCATGGCGACGTCGCTCGACGAGACCATGGGGCTTGCCCGTTACCGGCCGCCGCAGCGCGCCGCCGACGACTGGCCGGGCTTTGTCGCGCTCTATTGCGGCCTGCGCGCCGGCGCAAAAAAATGGCCGGCCGACATCGAGCAGGTCAGGCTCTGGTACGAGCCGCACCTGGAACGCATCCACGAGGATGCGACGACGCGCCGGGCAGATCTCCTGCAGCTCGAGCAGATCGCTTCCGGCTATGCCTCGCGCGAGCGCTTCCTCACCGAACTGACGCTCGATCCGCCGGACGCGACCAGCGACGAGGCCGGCCCGCCGCACCGCGACGAGGATTATCTGATCCTGTCGACCATCCATTCGGCCAAGGGCCAGGAGTGGAAAAACGTTTTCGTGCTCAACACCGTCGACGGCTGCATCCCGATCGATCTCGGCGTCGGCAACAAGGAGGATATCGACGAAGAGCGGCGGCTGCTCTACGTGGCGATGACGCGGGCCAAAGACGGCCTGCACCTAGTCATGCCGCAGCGCTTTTTCGTCCATGGCCAGGCGGCGCGCGGCGACCGCCATGTCTATACCTCGCGCACGCGCTTCATCCCGCGCTCAATCCTCGGCGCCTTCGAGCAGGTGGCGTGGGCCAGCGTCCTGGCCAGGGACGATCCGCGCCGGCAGCCGCAAGTGCGCGTCGATCTCGGCGCGCGCATGCGCGGCATGTGGAAATAGCCGCTCAGGCCTTCAGAAACGGCCCTGCCCCGTGCAGAGACGTAAACAGCGCCTCGCTGAACAGGGAAATCGGACGCTGCAAGCGGCCGGCCGGCGGCCGGTGGAAGACCCAGGCGCGCACTTGCGGACGGAAATCCGTGTCGAGGATCTCGATCGCATCGCGCCAGGGGCTGCCTGTCAGGGCCGCCGGGGTGACGATGCCGATGCCGTGGCCGCGCGCCACCAGCGACATGCGCAGGTCGGCGCTCAAGGCTTCGACGCCAACCTGAAACGGCAAGCGCGCCGCTTCGAAACTGTGACGGATGAAGCGGCGGAAGCCGCAGCCATTTTCGTTCAAGACCCAGGGGAAAGCCGACAGGTCGGCGAGGCTTGCCGGTTTCGGCACCTCAAGGCCGGGTGCAGCGATCAGCAGGACCGCCTGCTCGCCGAGGTCGTCGCCGACCAGCTCCTCCGGCGGCCGGTCGCCATCGGGCAGGCACAGCGCGGCCGCATCCAGCTCGCTGCGGGCGACCTGCTCCAGCAGACGCGGCGACCAGCCGGAGGTGATGCGCAGCGTCAGGCGTGGAAACTCCTTACGCAACCGGTCGAGCGGAACGGCAAGTGCTGCGTCCGACAGATATGGCAGGATGCCGAGACGGAATTCACCAGTGATTTCGCCATCGGGCGCGAGGCCGGACTTCAAGTCTTCCAGCGAGCGCAGCACGCGGCGCGCGTGCTCGTAGGCATCCCGACCCGCGCCGCTCGGCTTCAGCGGTTTGGACAGGCGATCGAGAAGCGGCGTTCCCAGCGCCTCCTCGAGGTTCTGGATGCGGCGCGACACGCCGGGCTGGGTCAGGTTCAGGCGGCCGGAGGCGCCGACGATAGAGCCGGTTTCCACCACCGCCACGAAGGCTTCGAGGTCATGCAGGTTCATGCGCTTTCCTCATAATCATTATTCAATCTATTTAATTGCGACATGTTACTCCGTCGGCATAATGAATTCAATCATTATACCAATGTTGGAGCTCGGGCATGGCCGATGTTCTCACGGAACGCACCGCGGAATCCCAGATCAGCGATACAATCAGCGGCAGGACGACGCTGCTGTTTGCAACCGCCGTCGGCGTGATCGTCATCAATCTGTTTGCGCCGCAGACGCTGATCGGCTTGATCGGGCCTTCGCTCGGGCTTGGCGGTGCCGAAGGCGGCCTGGTGGCGATGGCCACGCTGCTCGGCTATGCCGCCGGCCTTTTTCTCCTGGTGCCGCTCGCCGATCTTAGGGAAAACCGAGCCCTGATCGTGCGCATGCTCGGCTCGTCGTCCGTCGCCGCCGGTGTCGCGGCGGTGGCACCGAATGCGGCCATGCTGCTCGCGACCCTGTTCGTGCTTGGCGCCGCCTGCTCCGCCATCCAGGTTCTGGTGCCGATCGCCGCCGCCATGGCACCGCCGGAGCGGCGGGGCCGTGTCATCGGCGATGTCATGAGCGGGCTGATGCTGGGCATTCTGCTGTCACGTCCACTGGCCAGCCTGATCGCCAGCGCGTGGGGCTGGCGGGCCTTCTACGCCGTCAGCGCAGTCGCGGTGGCGGTGCTGACGGTGGTTCTGGCCGTCTGCCTGCCGCGCCGGCCGGTGTCGTCGGCGATGACCTATCCCGGGTTGATCGCCTCGCTCTGGCGCCTCGTTTGCAGCGAGCCACAGCTCAGGATCAGGGCGCTGACCGCAAGCCTTGCGATGGCGGCGTTCAGCGTGTTCTGGACCTCGGTAGCGCTTCGTCTCGCCCAGCCGCCATTCGAGCTCACGCAACGCGGCATTGCGCTGTTTGCGCTGGTCGGTGCCGGCGGCGCTGTCGTTGCGCCATTGTTCGGGCGTGCCGGGGATCGCGGATGGACGCGCCGCACGACGATCCTGTGTCACCTCGCCATGATCGCGGCGTTCGGGCTTTGCGCCTGGGCGGCGGCTGCAACGGTCGATGCATCGACACTACCGCTGATCGTCATGGGCGGCAGTGCCGTGCTGCTCGATATCGGCGTCACCGGCGACCAGACACTTGGCCGCAGGATCGTCAACCTGCTCAATCCCGAAGCACGCGGCCGGCTGAACGGCCTGTTCGTCGGATTGTTCTTTCTCGGCGGCGCGGCCGGATCGGCGCTGGCCGGGATTGCCTGGGCATGGTTTGGATGGTCGGCAATTTCGGCACTCGGCATCCTGATCGGGCTTTTGGCGCTGGCCGTGGACTGGCTAGCCGCTCGACCTGGCCGGCATTCCTGATTGGTGGGTCGAGCGTGACAGACGAAAGCAAAATCCCGGCAACATGGAACCTCGCGCCGCGATCGGCGTTTCTGCCCGACCCCCAGACCGGAGAACGGCGTCCGCCGTGACCTCCGCCCATTCGAGAGGCCAGAATGCACGACAGGACGTTTTCCACCCCGGTCGCCCTAACCGTTGGCGCCGGCTACAAGCGCACGATCGCTTCGTTCTCCGAGATGCACGAGTTCCTGATCGAGTTCCCGCCTTCGCGCCGGCGGCTGAGCTATGGCGCTGCGGTAAAGGCCTGCGAGGCGGCCCGTGCCGGCGAGATCTCGGCCGAAGCGGCACGCGACGCCCTGATCACTTTCGCAGTGACAGCAGGCATCCTCTGGCCCGCTGCCCAGCCGGCCGTTTCGGTCAAGCCGGTCGCTCGGGGCCATGGCGGCTACGCCGCCTGAAAAGCCTCTTCGCCATCATAGCCGGCCGGAGATGCCGTCCATTTATCGACGGTTTTAGTTCGGCGGATCCTAAATCAGCCGCCTTCTGATACTTATCCGGGTCACCGCGGTCACGAGAATGGCGCCGATCATGAAATAGATGGTCGCGACAATGTCGCCCTGATGGAAATAATAACCGGAGTTGAGAAGCGCCAAGACCACGGCGAAGAACGCCACAAGGCGCAAGGGTTCATTGGGCATGCGTGCCAATTCTCGCTGTTGCTGCTGAATGCTGCTGAAGCGGCCGCCCTCACGACCGTGCGCTCCATAAAATGTTTTGGCGCGTTTTGCAATCTCGGCAGATCGTCCTCTATCCACCGTCCGCTTCACCAGCCGCCCCAGGGTTAGGCGAAAGCCCTGCCCTCCTCGCTGCGCTGGAACAACGTCAGGTCCAGTCCGAGGCTTGGCTTGCCCAGAATGGTCAGGATCGCATGCGCCTGTCCGCGATGGTGGGTCTGGTGGTTGAAGAAGTGGTCGAGCGCCGGCGCCAGCCGCTGCGAGACGGTGCGCATATCCGAGACGGTCATGTAGGAGAAGCGGCCCGACAGCGCCTTGTCGCTCAAGCCGCCGACCCAGTCGATGATCCGCTTGTCTTCAGCCTCGCGCGCCAGCCGCAAGCCAGGCAAGGCGCGGTGCAGGATGGTGTCGAGCCTTGCCGGCGCGTCGCCCTCGCCGATGAAGCGTTTCATCCAGATACGGTCGGCTGCCAGGAGGTGGTTGAGCGTTCCTATCATCGAGCCGAAGAAGACGCCGACATTGCGGTCGAACTCTTCATCGTGGAGATCGGCCGCGGCATTGTAGATGCGGCCATTGGCCCATTGATTGTAGGCCGCAAACATCATGAAGTGCTGTTTCATTTTTCTCTCGACCTGCGAGACCCCTGTTTCGCGCGGGTCTGTTTCGGGCATAGTTAGACTGCAAGGAAGCTGCCGCCAATGACTATTCTGCTCTATGACCTTGTCGGGCGCGACACCGCCCGCCCGTTCAGCCCGCATTGCTGGAAGGTGGCAATGGCGCTGGCCCATAAAGGGCTCGACATTACCAGCGTGCCGACCCGTTTCCTCGAGGTGCCGAAAGTGGAAGGCGGCATCTCGAAGCTCGTTCCGGTGATCCGCGACGGTGAGACGGTGGTCGCCGATTCCTTCGCCATCGCGCTCTATCTCGAGGAGACCTATCCCGGGCGGCCGACATTGTTTTGCGGCGACGGCGGCAAGGCGACGGCGCGCTTCATCGAACGCTGGTCGCAGCTGACGATCCACCCCTACGTCACCACCGCCGCAATACTGGACCTGCATGCCATGCAGGACGAGGCGAACGCTGCCTATTTCCGGCAGAACCGCGAGCAGCGCTTCGGCAAGCGCCTGGAGGAGGTATACGCCACCCGCGACGCCGGGCTCGCCGGCTTCCGCGCCTCGCTGGAGCCGCTGCGCTCGATGCTTGGCTATCAGCCCTTCATCGGCGGCCCGTCGCCGCTGTTTGCCGACTACATCGTCTTCGGCGCGCTGCAATGGGCGCGCATCGCAACGCCCTACCGGCTGCTCGACGACAGCGATGTCGTGGCGCAATGGTTCAAGCGATGCCTCGATTTGCATGGTGGCCTCGGCCGCACCGTCGCGGCGGCAGCGATCTCCCCGCTTGAGACGTGAGATCGGCAGTTTCATCGTGGGCGCCACATTTTGTTCTTGCTTTGTGCCGGCAGCTATGCTACTAATTTGGGTATGGTGCTGATTCGCGCCGACGACCCGTCCGGTTTACCGCGGCGGGTTTTGTTTTGCCGATAGGGGTGCAACGGCGTTGCCGGCGGGAACGTCGCTCGGCGCCGGCTAAAGTTGCTGTCCGGCCAAATGCGACAATGCGGACAGACGAAGTGTCGCCTGAGGCGCCTCATCATCGCCTGGATCGAAGCAAACAAGACGGATATCCGGTGAACCGGGCAATCACAACAAAGGCAGCGCGCCATGACCGCAAGCCCAGAATTCCCGGCCGACTTTCGCGCCGGGCTCGCCAACCTCTTCCTGTGGCGGCGCGACGTCAGGCGGTTCAAGCCGACGCCACTGCCCGAAGGCGCGCTGGAGCGGCTGCTCGACCTTACCAGCGCCGCGCCGTCGGTCGGGCTGAGCCAGCCCTGGCGTTTCGTCATCGTCGAGAGCGAAGCGTGCCGCGCCGCCGTCAGGGCATGCTTCGAGCGCTGCAATGCGGAGGCGCTCGCAACCTTTTGCGGCGAACGCGCCGCGCTTTACGCGCGCCTGAAGCTCGCCGGCCTGCATGATGCGCCCTGCCAGTTCGCGGTTTTCGCCGACCGCGCAACCGAGCAAGGGCATGGGCTCGGCCGCCTGACCATGCCCGCCACCATAGACTATTCCGCGGTCATGGCGGTCCACACTATGTGGCTGGCGGCGCGTGCCGAAGGAATAGGCATGGGCTGGGTCTCAATCCTGGATCCGGTCGAGATGGCGACGATCCTGGACGTGCCTGCGGAGTGGACGCTGATCGGCTATTTCTGCGTCGGCTATCCAAGCGAGGAACACAGCGTGCCGACCTTGGAGCGAGAAGGTTGGGAGTTCCGGCGGCCGTCGATCATGATAACGCGATAGTGAAACTTGCAAGCAAGCCGCCACGAGTTGCAGCGCGAGATTGGGGCAAATCCGCTTCCCCTTGGCAAGGCGGCGGGCGGCTTGTATAGAGCCCGCCACCTTCAATTCCATTCTCATCACAAGGACGACCCATGGCGCTCGAACGCACCTTTTCCATGATCAAGCCCGACGCAACCCGCCGCAATCTCACCGGCGCCATCACCAAGATGCTGGAAGATGCCGGTCTGCGCGTCGTCGCTTCGCGCCGGGTGTGGATGAGCCGCCGTGAGGCGGAAGGTTTTTATGCTGTCCACAAGGAGCGTCCGTTCTTCGGCGAGCTGGTCGAGTCCATGTCGTCAGGTCCGACCATCGTGCAGGTACTGGAAGGCGAGAACGCCATTGCCAAAAACCGCGAAGTGATGGGCGCCACCAATCCGGCCAGCGCCGCCGAAGGCACTATCCGCAAGGTGCACGCGCTGTCGATCGGCGAGAATTCCGTGCACGGTTCCGATGCGCCGGAAACCGCCGCGCAGGAGATCAAATACTGGTTCTCGGACACCGAAATCGTCGGCTGAGCCGGCATCCTGCTCCCCATCAAAGAGGCCGGCACAATGTCGGCCTTTTTCGTTAGCGGACATTTCAGGTTCAGGCTCCTCGACGGGTGCGTTAAGGTCGAGGCATGGATCAAACGCCGTCCCGACAATAGAGCCGACCAGTCCATGACCAGCACCATTCCCGGCTTCTTCCAGGGCACCGAGATGCCGACCGGCGGCTGGTGGGAAGCGTTGTGGCCCGACCCTGCCGGGGTGTTGACGGCGGTGGGAATGAAGCCCGGCATGGATGTGGTCGATCTCTGCTGCGGCGACGGCTGGTTCACGCTGCCGCTCGCCAAGGTCGCCCGTCACGTCATCGCCATCGACATCGATGCCGATCTGCTCGAAGTCGTCCGGCGCCGGCTGGCCGAAGGCGGCGTGACCAATTGCGAGTTTGTGGCAGGCGACGCCTATGAGCTTGCCAGGCTGGTGTCCCGGCCCGTCGACCTGGTCTTCATGGCCAACGCTTTCCACGGCGTTCCGGACCGGCCGCGCCTCGCCCGCGCCGCGCGGGCGACGCTTGGCCCGGCCGGTCGTTTTGCCATCGTCAACTGGCACCAGAACCCGCGCGAGCAAACCACGGTCCTGGGCGAGCCGCGTGGACCGAAGACTGAGCTGAGGCTGTCGCCAGAACAGACCATCGTCGCCGTCGAAGCAAGCGGTCTCAAGCTCGCCAAGCTTGTGGACGTGCCGCCCTATCATTACGGCGCGGTGTTCAAGCAAACGACGGCCTGAGACCGCCTGCCGGAAACAGCTCGTCGCCGGTGCTTACCCGCCGCCCCCTCGCGGCGGGTTCTGCCAGTCTATTTCGCCTGGCGTTCCTTCACGTTCGCATGTTCATTCGCCGCTTCCGTGTCGGTGGCCGGCGTCTGTGTATCGTGACCTGTGAACGGACTGCCCTGCCCCGGCGCGAGATCGCCGCTGTGGCCGGCCTTGTTGGTCTGGAAGGGTTGGCTATCCGGACTGAGACCATGCTGAAGGGCGTCGAACAGATGGTCGTCCGCCTTGGCAAAGCCGGTAAAGGCAAGAAGCGATGCACCTGTGGCAGCAAGGATAAGCGGGTGCGTTTTCATCTCTGGACTCCTTTGAGTGGCCAGAACGAGCCGCAGCCATTCTGGCGGCTTCAACGAAGGGACAAACGTCCCTTTTGCCTCACCCGCCGTCTACGGGAGGATAACGCTCCCTCTGCCTGGTCTATTCCGGCTGAAACACATTGTGATCGATAGTTCCGCCCCGCTGCGAAGATTTGACCCTGTGGCATCGAGGTGGCCGGGTCCGGCAAACGCGCGGAAGACGCGATGCTTCGCGACGACCTGATAGCCTTGACGGATTCGCAATGGGTCATCGCAATCCTCGTCGACGCCGTGGCGTGCATCACGGCCGATTTTTTTTAGAGCCGGGATGGTGTTCAAAGGCGCTAAGGAGGTTGAGTTCACCTGCCCTGCAGGGGCCGCATACACTCTCCGGCGGTTTGAGAGGCCTAACTCGCGGCGTTGAAGCGCAGGATGACGCGGTCGTCCTTGTCGGCGATAACAAGCTTGCCGGCGTCGATGTGGTAGCACGCCGCCTTGGCCAGCGCCTCGAACAGCGCCTTTTCCTCGGCCATGACCTGAGGCGCGCAGGCCTTGAAGGTCGAGCCGATGTCGCCGATGGCGATCTTCGAACCGTCGACCGTGGCAGTGGCGAAATAGACGTTGCAAGGTCCGCTGCCGCCGGCCTTGCCGGCCTGGCTGATCCGGAATGTCGCCTGTGGTTCGGCAATCACGCCGATGCCTTCGATATATTCGACCAGCCAGCTCTGGCCGAATACGGAGGCTGCCGCCGGCGCGTCGCTCGGCGCCGCCATTTTCAGCATGATGGTCAGCGGTGCATCGCTCAGCGGGTCGATTTGATGACGTTCATCAGAGATGAACAGCAGCCTGTCGTCGGCGGTTATGCGGGCCTGCAACGCGTAGGTCATGTTCGGCCGGATCACCTGCGGATCGAAGCTGATCTCGAACTTGATCGGCACCTGGCCGGCCGGTACCACCTTGCGCTCGCCGATGATTGCGGCCGGCGCGTCGGCCAGCGAGACGTCGGCAAGCTGCACGGACAGCACGGCATTGGGCGGCAGTGCGATGCGCTCGCGATACGTTACTTCGCCCTTGAGGGTCTTTTCAGCGGCCACGGAAAGCTCCGGCACGACCAATATGCCAATGACAAGCGGCACAAACCCGAAGATGAAGAACTCGGCGATCCTGTCCAGCATGATCCTGCTCCCCTTCCGGCCAAAGGTCTCGCAGGATTGCGGTCAATGCATGGCCGTCGGGGCATGGCGATCGGGGCATGGCTGTCGGGATTTATTCCGACGGCGGCTGCTTCCAGCGGCCCGCCGCCTCAGTGTCGGCCTCCTTGGCGTCGACCCAGCCGCCCTCGGAACCGTCGCTATGGTGTTCCTTTTTCCAGAATGGCGCCCGTGATTTTAGATAGTCCATCAGGAAATTCGCGGCCTCGAACGCCGCCTGCCGGTGCGCCGAAGCCGCCACCACCAGCACGATGTTTTCGCCGGGCGCTATCTTGCCGTGGCGGTGGATGGCGGTGAGCCCCTGCAGCGGCCAGCGCTCGATTGCCTCGGCGGCGATGCGGCCGATCTCGGCTTCGGCCATGCCGGGATAATGTTCGAGCTCGAGTGCCGAGAGCCTGCCTTGCTCGTCGCGGCAAAGGCCAGAGAAGGTCACCACAGCGCCGACGTCGTTGCGACCCTGGGTCAGCCTGGCGATCTCGGCGGCGACGTCGAAATCCTCCGCCTGGATGCGCACGACAGGCACCACCGCGGACATGGTTCAGCCACCGGTCATCGGCGGGAACAGCGCGATCTCGCGCGCGCCGGCGATCTTCTCGCGGTGCTCGACATGTTCCTGGTTGATGGCGACGCGGATCACATCAGGATATTGCAGCGCGTGCTCGTATTCCTCGCCGCGTGATTTCAGCCAGCGCAACAGGTCGGCGACCGTTTCGATGCCGGCCGGCAATTCGACGTCTTCTTCGGGTCTGCCGATCCGCTCGCGCACCCAGGCGAAATAAATGAGCTTCGTCGACATGCTACTCGTCCATGATGTGCTTGAGGCCGGCGCGGAAATAGTCGTAGCCGGTGTAGAGCGTGACCAGGGCGGCAATCCACAGCAGCACCAGCCCGGTTTGCGTCGTCAGCGGGAAGATCTTGTCGCCAGCGGGGCCCGCAAGCAGGAAGGCGATGGCGACCATCTGGATGGTGGTCTTCCATTTGGCCAGTTGCGTTACCGGCACCGAGACCTTCAGGGCCGCCAAATATTCGCGTAGCCCCGAGACCAGGATCTCGCGGCACAGGATGATGATCGCCGCCCATAGCGACCAGCCGGCGATGCCGGCATGGCGGTCGGTGTCGGCGGCCAGCAGCAGCAGGCAAGTGGCGACGAGCAGCTTGTCGGCGATCGGGTCGAGCATCTTGCCAATATTCGAGGTCTGCTGCCAGGCGCGCGCAAAATAGCCATCGAAATAATCGGTGATCGAGGCGAGCAGAAAAATGATGAGCGCCGACCACCGCGCGAAGTCGCTCGATTTCAGATGCCCTTCCAAGAAGAAGCACAGCACGACCAGCGGCACCGCGAGAATGCGAGCGTAGGTGAGCATGTTGGGCAGGTTGAACGCGCGCTGGGCCATGTTTTGGGAACTCTTTCTGCCTGCTTAGTCAAATCAGAAGCGAATGTGGGGGGTCAACAGGCCAGAATCGATTAGCCAGCCGAAATATCGGCAATAGGTCTTAGCTCTCGTGAAAATGATTGTAGACCAGTTTCGCCACCTGCTCTGAAATGCCGTCGACCTTGACCAGGTCCTCGACGGCGGCGCGGCTGACCGCCTTGGCCGTGCCGAAATGCATCAGCAGCGCGCGCTTGCGGCCGGGGCCGATGCCGCTGATCTCGTCGAGCGGGCTCTTGACCATCTCCTTCTTGCGGCGGGCGCGGTGCGAACCGATGGCGAAGCGATGGACCTCGTCGCGCAGCCGCTGGACGAAATAGAGCACCGGATCGCGCACGGGCAGCGAGAACGAGTCCCTGCCCTTGACGAAGAAGCGTTCGCGGCCGGCGTCACGGTCCTGACCCTTGGCGATGCCAATGGCGACGACTCGGTCCTGGATGCCGAGATCGGAGAGGATCTTGCGCACCGCCGTCATCTGGCCTTGGCCGCCATCGATGAGAATGACGTCGGGCCAGGCCGGGAAGCCGCCCGCGTCCTCGATATCGTCGCCTGATTCAGTTGGCTTCGCTTCGTCCGTGCCCTCGGTTTGCGGCGCATCGCCATGTTCCTTCAACAGCCGCGAGAAGCGCCGCTGCATCACCTCGCGCATCATGCCGAAATCGTCACCCGGCGTGATCTCGGTCGAGCGGATGTTGAACTTTCGATACTGGTTCTTCACAAAACCTTCCGGCCCGGCGACGACCATGGCGCCGACGGCGTTGGTGCCCATGATGTGCGAATTGTCGTAGACCTCGATGCGCACCGGCGGCTTTTCCAGGCCGAAGGTCTCGGCAAAGCCGATGAGCAGCCGCGCCTGGGTCGAGGTCTCGGCGAGCCGCCGGCCGAGCGCTTCGCGCGCGTTCTGCAGCGCGTTGTCGGTCAAATCCTTCTTCTCGCCGCGCTGCGGCACCGAGATCGATACCTTGCGGCCGGCGCGGGTGGAGAGAGCCTCCGCCAGCAATTCCTGGTCCTCAACGCCATGCGACAACAGGATGGCGCGCGGCGTCGGCTTGTCGTCGTAGAACTGCGCCAGGAACGAACCCAGCACCTCGCCGGCTTCGAGCGCCGGATCGGCCTTGGGAAAATAGGCGCGGTTGCCCCAGTTCTGGCCGGTGCGGAAGAAGAACACCTGGATGCAGACCTGGCCGCCCTCCTGATGGATGGCGAAGACATCGGCCTCGTCGATGGTCTGCGGATTGATACCTTGATGGCTCTGCACATGCGACAGCGCCGCCAGCCGGTCGCGATAGATGGCGGCGCGTTCGAAATCGAGGTTTTCCGACGCCTGCTGCATGGCAGCGGAGATCTCCGTCTTCACCTTCTGGCTGCGGCCGGAGAGAAAGTCCTTCGCCTCGGTGACGAGCCTGGCATAGTCGCCATGCGAGATTTCGCCGGTGCACGGGCCGGCACAACGCTTGATCTGGAACAAAAGGCAAGGCCGGGTGCGGTTCTCGTAGAAGGAGTTGGTGCAGCTCCTGAGCAGGAAGGCGCGCTGCAGCGAATTGATGGTGCGGCCGACGGCGCCGGCCGAGGCGAAGGGGCCGAAATAGTCGCCCTTGCGCGAGCGCGCGCCGCGGTGCTTGTAGATACCGGGCGAGACATGGTCGCCGGTCAACAGGATATAGGGGAACGACTTGTCGTCGCGCATCAGCACGTTGAACCGCGGCCGCAAGCGCTTGATGAGGTTGGCTTCAAGCAGCAGCGCTTCGATCTCGGTGCGGGTGACGACGAACTCCATCGTCGACGTCTCGCGCACCATGCGGCCGATGCGGCTGGTGTGGAACCGGCCTTGCGCGTAGCTGGTGACCCGCTTCTTCAGGCTGCGTGCCTTGCCGACATAGAGCACGTCGCCGGCGGCATTCATCATGCGGTAGACGCCGGGCGCATTGGGCAGTCGCTTGACCAGCGTCTGGATCACCTCGGCGCCGACCATGCCGTCGGCATCGCCGGCATGCGGCGTCCAGTCGATGGCGGTGAAGGTGACGTCCGGACCACCGGCTGCAGGCTCGACGACCTCCTCGGCCGCCTCGTCCTCGAGGTCGACGTCAGGCGGCAGGTCGTCGGCGCCGCCGCGCGTTTTTTGCTTCTGGTCCATGGGGCTCATTCCGTCATGCCTGTCACATCGGGCGTCTGCCATGCAAGATGCTGGCCGCCGTCAAGCGCGATCATCTGGCCGGTGACCGAGCGCGCCGCCCAGAGATAACGGATAGTGGCACCGAATTCCGGCAATTCCGGGCCGCGTTTCAGGATCAGGCCTGCAATCTGCGCATCGAAATCGCTGTCGTGCTGACGAGTGTTCTTTAACGTCGGGCCAGGACCGATGGCGTTGACGCGGATGCGGGGACCCAGCGCCTGCGCCATCATCTCGGTCGCTGCCCACAAGGTCGACTTCGACAGCGCATAGGAGAAATAACGCGGCGTCGGCCGCCAGACGCGCTGATCGATCATGTTGACGATCAGGCCTTCGCCGCCCTGCGGCAAGGCCCGGGCGAAAGTCTGCGCCAACAGCGCCGGCGCCTTGACATGCACGGCGAAATGGCGATCCCAGGCCGGCCAGTCGAAATCCTCAACGCTGTCGTGCTCGAACAGCGAGGCGTTGTTGATCAGCAGCGACACTGGCCCGAGCGCCGCCGCCGCGCGGCCGACAAGGTCGCCGACGGCGTCCATGTCGGTCAGGTCGGCGGCAACCACAGCGGCCCGGCCATTTCGACCAAAATGACCACCATTGATTTTGGCCGCCAGCGCCTCCGCCTCGGCCAGCGAGCGATTGCAATGGATGGCGACGGCAAAACCATGCGCGGCAAGATCCTCGACGATGGCCCTGCCGATCCGCTTCGCCCCGCCCGTCACCAGTGCCGTCGCGGCGACCTTGCTCATCCGTCAATCCTCAATCTAATCGCGATTCCGATCTGCCGGCATCGTGCCGACAAAATATGGCCCGCCAAGCGTTAAATCCCGTTTCCACCTGGGGCAGGATTGTGGCAAAGCGGCCTCATCGACGTCCTGTTCGATCGGATTCGGGCCCGGCCCAACCGCAATATAGGGCGCTGAACGCCTTGCACCAAGCTGGGTGCAGTGCAGCACGGCGAACCTGCTGACATCTCGCTGTTGCGAAGATGCAACGTCAAGGTTCTGCCTCATTCGTGCCGGAGAATGACCCAAGTTCAGGTTCGCTTCAGCCGCATTTCGACACGACATTTGGAACCGTTGAACGCCGGATCCGTTTCACCCCCCCGGACGGGTTGAGGGCGCTCATGAAAAAACAAGCCTGTGTCCTGTGGCTTAAGGAGTAAAGAACAATGCAAGCCAATCTTAAATTTGCGCGACCGCTCGCGGTGGCGTTTGGGCTGTTCGCCCTCGGCGGAACCGCCTATGCCGCGGACGTGGTTCAGGAAGAGCCGCCGGCACCTGCCCCGATCGCCGAACTTCCGGTCGCATCCTGGGCCGGTCCCTATGCCGGTGTGAGCGTCGGCTACGGCTTCGCGGGCCATGCCAAAGCCAAAGACATTGGTGTCGACGTCGACACCAAGGGTTTTGTCGGCGGCGTCTTCGGCGGCTATAACTGGCAGCAGGAGAACTTCGTTTACGGTGCCGAAGCCGATATCGGCTATAACGGCGTCAAGGGCGACGATGCCGGCATCGAGGCCAAGGGTGGCTTCGAAGGCTCGCTGCGCGCTCGCCTCGGCTACGCCGTCACCCCGGACATCCTGCTCTACGGCACCGCCGGTGGCGCGCTGAAGAACCAGAAGATAGAAGCCGCCGGCGTCAGCGACACCAACACCCAGTTTGGCTGGACAGCCGGCGTGGGTACCGACATCAAGATCACCGACAATGTGTTCGGCCGTGTCGAGTATCGTTACACAGACTTCGGCAGGAAGGACTTCGATGGTATCGGCAAGGTCAAGTCGACCGACAACCGCGTCACGTTCGGCGTTGGTATGAAGTTCTGAGTCGTCCAAGCCACGACACGAAAAAAGCCGGGCCTCGCGCCCGGCTTTTTTTGTGGGTACCGGTTGAGACCGCCTGCTGATCAAGCCGGGATGCCGGGCTTCAGCTCCGGGAATTTCTCGTCGAAGCGTGCCGCCCAGCGCGTCAGCCGGCCGCGGCCCTTTTCCCATTTTCCGGCGAAGCGCAGCGAGAGATAGCCGAGGCAGGCGCGCAGCGCGATCTGGCCGACGGTGATCTTCTTCGGCAGCTTCGGCGGGTTGGCGTTGAACAGGTCGAGCGCGGCCGAGATCTTCGTCCACTGGCGCTCGAGCCAGGGCTGGTAAACCATCTCTTCCGGCCGCGTGCGCCGCTCATAGACCATCGACAGCGCGCAGTCGCAAATGCCGTCGGCCAAAGCCTCCAGAACCTCCGCCTCGAGGCGCTTGTCGGGATTGCGCGGAAATAATGCGTTCTTCGACATCCGGTTGAGATGCTGGGTGATGGCTCGGCTGTCGTGGACCGAGCGGCCGTCGTCGAGCACCAGCACCGGGATCTTGCCGAGCGGATTGGCGCCGATCAGCTCGGCCGGCCTTTCCTCGGTCCTTATCGGCACGAGATCGACCGCAATGCCGGCATAAAGTGCTGCCATGCGCACCTTGGAACTGTAGGGAGAAGTAGACGCGTAGAGCAGTCTTGGCATTGTTGATTCCTGTTTGCCGGCTACAGCTCCGCACGCCCTGTTGGACGCGCAAAGGACGCGGTAGCATTCTGACTTCGCGCATGACCCTCACCGAAACGCGATTCCGATTGGGGCTCGTGCGCGGGCACTGTTGACCGATCATGCTGGCTTCATCAACGGCCAGAGGCGGAAAACCGCGCCGCCAGCGTGCAGCGATTGCCTCGACACATCAATCTCGATGCGATGAGCCGCAGTGCTGCGGCAGACGCGAGCAGGTCGGACAATCCAAATCCGATCAGCTACCAACTCGGCCTTGCACCGAAGGTTGGTCTTTGGCAGCCACGGAAGTCCCACCGGACTTCGCCGCATGGCGAAGTCCTGGAGCTGCGAAAAGACGTCTTCCTCCCGCCTCTTTCTCGTCCTGTCCGACCGCCAACCCGCAAGCGAGGCGCCTGTCCGGCATCCCGCTCTGGCTGTCTTGCGTACTGTCCCCGGCGATCGGAGAACCGCGACTACTTCTTGGCCTTCGCCTTTGCGGGCGCTGCCTTCGGCTTGGCCGCGGGCGCTGCTTTCTTCACTGCTGCAGAAGATTTCGCAGCGGCGGCCTTTGCAGGTGCTGCCTTCTTCGCGGCGGGTTTCGCGGCGGCCTTTGCAGCCGGCTTCTTGGCCGGTGCCGCCTTCTTTGCCGGTGCAGCCTTGGCCTTCGCCGGTGCAGCCTTGGCCTTGGCCGGTGCTGCTTTCTTCACGGCCGGTTTTGCCGCGGCCTTGGCGACCGGCTTTTTGGCCGGCGCTGCTTTTGCCTTAGGCGCGGCGGCCTTCGCTTTGGCAGCGGGTGCTGCTTTCTTCACAGCAGTTGCGGCCTTTGCCGCCGCTGCTTTTACTGGTGCTTTTTTTGCCGGTGACTTGGATGCCGGCGCTTTGGATGACTGTTTAGCCATATCATGCCCCTTCCGTTGTGCCGACGGCCGTTATTGACCCGGCGCGCAATGCATATCTGACTCGCGGCTTGCTAGCCAGCGAAGCATTAGAATGATTTTGCAGCTTAAGTTTTGGTTACGGCGAGCGCGCGACCATCTTGCCGACGCAAAATCGGCTGCGAATCTTCGTCTCCCGCAACGAAGTTCTGCGACCGAAATTCTGCTCGCTCTATCTCGACCGGTCTTCTCGTCAAGCTCAGGACTTTTCGAGCGGCTTTGCGCTTCAACGTCCAACGCCTGCCGCGAAGATTATCAAGGTCGAAGGCGTCGCTCGGCTCGTCTTGTCCAGCGCGATGAACTACAGGAAAGGTGAAAGCAACGACGCGAGCGTGCCGGCGTACCATCTTGCACGACGCAATAAAAGTAAGCTGATAGCTCGCATTTCGGAAAGACAGGATCTCACTCGATAGATCCGGTCGAGCCGACCTCGCGAATCGAAAGCCTTCGGCCGGTCAGGCGCCGAGCGGCTCGCGCTGCATCTGCAGCCGGCGTGAAGGCTCGGCCCGGTGGAGATGGACGGCGAAGGTATCCCATGGCGGCATGACGGAAACCTGCGCCAGGATACGCCCTGCTTCACCGCGATGATAGCCGCCGTGCAATACAACGTGGGTCAGCATTTCCTGTCGCGACATCAATGCCTTATCCCCATCGGTGAACACGAACGCGACGGGCTCCGAGAGCTGTCGCGACGAAACGGTTTGGAGATAGTCGAGATACCAGCGATCGGTCGTCGCAACCGCGGCGCGAAGTTCGCCGAGCGCCGGCGTGTCCTCTGTATTATCAGCGGAGTAGCCATGATTTGCACCAACCAGGTGCGCCGAGAATATCCGCGACACCACATGGCTGTGATCGACGAGCCGCATTGCGGCCTGCCGTTCCTTGCCGTGAACGCGTGGGTCGAGACTCGCGAGTTTTTCCAGCAGTTCGTCATTGGCCCAGGCCTGATAGGTAAACAGGCTGCGAAGCAGGGCGAGCGCACTCATGGTCGGTGTCCTTTTGTGGAAATGCGAGTATGTTGTTTATATTTTCAGGAGAATGGGCGGTGTGTCTACTCGCATTGCAAAACCGCATCCGCGCATGCGCAAGCAGCCGCGCCAGGCGCGTTCGAGAGCGACCGTTGAGGCGATTATCGAGGCGGGGGCTCATGTTCTGAGCGGGCTGGGCTGGACCGGCTTCACCACCAACAAGGTGGCCGAGACGGCAGGCGTGAGCATCGGCACCTTCTACCAGTATTTCCCCGACAAGCTTTCCCTGCTCGAAGCCATCCGGCGCCGCCACTTCGATCATGTGCTGTCGGTCATTCACGATTCGGCGGAAGATCAAAAGCCGCTCAGGAAATTCGCGCAGGAGCTGGTGCGCGGCATGATCGCGGCGCACGGCATCCACCCGACGCTACACCAGGTGCTGCTCGACGAGGCGCCGGGCGATCGCGGCTCCAGGGCCGCCCATGCTTCGTTCCAGACACAATATCTGAACCACTACGCGACCGCCGTCGCCGCCTATCGCAAGCCAAGGAAAGGCGCCGACACGGAGACCGTGGCGCGCGTGCTGTCATCGGCGATCGAGGGGGTGATCCATAACGCGGCACGCCGGAACATGCTCGCCGCGCCGGAGCTGCAAAAGCAACTCGTCGAACTGATCTGCGCCTACCTATCCGGCGCGGGCCGCATCGGTCGATAGCGCAGGGCACGACTGTGCAGGTGCCGGCTATAGGCGACACCAAGCGGACGGCGCGACTTTCACGACCATGTCGTGTTGCCGCCACCTCAATTGCAATGCCGCGGCATTGGCAAACGACTTGCGGCGGAAGTCGGGAATTTCTTACGTCAGATTCAAACCCGGCTCATGAGGTGCGGTAAGGCCGATGCCAACAATGCTGCACCTGATGCGGCCAAGAGTGTGAGGACGATCTTTCGAAACGTTGCTTCGCTAATGCCGATATAGAATCTCGCGCCAAGGAGTGTTGGTATCAACATGGCCGGCGCGACGATGGCGAACATCGGCAGCATTTCGAGCTTGATCTTTCCGGCCGCAAGATAGGCAGCCATCGTCATGGAGAGGGTCACCAGGTTGAAATTCTGGATAACAATGCGCTGCCTGTCCTTTTCCCATTGGCGCAGCACGCACCACAGCGTTGGAACCGGGCCGGTGAAGCCGCCAAGTCCACCCATGATGCCGCCAACCAGACCTATTGCACCGTCTGCAACAGGACCCCCGACCGTGATGGGAGGGAGGCGACGGGCAAAGAGCATCAAGGGACACCAAACGACCAGCAGCGCTCCGAAGACCAACTTGAACAACTGCACATCCAGTAAGGGCAGGATGGCGACACCGACCGGAACCCCGATGGTCCCCCCGATCAGGAATGGCAGCAGAAGCTTGAGGTCGAAGCCCCGGCGGACGGTGACGGCGGCGATGATCTGGCCGGTGAGCGCTCCAAAGACCGCCATGGCAGCAGCAAGCTGGGGCTCGACGGTCCAAACCCAAAACGACATGGCAACCAGGCTGAAAGCGAACCCGGACAGGCCCTGGACGAAGCCTGCAACGACCGCCCCAATTGCAACAATGTAAACAAGCGAGTCCATGCAGTGCTGTTTCCCCGCAAACTCGTGACAGCAGATCGCGTTTCCCGCGAATGCCGCGCCGCGTGGAAACGGTGACGGTCGATCAAGTGGCCGGTGCTAAAAAGTCGGAGTCAGCCGGTGCGCAATTAACGCAGGACGCGGCAGCGGCTGTTATAGACCATCCAGCGGTCGAAGCCCGAGACGCAGAATTCGACATTGTCGCCGATCGAGGCAAAACCCTGGCCTTCCTCGATCAAGTACCAGATGGTACGGGCGCGGCCATCGGAGAGGCTGACGGTGGCGCCGCAATAGCGGCGGCCAATCGGCCAGGTGTCGTCGGCCGGCAAATAGCGATGCTGGTGGATGCGCTGGAAATCGACGATCTGCACATCGGGCAGATGCGGCACGTGATGCACCTGATAGGAGAAGCGGTCGGTGATCTTGTTCAGCACCCAGGCCTCGCCGCAGACGCCACTGTCCTCGTCGGTATAGATTGCGAGGTCGGCCGCCTGCACCGCCTGGGTAACGCCAAGAGGTGCGGCCAGCGGCGTGCAAAAGGCGAGCAGTGCGGCAAGGGCGGATTGGGCGAAGCGAGTCATGGCAGCCTCTCAAGGTCGACTGTGCGCACTGTGCGGATTCGCTGACGCGCGGTCAAGCGGTTGTAGCGACGGCGGTTGGAGTGACGCGGTTTCGCCGATGGAACGGCAAGGCCGCACCTCAAACTACTCTCCCGCCAGCCGGTCCAGCATCCAGCGGGATGGCTGCTCGACCGCGAGCAGCCTGTGCAAGGCCGGCAGCAGCGTCCGTAACTCGCCCTCCAGAGTGAAGGGCGGATTGACCACAACCATGCCGCAGCCGTCGAGGCTTGGCTCGGCCGAGGCCGGCCTGATCTCAAAGCCGATGTCGAGCAGCTTCGGAACGCCTGTCCGCTTCAGAGCCGCGCGGAAGGCGGCGACCGCCTTGCGGTCCTTGAGCGGATACCACAGCGCGTAAATCCCGCCTGGCCAGCGCCGGTGGGCTCTTTGCAGCCCGTCGACGAGGCGGTCGAACTCGCCCTCTTCCTCGAAAGGCGGATCGACGAGCACGAGGCCGCGCTTCTCCTTTGGCGGCAGATGCGCGCCGAGCGCCAGCCAGCCGTCGAGCTCGATCACCCGGGTCTGGAAATCGCCTTCGAATAGCGCCTTCAACCTGACGACATCCTTGGGGTGCAGCTCGACCGCCGAAAGCCGATCCTGCTTGCGCATCAGGTGCCGGGCGACCAGCGGCGAACCCGGGTATTTTTTCACGCCACCCTCCGGATTGAGCGAACGGACGGCTTCAAGGTACGGCGCCAGCAGTGCTGCCGTCGGCGCATCGAGGGCCGCATCGACCAGCCGGCCGATGCCGCCTTGCCACTCGCCGGTCTTTTGCGCTTCGATCGAGGACAGATCGTAGCGGCTGATGCCGGCATGGGTGTCGATGACGCGAAACGCCTTGTCCTTCTGCTTCAGATATTCGATCAGCCGGCTGAGCACGACGTGCTTGACGACGTCGGCGAAATTTCCGGCATGATAGGCGTGGCGGTAGTTCAATTGGAGCCCCTGCCCCAGCGCGGCGGCGGCTGCGAGTTCGGATTTTCCGGCCGGCGGCCGCCGAAACGGAATGCCAGTAC
>NZ_JAMYUP010000059.1:0-34355 GCF_040323155.1 Mesorhizobium sp. M0060
CCCGGGCGGCGGGGGCCGCGCGCCCGCCCCCCTCGCCCGCCCCGCGCGGGGGCCCCACCGCGGCCCTCCCCCGGTCCCCCCCCGCCCCGGGGGGGCCGGGGGGGCCGGGCTCGGAAAATCCACAAAGACCCGAACCATCGCGATTTCTGCCTTCGCGACGTTGGCTCTCGCCGCCGTTGCCGGCCTCTATGTCAGCGGTTTTATGACGCCTACCACGCCGACCGCCGGCACGACATCGCTGTCCGCCCCAGAACCATCAGAGCCCGCACCAGAGGCATCAAAGCCGGTCGCGACGGATAATGTTGCGAACGCCCCTAGGCCGCCAGAGGTAGTTCCACCCGCGCAGCCGCAAACGCAGACCACCGCATCGCCAACTGAAAATCAGGCAGAGGCGGCTGCGCCTCAACGGCCGCAGCCGAAAGAGTCGCCCAAGATGCTCCCACAAACCGGGGAAGCCCCGAAGCCATCAGCTAGCGCAGCGCTGCCGCCGGCCGAAAACGTACCGCCGGCAATTCAGCCCGATACCGCTGCCAACGCCAGCCCGAAGACGCTTCCGCCGCCTGACAAACTCGTTCCAACCCCAACACCAGCCGAAAAAACGTCAACGCCGGCAGCGCCCCAGCCCGACGTCGCGGAGAGCCAAAAGCTGCAGCCGGCAGAGCCCGCCAAGATCCCCCTGCAAGCCAGGGAAACACCGAAATCGCCAGCAAGCGCCGCACAACCGCCGGCCGAAAAAATGTCGCCGGCAGTTCAGCCCGACATCGCGGCCGGCGACAGCCCGAAGACGCCTCCGCCGCTTGGCAAGATCGCTCCAATCGCTCCACCAGCCGAAAAAGCTTTAACGCCGCCACCCCGCCAGCCCGACGTTGCGGTGAGCCAAAAGCCTGAACGACAGGCCAGCCACCCGGCGGAGGCGAAATCGGCTACGCCCGTTTCCGAACCGGCTGCAGGCCAAGCAGATGCGACGGGCGCAAAGGGGCAGCAGGCCGACCAGCCGGCTGCCAAACAGCCAGGCCAGGCCACGGTCGCCTTGAACGTGCCCAAGCCGGAAGTTCCTCCGGTCATCGACGACATGGCGCAACGGGTCTCGTGGGTTCGCGACTTCAGCGGCGGCGACTGTTTCTATGCGGCCGTCACGTCGATAACCGACAAGACGGCGGCCATCGAAGGATTTGGAACGGCGGTTCAGCCATTCGAACAGATGCTGACTGATTTCCAGGCAAAGTTCCACGTTGAGCCGGACATAAGCGTGCGCCTCATCGAGCCAACCCAGTGCGAAGTCACCAACTTCCTGCGCTTTCTGGGCCAGACTGCGGTCGACAAGCCGCAGCTGGTTCTCGATCGAACATCGGTGCCGAACGGTACGCCGATCAGCGGCACGCTGGTGACGCATGGCGGGCTCATTTCCAGCGTGCTGCTGATCGACCACAAAGGCATGATGTTCAACCTCGACGACCGCATGGTCGTACAGTCAGACAAGGCTACCTTCAGCATCCCGATCGGCCTCGGCGCGGCCGACAGGGCTGCAGGCAAGGCCGTGCCGCAGATCATCATGGTGATCACCGGCCCCCAGGATATTCAGGCGGCTGCGTTCTCCACGCCGGTGCCTGCCTCGCAGCTGTTGCCCAAAATTCTCGAAGAAATCGAGACCAACGGATCACAGTTCTCGGCCAGTGCCAAATATTTCCGGCTCGGCGGGTAGCATGGGCGTGCAATGGAACTCTGCCGCTCGCGTTTGCCCCGCTCGTCTGCCGGCCTGCCCGTAAAGCAGCGTGATCGGGCTCGCGCCTTGCTTGCCTTGAGAGGCGGCATGAGGCTTGCGGTGGTTTCGGCCGCGGCACTCCTGGCCGTGCTCTCATGCAACGAAGCGCGCGCCGAATTCACGGTCTGCAATCAGACGCTCGACGTCGTCAACCTCGCCGTCGGCCAGACAATCGACAATGCCGACCAGACCGATGGCTGGTGGACCATCGGCGCAAATCAGTGCGTGAACGTCATTCGCGAGGAACTGACGAACCGCTACATCTACATCTATGCCACGGACGTTTTTGGCCACGCGATCCTGACCGGGTCGACCGAAATGTGCATCGAGCGGCGACGTTTCTCGATACGCGGCATCGAGGAGTGCTGGCAGCGCGGCCATATCGCGGCGCGATTTGTTGAAGTCGATACGCTTGAACAGGTGCGGTGGACGTTTTTCCTGACCGGAAGCAGTCCGTGACGCACGCGATCGACACCAGCTTCAAGGCGAAAAGGCAGGCGCGCGCCGCCCTTCGCCGGCGCACAGTTTGGCGCCGGCTTATCGCCGGCTTCGCCTTGATTTTCCTGTGTTCGATCGCCGTCGGCTTCTACCTCACCGCGGACTATTGGTCGTTTGGCGACGAAGACGAGGAGTTGCACGCGGTGGAAGGAGCGGATGATGTGCCGGCCGATGCATCTGTCTATGTGCCTGCCATTATCGGTCTAGCGGGGGACCCTATGTGGATCACGCTCGCACCCGATACCGGCGCAGCAACGAAAGGCCGCGTGATTCCGCGTCCGGCAGAACTCGACCCGGCAGGGGTTTCGCCACAGATCGAGATTCTGTCCGACGTCATGCTTAGCGCCAGCGAAAAATTCATGACGACGATACCGTCGACCCAGGAGGATTTTGCATTCTTCCAGGCGCAACGAAAGGCCGCCCCCGCGCCCTCCAGCGATCTGCAGAACGACCTTGAGCCATCTCCTGCCGCGGGTGAGCTCGCGCCGGCTTCGGATCAACAGGCAGGCACGGACGATCCCGAAGCTGGCTGGGGTGAAACAATCGATGCAGGCGATGCAGCCCTTCCCGCATTCCAGAAGACCCAGATCGAAAACAACACCAGCGTCGCAACTGTCATGAATGAATATCAGCGGTTCGAGGCCACCGAAGACACTTTCGTGAAGATCCTCAACAATCGCAGTTTGGACAGCGTTGCGCTCGATGCGCATTTCTCCGCCGACGACGCCAGGCTGGCAGGCGAGGCCCTGAAGGCGCTCTTTAGCCGGGACGGCCTGGAACCGGGTTATGTCGTCGCCCTGCGTGGATACCGGCCGACCCGCGAGACGACAACGATATCCCTCATGCAGGTGTCGATCTACGCCAAGAACGTTTTCGTCGGCACGCTGACGCGCAATGCCGCAGGCGTGTTCGTCTCGGGGGTTGATCCTTGGGTACGCGAAGATCTGTTCAACTACTCGGGTGCGCCGGAGGAAGGCGCACACAAAAGGCAATATCGTCTGCTCGACGCGATCTACTCGACAGCGGCACGCAACAGCGTTCCGACCGGCGTGATCGGCGAAGCGATCATGTATCTGTCGAGA
Source organism: Mesorhizobium sp. M0060 (assembly GCF_040323155.1). Classification (NCBI taxonomy): domain Bacteria; kingdom Pseudomonadati; phylum Pseudomonadota; class Alphaproteobacteria; order Hyphomicrobiales; family Phyllobacteriaceae; genus Mesorhizobium; species Mesorhizobium sp. M0060. The sequence goes on from NZ_JAMYUP010000059.1 coordinate 3,343, forward strand.
GGACAGGATCTGGACGCTTTCGCAAGCGAGGACCAGCGTCTTGTGCTGATCTATTCGCAGACGCCGCGCGGCAAGGACGAAGGCGCCGGGCGGGTGCTGTATGTGGGTGTCCAGGGGACGACGAAAAGCCTCGACTGTTTCGTCTTTCAGCAGGGCGATGGTCAGTTTGCATGCGTCACAGGCGACGACCAGGTTCGTTCGCTGACGGTCACCAACGGCATGGTCACGCCAGTCAACGGGGTCTTGACGTCCACCTTCGGGCCTCGCAAACATCCAATTCTCGGGACCGTTCGCATTCACAAGGGCGTCGACTGGGCGGCGCCCGTAGGCACGCCGATCGCCGCGGCCTTTGATGGCGAAATTACCTTCCAGGGCGATGGAGGCGGCTACGGCAATCTGGTCAAGATTTCGCACGGAAACGGGCGCGAGACGCGCTACGCTCATATGCAGAAATTCGCAATCGAGGGCGGCGTCGGCACCAAGGTGAAGGCTGGCGACATCATCGGCTATATCGGCACCACCGGCCTTTCGACCGGACCGCATTTGCATTTCGAACTCTACCAGAATGGCGCGGCGATCGACCCACTGGGCACGGTTACCGCAGTCGCTTCGGATCTTTCCGCCGTGGAAACACTCACCGACCGCATCGTCCATGTCGAAAGTGGCGGCAGCGCCCGTGCCAAGAACCCAAATTCTTCAGCGACAGGCGCCGGCCAATTCATCACAAAGACCTGGATCCGGATGATGAACACTTACCGCCCCGAAATTGCACGCACACTCTCGACCGCCGACCTGCTCGCCCTGCGATACGACGCCACGATCTCGCGCGAGATGGTTCGCAATCTGGCGCGAGAAGGCGAAGCCTATCTTCGGGCGCGCGGCCACCAGATCACAGCCGGCCGGCTCTATCTCTGCCATTTTCTCGGCATGGAGGGCGCGCATCAGGTGCTGTCGGCATCGGGTTCGGCGCAATTGAGCGCCGTGCTCGGGTCAGCCGTCATTCAGGCCAATCCCTTTCTGACCGGCAAGTCCGCCAGCTATGTCGTGGACTGGGCCGAAAGAAAGATGGGTCGCAAGCTAAGCCCAGCCACAACCACGGCGGGCCAGCAGACGACGACCACCACGGAGGTCCGGCAGACATCGCCCGAGTTCGCGAAGTACAAACAGGCGATCACGGCGATGCTGAGCTCTGTTCAGAATGCGCTTTGAGCCTGTGCATGGCCCCGGCAAATCGTAACCCGCTTTCGGTACACGACTGGGTTTCCGCGATGATGTGAGGGTATTCAATCTGAAACTCTCTCGGCGGCCAGACGGGGGCCACAGCCTGTTTGCGCCGAACGCCCTCGGCGGCCGCGTCGTCACTTTCTCACGCCCACTTGTTGCCGAAATCGCCAGCGCCGCTATCGCCGCGCTCATGGAGCCGACGCCGCATGACCGCACCGCAGCCTGAGGCGGCAGAGTTCGACCTGGAAAGCGCTCGAGAGTGGCAGTCCGACCGCGGTGGCACTCACGTAGTCGATCCCGACGGCGCTGCTTGTGTTTACAATTTTGTAAGCACGATCGGGCGTCTCAAACTGAAATTTTCAACCCGTTGGTTGAAGGGTGTGCAGCAGTCCATCCGATACAGCCTAGAAGACGGCGAACCATTAGCTGCCAACGACAACGATCCACTTCCCTTCATCAACCCTGTAGACTGGCAAGGCATGCCGGTCCCGACTCGGGAATGGTTTCTGGACGGGCTGATACCGCGTCGCCAGATAACGATTCTTAACGGCGATGGTGGCGTCGGAAAGTCCCTCTTGGCACTACAGATTGCGGCGGCGAGCGCGATGGGGTGCGAAACGGTTGGGCTTCGGCCGATGACCGGTCGAGTGATGTACTTAGGCGCTGAGGACGAAAGTGACGAATTCCACCGCCGACTAGCCGCCATAACGTACGAACATCAGCGCAGCCTGTCAGACATGTCGGATTGTCGCCCTCTCCCCATGGCCGGCCGCGACGCTTTGCTTGCCGTTCCGAACAAGGCTAGCGTAATGCAGCCGACCGAAAACATGGTCAAGCTGGCGACTTATCGAATTCCGCCCCGGCTTTTTAGTGTTGGACACGTCAGCGGACCTCTTTGGGGGCGATGAGATAAAGCGCCATCACGTCCGCCAGTTCATCGGCATGCTCCGCAAGCCGGCCATCGAATTGGACATGGCCGTCCTTTTGCTCTCCCACCCGTCGGTCGCGGGTATGCAGACCGGCACTGGCTCGTCCGGTAGCACCGCCTGGAATAATAGCGCCCGATCGCGGCTGTACCTCACCACGGCAAGCGGAGACGGGGCAGACCCAGATGTTCGTACCCTTACCACGATGAAGGCCAACTACGGCAAGAAGGGCGGAGAGATACGCATGCGCTGGCAAGAAGGTGTGTTCGCGTTGGATGACGGCAAGCCGTCCGCTGTTGCCGGTATTATAAGCAGACGCGCTGACGAGACGTTCAAGAAGCTGCTGTCAACGTTCAATCGAACTGGCCAGACCGTTTCCGACCTCACTGGCACAAATCATGCGCCTGCGAAGATGGCCAAGCACACCGATGCCGGCGGGGTATCAAAACGCCAATTGCCCGACGCGACGCAGCGCCTTTTGGAATCGGGTGAAATCAAGATTGTTATGGACGGCCCGCCTTCTCGACAGAGAAAGCGGCTCATCTTGGCATCTGAAAATTACGGTGCGGCATGATTCCACCGCGGCCTTCCACCGGACTACTACCGCCATACCATCACCTTCCACCGACCTAGCCACCACCACCCCTTATACCCCGCTGGCGGTGGAAGCACCTACCGCCGGTGGAATCCGGCGGGCACTTCGACACACCAAAACAAGAAACGAGGAGAACACGAATGGAAATTGAAATGATACCGCTCAGCAATCCGATCGACGCGCTTCATCCTGACAACGGTAAGAGTGTAAAAGTCTTCGGCACCGACGGCTCCTGCGCCTTCGGGCCGAAGTTAATTGTACTTGTGACTGACGTGCACGGATCGAGGCTTTGGACTACGTCAAGAACAAGCGGCCGGGGGCATAATAGGGCAACCACAAGGCCGGTGATATCTAAGGATTTTGCGTGCGGTAGAAGGCGTAAATTACAAACGCGATGCCGATGAGGCGCATCAAACCAGGGGAATATGAATAGGCTACGAACTAGGCGACCCCAAGCACAGCAGTAGCTATCAACCACCTGCCTGTTTGCTTGTCCGCAGACGCCATTGCGGCTTTGGTGCCTGCAAGTGATTCTCTTTTTCGAGATTCATACTCCTGCTGCCCGCCCCGCGCCATTGCCCAGCGGAAAGTCAAAGCGTTTCGGGATTGGCTGTTTGCTGAGATGGATCCAAACGACGGCCGTTATGGCAAGACTGAAATGCGCCCAAGAAGAGCCACCAGTTCCGCCTGACGTTTCGTTTCGGTCTTGGCGAACAGCGAGGCAAGCTGGGAGCGGATCGTGGTGCGGCTGAGGCGCCAACTGCGGGCGATCTCCAGCGGCGCATCGCCCTGAGCCAAGCGCAACGCCAGGTGCGTTTCCGCGCTCGTCAAGCCAAACATCTTTTGCAGTGTCTGAGGATTTGGCCCCGACCTGTTCTCGCGGTCCAGTAACGCCACAATGCTCGTTCCGTCAGGAGCGATAAACCCGTTCTCGTTCAATATCACCGGCCTGTCGCCGCTGCTGCGGATCACCACCCACGATAGTGAGCCCGGCAGGAAATGGGCCGGAACATTCGCGATCAGCCGCCTCAAGGCCACCGAAAGCCCGCTGGCCGTATCGGCCACTTCTCCCTGGCGCTCCAGCGTGGTTTGAGCGGCTGCGTTCCATTCGACCACTTTCCTCTCGCGGTTCAGCACGAGATAGCCGCAGCCGATGCGATCAAGCATGCCGGTTACGGATTCCAGGCTGCGTGCTCTTGGCTCCCCGACCCCTGTGCCCGATGCACGATCTGGAGGAAAAGCATAAGAGGGCCGCGTCGTATGCGCCTCATGGTTATACTTGGTCGTTATCGCAATGTATCGGTTACCCGAAACAGAATCACTGTGTCTATCCATCAGAGTCATTTTCTACCCCCTACCCAAAGTTTCACCAGCCTGAAGCAAGTTATTCGGGATTTACAGAAAGTCTTTAAGTGATAATATCGTCCAGATTGTATTGTAATAACCTTACTCGAAACCTGATGATTGCACTGTTAAGAGTCCCAAAATTTGCGCGTAATCGCGAGATTTATACCGTCCATAGATCATCAACTGGTTGTAATCTTCCTGTTTGTGTTCCGGGATATGAAAGCCACGCCGAAATTCCGCCGCCTCCGTCGGGGTTCGAGTGCAACCGAGTTTACTGGCGCTGACTCTTAAACTCGCCAGTGAGCATCCGATCTTGGTCGAAATATCTTTCAACGGTTCGTTATTAAGGTATCCATCAAGAATTATCTTGCGACGGGCTTCGCTTTTGAGCTTTGCGTTCATTTCGGGGGCTCCTCAATTACGCGTTCACAACACGATTCTATACGAACCAAATTGAAGATTGTCGTTAGCTTCACATCCAGAAACGTATCTCGGAATGCATTTCTTAAGATTTCTTCATGCCGCCAAGCTGCCGATAGTATTCCTGCTCACCTGTTTCCGACACCACACAGCCCTCCCACGAAAGGGCAAGATTAATAACGAGCGAGATGGCGAGAAAGAAAAGGTGGCATAGGGGTGGTCGCCGATCTGGAGCGACGACAGTAAGGACCGGTCGCCAAGTCGACTGTTATCGCTTATACAGGAATTCCCCCGCGTGCGCGCAAGCGCGCAAGGGAGTACTGCAATCGCTAGTGAGGCCGATACGCGCACCAGCTCGGCCCAACAGCGATGCTAATTCTGTATAAGAAAGTTTTAGGGTGGGGGCATCCCATTCCGGAAGAAGCTGTCCTTCACGCCGGCTAAGGCATCAAGGACGCCCTCAACAGCTGATCCTTTGCCGGTATATACCTCTGACAGAAAGAGCCCGCAGTCTACCTTGTGGGGATCAGGTGCAGTGTAGTCTTCCCGGCCTTCACGGCCGCCCCCGAAAACTTGCGGTCAAAGCTCGCAAGTTGGCCGCCATGCGCCTTGGCGAGCGCAAGAAGATAGGTATCGGTGACCTGTGCCGAGGTCAGGATTTTCGCCGCATCGATGTCGCCGGAGCCAACCAGGCTCACATCGTCGGACCAGAAGCTGTGCCCATGCAGGGCTCGCAACTTGGTGACGATTTGCGCAACGACGGCAGGCGAGCCGGGAGAATTAGGATATTTTTGGTTTCCGACGATCCGCAGGACGCCGTTTTCGGTAATGGGACAGGTAGCCCATGCGGCGTGACCGGTCACTTCGAACCAGCCATGGGCGTCGTCATGGGCGACATGGCCAGGATCGATCAGCGCGATCAGCACATTGACGTCGAGCAGGAAGGTCACAGCAACTCGTCACGCAAGGCATTGACCGTCTCAAGTGTGACAAGAGGTGCATCCGGCCGAGGCGACAGCAGAGGTATCCCGTTGCGCTCGCCGCCGGCTTGCGGGCGGCGCAGCGAGCGCCGGGCGAGATCGGTGATGATCTCGCCCACGCTGCGGTCCTGCTGCCGGGCCATGGCCTTGGCCGCGACCAGGACGTCGTCATCGATCGCCAGTGTCGTTCTCATATCGCCCTCCTTGGTGCGCATCAATCATCACGCATCATATAGAGTAGCGACGACGGATACTCAAGCAGTAGCGCACGAAAGGTAGCGCACGAAATAGAGGCTCGATGCCGCCGCCGACAAGCGGGCCTTCCGACCGGGCGCCCCATCCGTTGGCGTTCGACCGGCGACATAACATAGCCCGGCACCAGCGCGTTTCTTTCGCCCTTCGTGCTGCCGGAGATCCCATGTGCACGTAGCGTGCGCAACGCCCGGCCTGGCGCCGGTGGAAGCAAAATCGGACGGTGTGGGCACAGGTGGCCTGCTGATTGCCTACGCGACGGATCCGGGCGCCATAACTTTCGACGGCAACGGCCTTGACACTCCTTACTCAACGGCGCTCGCAAGGCACCTGACCGAGCCCGCGTTGAAATCCAGAGCGCGCTGACACGCGTGCGCGGCGAAGTGACCGAAACCACGCAAGGTCGGCAGAGGCCATGGCATAATGCGTCGCTGGACCGTGAGGTCTTCCTTAGAAAATCCGCTGAGGCAGCGGCGCCTGCCGCAAAGCCAGCGGCCGACGCGTCGAACCCCGCAGCGGCGCCCTCTCCTGTGGCCGCTGCCAGCGATCCTCCATCCTGGGAAGTCGAGCAACGCCTTTGGGATGAGGCGTCGAAGCGCGTTTCGGACGAGGTGAAGAAAACAGCGGGCACCGAATTGACAGAAAGTGCGATCGGTCTTGACCGCCAGAGCCGCATCGACCTGCACCTGCGCATCGAGGCGTTGGGCAACGAACTTGGCCGCATTGACGGAAACATAGGTCCGCAGACCCGCCGGGCGATCGGCATCTGGCAAGCCAAGAATGGTCTTGCGCCGACCACCTATCTGACGCGCGAGCAATTGGCATTCCTCGAGGTTCAGACAGATCCGATGATGGAAGCCGTGCCTGCCGGATATGCTGCCGATCAACCCCGTGCAACGCAGCCGAAAAAGCAGGTTGCGCAGAACGTCCGCACCCAGCGACCGGTGGCGCAGAAACCCGCAAACAATAGCAGGTCATTCAGAAACGCCGCTTCCGCCAGACCGTGGTGCGGCGGGACGATCCTGCGCCGCCCCAGGATAACGACTTCCTGACCAAGGCGTTGCTCTTCGGCTCCGGTGGGGTGGTGGGCGGCGTGCTCAAGAACTGACCGGGGTTGTTCCAAGCCCATTCGCCTGGCCTGCCGCGGCTTACCACTCAGTTCCTGACGCACTGCTGCACAGTTTCAGGCGGCATGCACCAGCGTACGCTACTCGGCCTTTATACGCATTTCCACGCGGCGGTTGACGGCGTCGTATGGATTGGGGCTACGCGGATGCGCTTCGCCCAACCCGATCGCGTTGATGCGGTCAGCCTCGATGCCACTGGATGTGAGGAAGGACGTCACCGATTGCGCTCGTCGCTGCGACAGCCGCTCATTGTAGTGCTCCGGACCGGAAGCGTCCGTGTAGCCTTCGACGACGAAGTGGAAAGTACTGATCCGGCTGTCCTTCAGGGCCTTGGCAAACTCCTCGAGTTCAGCGCGTGCGGTCGCGTCGAGTTCGGCCGAATCCAGCCCGAAATTGATCAGCATGTCGAGACTGGATTTGTCGGCCGGCCCGTCTTTTGCCTTGGTCTTGCTCTTGCACTGCTCCTCGGTGCCGACGCAAATCCCACGCGACTTGCCGAGGTCGGCCGCGCCAGCAAAAAACTTGACGATGTCTTCTGATTTCTGGACAGGGTCGGCGGAAACATGGGTCGAGAAAGCCACGACCGCCAACACCAAGGGTGAACTGGCCCACCGCATAGCGGTTACTCCTGTTGAGCATCCGATATTACCAAGGGTGAATATACCAAATTCCCACGCATTTGTCTGTCAATAAACGCCGAGGCCCGTGGCTGTGTCGGCCGATCTCCCGTCCCCACGAGTTGAGACTTGACCGCCGCCACGCCGGGGGCTTGAGTACCGACTGGTTCTCGATGAAGGCGTGGCGTCATGGCCAATGGGCTCCGATTCAAAACGGCACGGGATCTTTTCATGGCTTGTCCCGCTGTCGCCAGAGACATGAGAGCCCTTCCAACCGAGCAGCGTTCGATCGAGTTTTGCCGCGATCTCCTCGCCGGGCCTATTCCCGAAGAGGCGATCACGTTTTGTGCCTACCTGCTTCCTGATCGGGCTGCGGTCTGGTGGGCCCATGAATGCCTGGGGCATCTGGGCGAGCTGCTCGATAAGACAGATCAAGAGCTGCTCGCGCTTGTTCGCGACTGGGTCAGCGAACCGGACAGTCCCCGCCATCGCGCCGCAGTGAACAAGGCTGCGGCAACCCCGCCGACAACGCCGGGCGCCTGGATTGCCTTGGCTGCGGAATGGCGTGACAATGGTTTTGGCGTTGCCGGATCTGTCGTCGGCGCAACCGCGCCAACGGCCTTGCAGCCACATCCTACCGCCCATGCAGTCAATGCCGGTGTTCTAGCAGGGCTGGCGCGCGTCGCACTGGCCGACCGCTTTGCCGTCCTCTCCGCCTTTGTCGAAATGGGCCTCCAGTTGGCCGAGATCGAGGCGCAGCGCCAATCGGCGGATGCGTATTAGACCCGAACCATTCCAATAGACGCAGCTCCATCGTCTTGTTTGACCTTGGGTTTTCGAACCGAAGGGCCCAGATCTCACTTGCAGCCGCCTTGCGCCCATTTGGCCAGCGCCACCTTGAAGCGTGTCCCAAGCGGATGTTGCAGGCGTAGAACGGAGACATCGTTGGCGGCGAAATTTTTCGCCTGTTCGCATAGCCGATCCTCATTCCACTCATGGCAGCCGTTGCAGTGCTTGCCCTCCCACACCGCCTTGTCGAGCCCTTCCACGGGAGTGAAGAGTGGTTTGCCTGTGATCAGCTCAGCGATACTCTTGCCGTCGATTGCTGGATCTCCGAAATCGACAGGTTGGTCGAAAAAGATCGGCTCGTCCGAAGCCAGTCTCGGGATTTTCTGACGCAGCACATTGAGCGCAAGCTGGGCATCGTCAGCGCCAGACGGATTTGCGGCGGCGTTGCGCCCGTCCGAGCCGCCTTGCGGTTGTTGCGGAGCGCTCGCCTCACCGACGATCAGTGGCGCGTTCAGATCCACTTTGTGCAACACGACCTCGGTGGTTAGCGAGACATTGATCCACGGGCGCTGTTTGCCGGCCGTTGCTTTGAACACGTCGGCGGTAACCCTGTTCATCGCGTCGGTGATGGAGACGTTCGAGGCCCCGATATGGGCAAGCAGCGCCGACGTGAACGGTGAGTGTTCGCTCGATCCGTCATAGGCGACCTGATTGGGACTGGTGGAAAAGGCGACCAGCGTGCCAGCGCCGCCATTCTCGATCGGAATTTCGGCAAGGCCACTTCTCGCTCCCTTGACGCCTGCGGTCTTTGCCAACACCTCGGCCAAGGGATTGTCGCGACAGGCGTCGAGGAAAATCAGCCTTATGCTGGTCTCGCGCGACATTTGCCGCAAAACGAAATCCACCGGCACCGCTTCGAAGTCGAGCGAGGTCTCGTCTTCCAGTGCTGCATCGACCGGAAGCAGATAGTTGCTGCCTGAAACCTGCAAGCCGTGGCCCGCGTAAAAGAAAAGGGCAATGTCGGCGCCGCGCACCTGCTTTGCGAACTGCGCGATCGTCGTCTGGGTCTGCATTTTGGTCAGATCGAACCCGGAGACGACTTCAAAATCCAGGCTCTTGAGACGTTCGGCAACAGCCTGGGCGTCGTGTACCGGGTTGGTCAGCGCCGGCGCATGCTGATACTGGGAGTTGCCAAGGACCAGAGCAACACGGCGTTCGGCATTGGCCGCCGTCAAGGTCAAGAACAGCGAAAGCATCACCAGCCCGATCGCGCGCAGGACACCACCAAACCAAGCAATCAGATCGGAGCCCCGCCGGAACAAAAGGCCCTTCCTCAGTTGAGGAGCTTGGTGGCGGAAAACTCAATCCGCCGATTGAGCGCCTTGTTCTTCGGCGTGTCGTTGGCGGCAACTGGCCGCTCCTCGCCGTAACCGGTCGCCGTGATCTGCGTGCGAGCAATCCCGGCGGCAACAATGGCATCAGCAACTGCCTGGGCCCTGCGCTCCGACAGGAGCTTGTTGGCGGCTGGCGACCCATCGGAATCGGTGTGTCCGGAAACCTCCACCTTCAGGCCTGGGCACTTGCCGACTACGCCAACGACCTCAGCCAGCAGCGGACGGCTTTGGCTGTCGAGCCGTGCGCTCGCCGTCCGAAAATAGATGGCTCCGGTGCGAGAGAGCACCGCGAACCGGTTGAGGCACTCCTCGTCGCTGAAGTTCGCCTTCGCGGCATCGGTGGCAACGGGCCCGACGTCGGCGCTGCTTGCCGCGACGGTCTGGACGGCCGCGGGCTTGGTGCCATCGGCGTTGAACACGAAATCGAACGAGACCGAAGCGGTCGGAACAATGTTGGTCACATTGGCGGCCTGCTGCAGCTTGTCGACATTCGGCAGCAGTCCGAAGTCCTCGACATGCACAGCGACGGGCGCCTCGGAAGCGACGGAGACCATGCTGTCGCTGATCATAGTCACCACGACGTTGGCCTCAAGATCCTTGTCGACCCCATGCAGGTTGAGGCGGAATGGAAGCACTGCCTTGACCCTTCGCTTAGTCGCAAGCTCGGCAAACGCCGCAGGATCCACCTTTGCGGTCAGTTCTGCGGTCGGATACTTGAATGTCTCAAAGAAAAGGAACCGCATGCGGACGTTGCGAAGGTCGACACCGGTATCGACGGAGTTGAGGTCAAACTTGATATTGGCCTCACCCGTCGAAGAAAAAGTGCCGGCGATGTTCCTGATCTTGTTGGTTTCAACGATCGTGTTCTTCTTGACCGACTGATAGGTGAGCACCGAGGCGGCCGGATCGAGTGTCCAGTTCGTCTGTGCATTCGCGCTTTCCAGTCCGGGTAAAAACAAGACCGACAGCGCGACGATGAAGCCGAGGATATTTGTGGCGAACCAGCTTCCTGGCCCCGCTTTCCTGCAGGATGCAACGACTTCGAACATGGCCCCCTCCCCTGCCTAAAGCGACAGACTGAGCATCGATACCTTGCACTATCCGATGCCACCAGAGACCATAGAACACTTGCCCCCGCTTGGCGAGTATCTGTCCACTTGACCGCAAGGGTGTAAATTCCGCTCAAGCCCGAGCTGCGAAAGCCCAGCAAAATGGTGATGCACGAACACTGCCTCCGCAGCAGCCTTGTTGGCGGATATTGTAGCTTGTTGGAGAATATTCACTACGGCAGAGCGCCACCTGCCAGCTGTTTTTAAGGCCGGTCACGCTAAACTAGCCCAACCGAGCGAAACGCCCGCATACTTCATCCTGCTTGCCCCGCGGACGTACCTGCCGGCTCTTCGATGGAAGATTTCGACCGTATGAAGGAGGCCGTTTCAAGAGCGTCCGGGCCAGGCACCTGCCCAAGGCCGCGGCATGAAGCCAGCTGCCAGCCTGGTATGTTCGATGGCAATTTTTCAGCTTGCTGCCGCCGATCGTTTGAAGATGATGGTCACCTTCGTCCCTTTGCTGGCGCTAGAGTCGACTGCGAACTGCGCCTTGGCGTTCTCGGTCAGCGAGCGCGCGATCAGCGCTCCGAGCTTGCCTGGCTTGGGCCACGTCTCGCCTTCCGGCAGGCCGATTCCGTCGTCCGCCACTATAACCCGGCAGCCGTCGCCATTGACGATGCTGTGCAGCGTTATCGTGCCGCCATCGCGTCCTTTGAACGCATGCTTCAGTGAATTGGTCAGCAGTTCGTTCACGACCAGTCCCGCCGGCATGGCGACGTTTATTGACACGGGATATGTATCCACCTTCATATCCAGGCGGATCCCCTCGACTGCATGCGAGCTCATCACCGCGGACGCGATCTGGCTGAGATAGACGCCAAGATCGACCTCCTCCTTCGGCTCGTCGGCGGTTAGCGTCTGGTAGAGGATCGCCAGAGCGTCGACGCGACCGGCGAGCCGCTCAAACCGTCTCCGGTCGGCCTCGGTCGCGTTGCGGCTTTCCAGCCGGATCAGCGCGGTGATCATCTGCAGGTTGTTCTTCACCCGGTGCTGCAGTTCGCGCAGCAGCGTGTCTTTCTCGCTGACACGCTCCTCCGCCGAGCGCTCATCTCCCGCCTCGCCATGGGCGGATACGTCGACCAGGGCCACCAGTCGGAAGCACACCTTGCCGTTGTCGTCTTCGATCACGTTGGAATAAACGTCGACGATCGCCGGCTTGTCCTCGTTGCGCTCCAGCCTGAAGGTGCCGACCAAATCGGTTCCCTCGGCCACGGCCTCGGCAAGCGGCCTGTCCTTTTGCTGATGGAGGCCTATGCCCAAAAGGGCCGCCCAGTTTTCTCGCGTGAGGCTGGCGGCCGTCAGGCCTGAGAGTTTCTCGAATTCCGGATTGGCGTAGACCACACGCTCCTCAGCGGCAAGGTCCGAAACGGCTATGGCGATCGGCACCTGGTCAAGGAATTTCTTGAACTGTTCACTTTCCAGTGCGGTTGCAAGGTCAGGTGTATCAAGCAACTGCTCGACCGCTTCGGCCTTCTCTGAATCAGATGTCATTTGCGCGCCTGTTCTGTGCGTACGATATCAACAATGCAGCGCGCCCGCCATCGCCAAGGCTGCATTTCACGCACCGCGTCATGCACCTGACAACAAGCCTTGCGTCGGGCGCAACGGCCATACGTCTAACATTGCGACCGGCCGAAGGAGAGCGGCAAGCGCCGGCTGCCACTTCTAGAGCCCTTGAAGGGGTGAGGCGGCCCGGGGCAAGTGGCTCCGCTGCATATTAACCTTTTGGTAACTCTCTAAACTCGAAAGCTAAATGGTACTGGCTCCTTTTGCTCTCAATAGGTGTTAGGCCCGATATCGAGGCGAGAAAAAGGAGAGGACCCAAATGGCCAACGTACTGAACGCCAAGGGTGTTCCACTCGCCTACAGCGGGTCCTCGGTAAAGTGGTATTCGGCGACGAACTCCGGCCCCACACTTTATGGCAGCATCTACAACGACTCAATGTACGCCGACGGTAGCGTCACCGTCACGATGTACGGCGGCAAGGGCGATGACATCTATTATCTGTATTCCTCCAAAAACAAGGCGGTCGAGCTGCCCAACGAGGGTGTCGACACCATCTCGACCTGGATGAGCTACAAGCTGCCAGCGAATTTCGAGAACCTGACGGTCACCGGCGACAAACACTATGCTTTCGGAAACGAGCTAAACAACATCGTTACCGGCGGCTCCGGCCAACAGACGCTCGACGGCTTGCAGGGCGATGACGTTCTAAAAGGCGGATCCGGGGCGGACATTTTCGTCGTGACCCCCGGCAACGGCAGCGACCTGATCCTCGACTTTGGCGCCGACGATACCGCGCGCGTCGGAAGCTTCGGCTTCACCTCCTTCGAGGATGTGCACGCCAACATGGTCCAGTCGGGGGCGAACGTCCAACTTAACCTGTCCGATGACGAGTTTCTCGTTTTCGCCAATAAGACCATCGACCAGTTCACCCCAGGCCAGTTCGATCTGGCCCTGGACAGGTCGCATCTGGAACTCACCTTCTCGGACGAGTTCAACACGCTCGACCTGTGGAATGGCTCGAGCGGCACCTGGGACTCGAACTTCTGGTGGGGTGCCGCGAACGGCAGCTCGCTCACGAGCAACAAGGAGCTTCAATGGTATATCGACACCAACTACGCCCCGACGAGTTCGGTCAACCCGTTCAGCGTTGAGGACGGTGTTCTCACGATTACCGCCGCCCGGGCTCCCGCGGCAGTCCAGCCCTACATAAACGATTACAAATACACGTCAGGTTTGCTGACGACCTATGAATCCTTCGCACAAACCTACGGCTATTTCGAAATTCGGGCTGACATGCCCGAAAAGCAAGGTGTATGGCCGGCCTTCTGGCTTCTGCCGGCTGACGGCTCCTGGCCACCGGAACTGGACGTCGTGGAAATGCTTGGTCAGGATCCAAACAACCTCATTCTGACAAGCCACTCCAACGAGACGGGAACGCATACGACAGTGTCCTCGACGGCGTATGCCGCGGATACCGAAGGGTTCCACACCTACGGAGTGCTGTGGACAGAAGACGAACTCGTCTGGTATTTCGACGACGTCGAAGTTGCTCGTGCCGCAACGCCTTCCGATATGCACGATCCCATGTATATGCTGGTCGACCTGGCGGTCGGTGGGCTCGCGGGAGCGCCTGCCGACGGGCTTGCGACACCTGCAGAAATGCAGATCGACTACGTCCATGCGTACGCGCTGAACGATTGGCATATCTAGGCGCAACACCTGACGGTGGCGGCGGTATGGAGACGCTGTCATCGAGCCCGATTTCGGGCACGATTCTTGCGCCTGGGACCGAACTGGAACCGATGTGAAGGCGATGTCGCATTCCCATTCGTCCGAGCGGCCGCGAACAACCCTCGCTGCGGTTTTGGCTTCTTTCCGCCGCGCGTTCGCTGGAATTGCCCTGATGAGCGGCGTCGTCAATGTTCTGGCGCTGACCGGCTCGTTCTTCATGCTGCAGGTCTATGATCGGGTCATCACCGGCCGCAGTGTGCCGACGCTTGTCGGGCTTGCTGTATTTGCCGGCATGCTGTTTATTTTCCAAGGCGTTCTTGAGCTTATCCGGTCGCGGTTGCTTGTGCGCATCGGGATGGCTTTGGACGCGCGATTGAGTGGGCAAGTCTATACCGCCCTTATGCGTTTGCCGTTGCTCACCAAGCTCCCAGGCGACGGCCTTCAGTCGTTGCGGGATCTTGACCAGGTGCGTTCGTTTCTGTCGAGCACTGGTCCGACTGCGCTTTTCGACCTGCCGTGGATGCCGCTGTATCTGGCAATTTGCTTCCTGTTCCATGTCTGGATCGGCATGACGGCGCTGGCAGGCGCCATCCTTCTCTCTAGCCTGACTCTGCTTGCCGAAGTTCGCTCGAGGGAGCCTGCGAAGAGGGCAAACAGCCAGGCGGCAGCGCGCAATACGCTTGCGGAAGCGACGCGTCGCAACGCAGAGGTCCTGCAGGCGATGGGCTTTGGCGCGCGCATCGCCGAGCGCTGGTCAAGCGTCAACGCCGATTTTCTCAACACGAACGCAAGAGCCAGCGACCTGGCTGGGACGCTCGGGACGATCTCGAAGATCCTGCGCATGATGCTGCAGTCGGGTATACTGGCGATCGGCGCCTATCTGGTCATTCATCAAGAAGCGACAGCCGGTATTATGATCGCCAGTTCGATTATGATGAGCCGGGCGCTCGCACCGGTCGAACTGGCCATCGCCCACTGGAAGGGTTTCGTCAGTGCTCGCCAGGCATGGACCCGGCTGAGCCAGCTTTTGGCCATGCTTCCCGAAACTGCCACGAGTGTCTCGCTGTCGGCACCTGTATCTGCTCTTGCCGTAGAAAGCATTAGCGTCACGCCACCCGGCGAGCGTCGTGTGGTTGTGCTGGATGTCGGGTTCGCGCTGGAGAAGGGTGCCGGCCTTGGCATCGTCGGACCGAGCGCGTCCGGAAAATCGTCGCTTGTCCGAGCAATGGCCGGGATATGGCTTCCAACCCGTGGGACCGTCAGGCTGGACGGAGCAACGCTCGACCAGTGGTCGCCGCAAGAACTGGGCAACCATGTCGGCTATCTGCCGCAGGATGTGCAACTGTTCGATGGCACCATTGCCGAGAACATCGCACGCTTCGAACCTCAAGCCTCTTCGGACAAGATACTGGCGGCTGCGCGCGCGGCCGGCGTTCATGACCTTGTCGTCCATCTGCCGGAAGGCTATGAAACGCGGATCGGCGAGGCCGGGTCGGCGCTTTCGGCGGGCCAGAGACAGCGGGTTGCGCTCGCTCGGGCCCTCTATGGCGATCCGTTCCTCGTCATCCTGGACGAGCCTAATTCCAACCTCGATTCCGAAGGGGAGGCCGCGCTGGCGGCGGCAATTGAGGGCGTGCGGGCGCGAGGCGGCATTGCTGTGGTGGTGGCACATCGGCCGAGCGCGCTTGCAAGCCTGGATCAGGTACTCGTCATGGCCAACGGCCGTGTCCAGGCGTTTGGCCCCAAGAATGAGGTCTTGAGCAAGGTAACCCGTTCGGGCAGCGTTCCCCTGAAGGTCGTCTCCGGCCCTGAGGAGGCGACACACTGATGACGCAACACACGGCATCCGCGATCGATCGGACCATTCGACGCTATCTGTTCGGCGGTGTCGCGGTCTGCATGCTCCTGGTTGGTGGGGCCGGAAGCCTGGCCGCGGTCACGGAGCTTTCTGGAGCCGTCATTGCTTCGGGAAGGCTGGTCGTCGATTCCAGCGTTAAAAAGGTGCAGCATCCAACGGGTGGCGTGGTCGGTCAGATCCTCGTGCGAGAAGGCGACGCCGTGCAGGCGGGCCAGGTTTTGATCCGTCTCGATGAAACCGTGACCCGGGCCGATTTAGCCATCGTCACCAAGAGCCTGGACGAATTCGAGGCCCGTCTGGCCCGCCTCGAAGCCGAGCGCGATGGCACCGACGCCATCGCCTTTCCATCTTCGCTGACGTTGCGGCAGGACGATCCTGAGATCCGGCGTGCGATGGCCGGCGAGCTATCCTTGTTCGAATTTCGTCGCCAGGCACGCGCTGGCCAGAAGGCCCAGTTGAGAGAGCGCATTGCTCAGCTCAGCGAAGAAGTTTCCGGCCTGACCGAGCAAAGGGCTGCTAAAAGCCAGGAAATCAAGTTGATCGGGCTTGAACTCGACGGCATGCGCAAACTCTGGGAACGCAAGCTGGTTTCAATCGATCGCATAACGACGCTTGAGCGTGACGCAGTCCGGCTTGACGGCGAACATGGGAAGCTGACTGCGTCCATAGCGCAATCGAAGGGTCATACATCCGAAATCCGTTTGCAGATCATTCAGATCGACCAGGATTTGCGCAGCGAGGTGGCAACCGAGCTCCGTGACGTCCAGGCAAAGCTCTCGGAGTTGGTCGAGCAAAAGGTCTCGGCCGAGGATCAGCTCAAGCGGATCGATATACGCAGCCCGCAGACTGGCGTCGTCCATCAGCTCGGCGTGCACACGGTCGGTGGCGTCATATCTGCGGGAGAGCTCATCATGCAGATTGTCCCTGTGACAGACGACCTGACCGTCGAAGCACGTGTGGCTCCGCAGGACATCGATCAGCTGATCCCAAGGCAGAGCGCAACCTTGCGATTTTCGGCCTTCAACCAGCGGACAACGCCAGAGCTGAATGGTGTAGTCAGTGAGATCTCCCCCGATCTGAGCATCGATGAACGAAGCGGTGCGGCCTTCTATACCGTGCGTGTCAGCCTGCCCCGTGCAGAGCTTGCGAGGCTGAAGGGCCTGACCTTGTCGCCCGGTATGCCTGTCGAGGTGTTCTTCTCGACCGGCAGCCGCACAATGCTGTCTTACCTCGTAAAACCTCTGGCAGATCAAATCCGTCGGGCATTCAGGGAGGACTGAGTTCGCGTGCCCGGCTCGGCATAACCCATGCCGTGCTTAGAGCGTGAGGATTTTAAGTTGGGGCCTACTCGACCTCGGTGAAATAGTTGGCGCATTCCTTGATCTGAGAGCGTCGTGGATTTTGCCAATGGCGCTGCAGACGGCGTGGGTGGTGCGTCTGGCGGCCTTTCTCAGCAGGTGCATGAGTTTGGCAAGAGCATCTCGATCGGATTCAGGTCTGGCGAGCATTTCGGCAGGAAGAAGAGCTTGGCGCCGGCTTCGTTGACGGCGTGCCGGACGGCCTTGCCCCTCGTGTGAGACGGAATTGTCGTTGACGAGGATGTCGCCCGGCTTGAGGGTGGGCAAGAGCACCTTCTCGAAGAGAGCCGGAAGCCATTGATCGGCCCGCCGATGAGCATGGGGCGGCGACCCGGTCCACTGCGCCCGCCGACGCGCCACGTCGGACCGATCTTTGCGCGCGCCCGCTGGATGATGACGAACGCTATCGACATCTTCTCGCCGGCGGCGCTCCGAATTGAGCTGGTGCTTTACCACACCCGCAGTCATAAGGAACGCGACGGCCTTTCCGCTCATTGATTGCTTTTCGATCGAGCCG
The DNA here is from genome assembly GCF_040323155.1 of Mesorhizobium sp. M0060. NCBI lineage: Bacteria > Pseudomonadati > Pseudomonadota > Alphaproteobacteria > Hyphomicrobiales > Phyllobacteriaceae > Mesorhizobium > Mesorhizobium sp. M0060. The sequence continues at coordinate 21,094 of NZ_JAMYUP010000059.1, forward strand.
CCGTCATGCCCTCCACCTCGATACGCAAAACAGAATACGATCCGGACAGAAAATCCTCTCGGTGTGGTTCGTGGCCAGCGGCAAACTGAACGAGTCTGAGGGCGTACCGCCGGAAACCTTTGCCGAATTCAAAGCCGCTTTCGCCAAAGTGCGCTGCTTTAACGACCACATCCGAAACCATCCGGTACCGTCTGGTTGCGAGCGATAGCGGCCCAGGATGATCCGACCTGCCGGGACCGAATTTGTCCTTGTCGCTCCAACCGTCGGTTGGTGGACGCATTGCCGGTGATGCGCCTAAGGTTCCCGGACGGTCCGCGCGCACCGGGCAAGCCCACCCCCGCATCCCCCCTGCCTGGTGCAAAGGCGCTCGATCGGTCCCGCCGTCCTGGCATGTGCGGCGGGACTTTTTGCGATCGACCTTGGAACACCGCCTCGCGGTGAAGGCCAGCAACTTCCCCTCACACGATTGCTGCCAGCTCGGTGTCCCCGAAGCCGGCGTCCCCTGGGGGACACGGGCCTTTTATTTTCAGCCTGCTTTGTCGCAGTGGCGCTAAGTACGACCAGCTCCTGGTACCTCGTCCAAGAGATTTGGACCGTTGCCGGCGGGCATCTGCCCGTCGGGCGTAAGCTTGTCTACCGCCTCGGGCAATTCTCTTGTGAGCCGGTCGACGAGTTCTTCATGGGACAATCCGGTTTGCTCAGCCAAATCGCTCAACGTTTGCGGGTCAATTGCTTTCTCAACCTGATCGCGCTGAACGGGCCGGTTGGATCCTTTTCCTATCCAAGAATCTACCTGATCGCCCGCACCCGCATTTCTGAGACGGTCCAGGATGTCGCCGAGGCCGCCAGGGGAGCCAGCGCTAGTGTTGGGATCTGTCGATTTCCTACCAGCGATCAACTCGCCAATCTTGTCCTTATTCTTGTAGGCAAGCAGGCCCAGCAACGCTATGGCGACCTTTCCTATATCAAGGCTCATTTCGCATCTCCTTCTATGAGGATGGGACAAGGCAGGCGGCTTGGAAAGGTTCCACGGTTGTGCTGCTGGGCCGATATTCGGTTTGATTTTAGCCGGACGATTGCGGCTTCTCGGCTCGTTTCTGGCTAGACTTCAGCATCCGTGCCTCCGCAAAGTCTACGCAACGCTTCGCTGCTGGACTTCTGGCATCAGGATTAGGGTGACACCGGCCATGCCGCGCATGATCCTTCGGCGAAGCCGCCTAGGCTTACCGCAAAGCAGAGTTGAGTTGTCGCAACGCCCCCTGGGCGGCCGATAGCCTGTGCTTTTCGAAGATTGCTAGCTTCTGCTGATAAGTGATCCGCACCTTGGCGTTGCACCCGTGGCATCTGAAGTGCGCGATCGCTCTTAGTGCAGAGCCTTTCCTTACTGCCGGATGCGAGCAATCCGGACAATTGAATGTGAGCGCAACATTAGACAAGTCTTTGGCTAAACCCATTTTCATCCCCTTCGCAAGGAGGTGTTGACACCCTCAGTCCTTTGCCTCGTCACGGTCTTGCATGGAGCCATCGATTTCAACTACCGGGTTAGAAAGCCCGGCGCAGTTGCCGGTCGGCCATTTCTTTGGCGAGGCCCACCAGGGCATCGACCTCTTGCAGCTGGTCCAGGTGACCGCCATCGGCGACGCCCTTCGGATCCTCATCAATTGGACAGAGGTTCATCGCAAAGTTTCGGCAATAGACGGTTTCTTGACCACGCCTGCATCTCCAGCATCTCAACCCTCAAGACGAGCAAGCGCTCCGGCCGAAGTATGTTGAGGCAAAGTCGACATTCAACCGTGAACACGCCGTGCTGCCTCAAAGGTGCCCTGCAATGGGTCAATACGTCTGGCATCGCAATTGCATGGTCAGGTGTGGGGGAATGGGGTGGAGGCCCGTCGCTTCGCAAATGCAGCGGCGGGTCTTCTACATACAGGTCGGTCGCGGCCTACGCGCTGCCGTTCGTCTCGCTTTCCTCATCAGTCGCTCGGACTGGCAGATAACGTTGGTTTCGAGCCACTCGCGCAGCACAACCTGAATGAGGTCCAACCGTCCAATATTTATTTCTCCGCGATGGAGTTGAGAGCGTCCTCGTCGCGGGCTCCAGCGGCACGCCGGAGACGTTTCTAAGCATCAATGCAGCGCACGCAGGATGACTTGCAGATCGGCGCACGATATATCTGCGACGCGACCGGGGGCGCTTTCAAGCTCTTCGGCAGCAGATAGGCGGGTCGTTCAGAGGGCCGCGCAGCGCCCGCGCCAGCGCCCACCACGACGTGCGGAAGTCTCTTCCCCGCGCTTATGGGACAGCGGCCGCGGAAACGCTCGGTGGTGAGGCTCTATAGTCGCGATTTCGCTCACCGGTTGCATCCCGGCCTCGAACGTTATTATTGACCCTAGCGTTCCCGGGGGGAGGTGGATGAGTATCATCCAAAGGGTCGGTCCAGTTCTAGAACAGGCGATTGCCGCAATCGTCAACAGGGCGGACCGGGGGGACACCGTCTCCGTCAAAGTCGCATTATACCACGTTCGGCAGTCTGCGCCTGATTTGACAGTATGCGACGACCATCTAACCGAGGCTATCCTCGAAGTCGCCGCGGCCCTTGACCTGTTCGTGGCTTTCGATAATCGCGAGTAGCCGATCCATCGAGCGCGAGCCAGTGGCGGTTTGAGAGGAACGGCCCGACAGCCAATCGGGGTTACCATCGGCCGCCGGGCCTAACTAGCGGGCAATTGGGTCGTTCGCCGGCTGGGCGAGTTATAGGCCATCTCTTGCATCATTGCTAATTTAGTAAGCTGATTATGTTTCGTTGCCCCTGGCCGCCGGATCTCACGATCCAGACTCGGGTTCCGTGCGTAGGTGGGCAGGCGCCGGCACCGGCCGGCTGGAGTTCATTGAGCCTTGATGCCGACCCCGGTCGAGAAGCCGCCCGAGGGCGACGCCTGGATTCACGAGGTGGAGTTCGACGGCTACGGGGGGCCTGTCTGCCGGTAGATCAGCATTTAGGTCGGCGTCGACCAGAAGCTTGGAAACCGTGTTGATCGACACGCCGGCAACGCGGGACCTTTGCTAGATCATTGCCTATTTCTGCGCGACCCGACAGATTTCACCCGAGCATGCCCTGTGTCACGTAACAGGGCAACATGACCCATCCATTGCTGTGCGCCTGTGTTCGGTTATACCTAGGAGTGAACTCAGCTGATCTGACATATTATCGATGGCAAACACCGCGAATCCACTTGATGAGAATTCCGACGAGCATCGGCGCGAGCGCCGCCAACGTGTGCTAAAGGGCGGGACGATCATCACCGGGATCCAGAATTCCGAGATCAGCTGCACCTTGCGCAATCAGCATCAGGGGGGCGCCGAGCTGAAGGTCGCGCCCGAAGCCCGGGTTCCCGATCGCTTCTTGCTCTACGTGTCGGTCGATGGAGTTGCCTATCGATCGGAGGTTCGCTGGCGTCGCAACGACCGCATCGGCGTCAAATTCACCGGCACCGAGCCGAAACCGAAACTTCACTACGGCTGACCGACCGCAAGATGAAGTCAGAACTTTTCTGGCACTCGCCAATTATTTTTCATGTGCCAAACAGCACAAGTTGCACCGCCCATTCTCTCCGAGGACAGCCCGGACAGGGACGTGAACTGCGCAGTCGTCCTTGAAACCGCTTTCACGGCTCTTGTGTCCTCTTGCATCGAGCAAGGCTGGACGGCTGAAGAGACTGCCACCGCATTTTTCAACTTCGCCAAGAAACACCTTGAACAGCTCAAGGCGACGACATCGACTTAAGTTCGCGTAGCTGTGCGCTGTTTTGACATTTCGATATCGCGGTGTCGGATTATTTGCATGCAAACGAGTTTTGCGACGCTATCCTCCCCATCCTCAACGCAAGATTCTGGGAGGAATGTATGGCTCCGCATGAGCGACATGCCGTTGAAATCGTCAGAGACAAAGAGTGGTCGGTTCGCGTGACGGTCAATGGCACCACGACCACCGTCCCTTTTACATCTGAGAGCTACGCGCGCTCGTTTGCAGATGGTCAGGCGTTCCGGCTGGGCGTTCAGGTGGCGGAGCTTAAGAAGGCAGCCTAGCTGCGCGGTTGGCCCAAAGCAGCACGACCCAAACCACACACCCAGGGCGACGCGACCCGGCACAATATACTCGTCAAACGCCCCTTCAAGTTCGCTCGTGCAGGCGATATCGCCCGGCTGGACAACAGCTTCCCGGTCTGGAACCGCGCGCCAAGCCTGACCTACTCGATCCTCGCGCGCGAGGAACTGATGACCGGCACCGCGCGCGCGGGCCCCTTGTGCCCGGCTGGGCGCGCGACGGCAGCGGAGGCCCGCCGCGCGTCAATGCGCGGGCGAGACCATCGCCACCAATGGCCTGTTCAAGAAGGCCTACGCGTCACGGCGCTGCCTGGTGCCGATCGACGGTTATTTCGAATGGCGTAAGCTCGACCCGTCCGACAAGAAGAAGCAGCCCTATGCCATCGCCATGAGGTCGGGCGAGCCGTTCGCGCTTGCCGGCATCTGGGAAGAGTATGGCGACAGGGCAACGGGCGAGCTGGTCCGCACCTCCTGCATCGTCGCCTGCGAGCCGAACTCCCTGATGGCGACCATCCAGACCGCAAGCCGGTCATCCTGGCGCCGGCCGACTATATGCGCTGGCTCGGCCCTGAACAGGATCCTCGCGACCTGTTGAAGGCCTACCCTCCGATGTGGCCGATCGACAGCAAGGTCGGCAGCCCGCGCAACAACACTCCCGACATCATCGACGAGATCGGCGTCGGGCCAAAAGACCTGTTCGACGTCTAGTCACAGGAAGCGCTCACCCTCGTCGCGATGTTCAAACAGAACCAATGAGGCGGCTGCCTCGGCTTGGCGAACCCCCATCCTGCATCCTTACCGCAGTTGGGATGCTCGCACCCGTGGCGCTGAATGCAGGGGCGCGTTTGACGATAGCAGAACGAAGTGGCTGGCGCCCGATTCACTAACCGCGCGGTTTGGCCTTCGGTTCTGGCGAGCTTTCCGACGGGTTTGCAGCCAAATTTGCAGTTCGCCGATCTTTTAGCCACAGCGACCTTCTTCTTGCCAGTAAATCGTGGCGATCGTCTTCAGCGGTCGCTCGGCTCTGCGTCGCAGCAATGGCATAGTCGGCTCTGTTGGTTCGATAGTCTTCTTGTTTTTGCACAGTCATCGTTTGCTCCCAGTTCGTGCCCCTCTTTTGCCCTGCCGGGGAGATTAACTGCCGGCGCATTCCGCGAGTCAATCGATTAAATGATGCACTCTGCAGTCGCGCCTACATCTCAGGGTTTTCGATGAGTGCCGGCTTAGCCGTCGGGCAGGTTTGGGGGCGGGCGAAGGGGATGTCTTGAGCCTCACGCAGGCCCCACCTCCGTTCTCCGGGACGAACACCACCCCAGGGCGTTCCAGGGCCTCCAAGTTTCGAACCGTCGATAATATGTCTCGGCGCCGCCGCGCGATAGCGAACGAGACGGCGCGATCCTCATCGTGGGCTTCGTGCCGCCAGCTAGCCGGATCCCCTCGGTGCGGTCGCGATCACTCTTCCGAATCTTGACGGCTCCGGCGTCGAATTTAAAGCTCGTCTGCCCCTCCATCTTCGATCCAGCAAAGTCGATGCGGCGAACACCTATCACCAAGGATGGCGACGCGTCCTGAAGCGTGCAGGTGTCCCGCATATCGGGACGCACGGCGCGCCTCGACGGACATTGCCAATTCGCGGCCTGCCGTTGAGGATCGGAGCCCAACTTCCTTTTCGAGCCGAAACGCGTTGCGTTTCACGAGCAGCGTCGATGCTTCGCTGCGATCCTGGAGTTCGCCTTTGATAGCGCTAATCCAGCTGGTAAACCCCTCGCGGGGGTGGTCAGTCCCGCGTCCGCTTGTTAGGCTGCCCTGTTGAACCGTCTCGGGGTCACGAACTGGCTCCGTCAATGAATGACCCTTGTCCGTCTTACGGAATTTCATCGTCGCGGCTTTGTACGCCTTCCTTGTTGTCGCCGCTTCCGCGGCGCGGCTGTGCTGAAATTGGTGGTGCTTGTCTGGTGCGGGCTTCTGTATAGACCTAGCGCTTTGCGGTACCCCTCGTTCAAGGCTGGTCGTTGCCATGCTTAAGCCGCTACCTGATCAGGATGTCGCCGACGAGGCGCTGACGTCTTCGATCCTGGACACGACCATTCGACGCTGCAGCCGACCTGGTGCGGGCGTTGGATGACCACAAAAGGCTATCGGTACTTCTTGCCGGAGCGCGCCGCACTGAGCTTCTGGGAAGCGGCGGCCGTCAGATCATTCTCGCGTGGAATGACTCGGCTCGGCGATCGGCCCGACATGAAGCTAACAGCTTTTGGCGCCCGCCTCGGAGTTTGTGGACTCCTCGCACCGGCGATAATCATAAGGGCATCGCTGGCTGTGAGCGACGAACATGCCTTCGCCTCGCTACGCGGTGGGCTGCGGCGAGCACGTCGGCCGTGTGTCATGAGACAATTATTGGCGATGCGGTAATGGCGAATTAGTCACGGCAATGGCTGTGACCGGAAGCGCTCGCTTATGCGCTGTGCTGGAATGCACATGAAGTATGCGCGTGCGCGCCGCTTCGTCGATCTCTCGGCCTTCGAGGAAGTCGTCGATCTGATCGTACGTGACACCATATGCATCTTCGTCCGGTCGAAGCGGAACGAGGTTCTCCAGATCGGCGGTCGGGATCTTGTCAATAAGTTCAGACGGAGCGCCCAGATGCGCTGCCAAGGCGCGAACCCTGCGCTTGTTCAACCCGGAAAGCGGAAGAATGTCGGCGGCACCGTCGCCGAACTTGGTGAAGAAGCCCATCAATGCCTCAGCCGCATGGTCGGTGCCGATGACCAGCCCTCGGGTGACACCGGCGAGCGCGAACTGGGCGATCATGCGCTGACGCGCCTTGATGTTACCAAGCAAGAAATCCTCGCGGCCAGCATCACCGAGCTCGAGACCAGCCAGCTTGATCGAATCCAGCATCGCGTCGGCAGCCGGCTTGATGTCGACCCGGTGCACTTCATCCGCCCCTATGGTGTCCAAAGCCCACTGGGCGTCATGTTCGTCCGCCTGGATGCCGTACGGGAGACGAACGGCCAGGAATCTGGCATCGTACCCCATCATTCGCAGTTCCTCGACGGCGCGTTGAGCCAGAAGGGCCGCGGCGAGTGAATCCACTCCGCCGCTGATCCCCAGCACATAGGTACTGAGGCCCGATTCACGCAGATAGGTGCTGAGAAGGTCCATGCGCCGGCGCCCTTCCAGCGCGACATCAAAACTCGGAGTGACGCCCAACGCGTCGATAATCATTTCCTGTTCTGTCATGCCCAGAGGTCCTCCTGATGTCACAACATTTCGTCCAGCCGCGCGGCCAGGAGGTCGGCGGTGGTCACCGTCTCGACCTGCATGCCGTAGCGGCTCTCGTAGATCGCGAGCATGGCATCGTGGGTCGAGTCAGCTCCCGAACATACCGCGTCGGCGACGATGACCACCCGGTAGCCGAGATCGATCGCTCCCATCACAGAGGCGAGCACGCAAACCTCCGTCTCCGCGCCCGACACGATAAGTGAATCAATGCCCGCAGACCGCAGCCGAGCATGCAGTGACCCGTGCCAAGCGGACATGACGGGTTTGTCCTCCAGCAAGGCGGGCGGCACGAACCGCGCCAGTTCTGGAACAAGATCGATCAGCTGAGGATCAAGCCGATCGCGGGTCATTGTCTCCCACTTTTGATAGTACCGTCGCCAGGCGCCGCCGACGTCATCGGGAGATTGAGGGGGAATAAACCGGGTGAAGATCGTCCGCGCCGGGTCAAGTTCGACGAGGGCGACGACATTGGGCAATACACGCTCCATCCACGGCGTGTGCCATTCCGTCGCCTCGGCAAACATCCGTTGCATGTCGACACAGAGGTGAACCCAGCGCTCACGAAGCGGTCCAAACCTCAGGCCTTCGTCTAATTTCGTCAAGGCCGGACCGCTTCCCTGATAATGCTCTGCGCCTCGGACTTGTCCAGATGACCCACGATCTTCGCTGCCTTGCCAACGGCGGCTTGGCAGGCGACGAAAAAGTCCTCAACGTCATTGACCTTGTCCGGTGGCATGTCGACGAATTCATATGGTGGATCATCCTGGTGCAGCAGGAGCGGCACTGCCATCAGGCGGTTGTTGCGTTTAGCGGGTCCCACGCTCGACTTCTGCGTCGCGGTCCCCCCGAGGACGCGGCACCGCAGCAGTGAGCCTATCGCTAGATCGGCATCCGTCGGCAGCAACACATCCGGTGGATCGCCTTCGTCAGCTTGCGTCGGATGGAGGAAGCGGAACGAAAATGGGAACGCGAAATCCAAAGTGAGCAGTTTCTTGGCTCGCAACACTCCCGTCTCAGCATCGTGGGCGTTCTGCGTCCGGCTTTCTTGGGGCGTCTCAACCGCAAAGTTGTAGCCGCCGGCCGCGTAGAGAGAGATATTGTCGATTGACTCGTTCATTTCGGGATAATCCGGTTCGACCATCTCGTGTTCCTCGTGGTTCAATTGAGCTCGATCCAGGCCGGCGCATGGTCGCTTGGCTTCTCCCACCCGCGAAGCTCGACATCCACGCCGGCATTACGCAGCCGGTCGGAAAGAGAGGGGCTCACCAAGAGATGGTCCATGCGCAGGCCGGAACTCCGATCGTAGCCGCCCCGGTAGGAGAAATTCCAATATGTGTAGATGCCCTTCTCCGGATGGATGCGCCGGACGGCATCGATCCAGCCACCTTCGAGCATTTTGGCATAGGCCTGCCGGCTTTCCGGGAAATAGACCGCATCGCCCAGCCATCGCCTCGGCACCACGGCGTCGATCGGGGTTGGAACGACGTTATAGTCGCCGCAAAGAACGCTTGGTGCCCCAACTTCAAGCAAATGCTGGCCGTAGCTGATGAGACGATCGAACCAGCGCAGCTTGTAGTCGAACTTTAGGCCAGGCGCTGGATTGCCATTGGGCAGGTAGAGACAGCCCACGACGACCCCATCCACCTCGGCCTCGATATAGCGGCTGTGCGTATCGTCAGGATCGCCAGGCAGGCCGCGTCGGCGTTCCACCGGCTCGATTCCGCGAGCGAGGATTGCCACACCGTTATAGGATTTCTGACCGTGCCAGATGGCACCGTAACCCGCCTCTCTGATCGCATCGGCAGGGAACTTCGCGTCGGACGTTTTCAGTTCCTGAAGGCAAACGATGTCGCAGTCGGTTTCGCGCAACCACTTCAGGAGCACAGGCAGCCGGCCGTTGACGCCGTTCACATTGAAGGTGGCGATGCGGGTCATGTGCATGCCCCCTCATGAGATACTGGCGGCAACTGGCGCGCAGGGCGGCGTGACCTATCCCGCTGCGCTGAACCCCCAGCTCTTGGTATCGCCAACTTCGCCGGCATCCTGTGCGGCCGAGGCTCACTTCTTTGCTCAGCTCGTCTTCGACCTTCTTGCGACTGTTGCCGACCGACTTCACCGCCGATTTGACGTCAGCTTTGCTGGCGCCGGTTTTGCCCGCCTCGTACTTCATTTCATGATCCTGCCCACCAGCGACCCTGGCACGGTCCTGATTGCGTCCACGTGTTGTTCCAGTGTTTGCCATTTCTTCCTCCGAGGATTACCGTTCCAGTCCCAACAACGCAGCCGGACTCTTCCGGTTCAATCCTTCGACGCGCGGGCCATGGAACCGAATCCAGGCAGGGTTTGTTGAATCAGCCCATATATTCGAGGCCCTCAGTCGACCAGGCGCTCACCGACGACGACCCCGAGCTCGCCGCCAGCCTGGTCGACTTGGCCGACCAGCTGCACACCCCCTGCCCGCCAGCCTGCGCGACGCGTCGCGGCGGCGCAGGCCACCGACCACGGCCGGGTCGCCAGGGATACCTGGCACGGCGCCGCCACCGGCGACGCGACAACCCCCGCTGGCCTGGCTGGCGCCCTGGTCACGGATGCGCCCGGCATCGGCGACGTGCGCGACCTGATTCACGAAGGCCGCGCCTATCTCGACGGCGCCGCCTATGATCCGGTCATCCTCGGCCTCGCCGCCATCGGGCTCACCATCACGGTCGCCACGGTGACCACCCTCGGCGCCACCACGCCGGCACGCGTCGGCGCCACGGTTCTCAAGGCGCCAGCAAGGGCGGCCGGCTGTCGAAGCCGCTGCGCGGCGAATTGGTGCGGCTCGCCGGCGACGCCGTCGATGGCGAGGCGCTGCGCGCCACGGTGACCCTCGCCACGGCCGGCGATCTCGCCGCCGCCCGCGCCACGCTCAAGGGCGTGCTGCGCCCTGCCCCGTTGGCCACCCTGCGCACCGCCGCCGCCGACCTCGGCATCGTCGCCAAGGCGCAAGGCTGCCGCGTCACGGCGGATGTTCTGAAGCTGTCGACATCCACGGCGGACATGGGCCGGTTCACGCGCCTGTCGGCGCGGTTTGGCAACGGGTTCCGGGACCTCCTCGCCGCGCTCGGCGCATTGGCGCTGACGCTCGCCGGCCTGACCGTCACGCTCACCAGTTAGCTGGCTGGCCTCGGCCGTGCTGTGGGTGCTGGCCCTGCTCTACTTCAGCTGGCGGCTCCTGCGCCGGCCGTGGCGGTGAGCTACCCCGTGGGCGGCTGTCTGGCCCCACACTCCCGAGGATATTGTTAGGACGGTTAGGATCAGGTTTTCGGAGGTGTCATGGCGCGGAGACGGGCCGGCAGGCGGGCGATCGGCTCGCCGATCGGCACGCCCGGCCGGGGGTCGCTAAGGCTGGCACGCTGCATGGCCTCAACGAGACGGGTGTGGATCCGCATCGTCGACGCTCGAGCCGGCTTCAGCGGCCGGCACCTGACCACGTGCGCTGTCAGTCGGCTTCGCCGGCATGGTACAGGGCCTCGTAGTCGCGGCCGCCGTAAAACACGTTGGTGATCTCGACGCTGTCGGTCAAGCGATAGGCAATGATGGCCGTAGGTTCGAACGGAAGGGTGCGCAGCCCCGGCTCCAGGTCATCGCGCGGCCGGCCGCCGTTCGGCGCGTCACCGATTTTGCGGCAGCGCGCCATTATCCGCTGCACATAGCCAGCCGCCACGGCATCGCTCTGGCTGGCCTCGGCAATGACGCGGTAAACCCCCTGCAGGTCGGCAAGGGCCTGCGGCCGGTGCGTTAGCGCGCCGCACCGCGCGGCGCTTTGCTCTCGCTGGCATGAAGCGGGCCATTTCCGCTTCCGCTTCGTCTGCCGTCAGGCTAGGGCGCGGGTCATCAATGGACGCCCGGATGCGGGCCCGCAGCACCTCGTTCACGGCCTGCTCCTCGCGATCGAGGGCGCAAAACGCCACGCGTATGACTTCACTGGCGGAGTCGTAGGCGCCCGACGCCAGCCGCACGTCAACGCTCTGCTGCTGCTTGCCGAGGGTCACGGTGATGGGTTTGCTGGTTCTCATAGTCTGCCCTTTCCTTCCTCCCCCTAAAGCACATGGCATGACAGTGTCATCGCCCGACCGAAGAGTCCGTGTGTTGCGGCCGCCCTAACGCCGGATGTGAGCGCCGCATCTATCGCTCGCGACTTCGCCTGCTACGCTCCCGACTGCGGGCTTTTCGACGGGCAACTCTAAGTTCGGCAAGCGTCGGCCTCCACCAGCCCCTGAAGCGTTCGGTTGGCCCGGCGGCAACCCGAGCGGGCCATGCGCTCACAAGCTCGGCCAGCGTAGCCGAACGCCACCTGCCCCAAACGAAGTCGCCGTTCGGAGGCATTGCGTGGGGATAGAAGGCGGCTGCGTCGGATAGCTCAACCAGTTCACCGGAAATTTCATCGAAGACGACAATCCCGTACTGCTCGGTTGCGACTGCGCGGCCCAGGGTAGGTAGATCTTGAGCTGGCAACGGATAGCGATGACGCCGGCGTTCAGCAGCCCGCTTTTGTGCGGCTTTATATGCTTCGGTGTTCCTGGCGGCCGCACGTCGCCGTTTCCTTTCCTCCGGTTCGGCATGCTGCGCAGCCTTTTCGATGCTTGGCCATCGGCGCCGGAGCTCTTCATATGAGCGGAATGGAACTTTCCAGGCCCGCAACTCATCGTCCCAACTCGCCCACGGAACGGCGCGCAATTCTTCAAGCACTGTCCTCGAATACGGCGTGCGAATGCGTAGGTCCTCCACGATCTCCAGATACCGACTCGAAATAGGGTCGAAGGCGAAGGCATCGCGTCCCTTGCTATCGTCATGGGGCGCCCGTAACGCTGCCTCCTGCGCCAGCCAGCGATCGATCCGCCGAGCTGCCGTCTTGCCGGGTACGAACCAGCTCCTGCGCTCGTCGCTCCATCTGGCACGCGGAAAAGCTTGCTGAAACCGCTCGACCGCCATTCGATCGAACGAAAAGCGGGCTTCAGCACCACGTGCCTCCTGTTTCTGTGGCGCGGGACGAGCGTCGGATTCCGTCATAGTGCATCGATCGAGTTCGCTGCACGGAACGCGGCGCCGGCCCAAAAAGTTCACCAGTCTGACAGGCTCCGCGGAATATGGCGCCTGAACTGATGTCCAATGCTCAAGGTCCGCGCAGTGAAACTTTCCCCACGCTCGCAGTTAAGGAGAGCCGAGAGGATGAACGATGTCTAAACCAGATGGGAGAGCGGCTTGCGGCCGTGCGGCCATAAAAGCTCGTTCGCGGCATAAAAGGCAGGACGCGGAAGTGAAACATGTCGCCGAGACGCACGATCTGTCGCCAGCCCAGGCGCGAGAATTGGTGCGTCGGTATGGAAACGACTGGCGAAAGATTGGCGAGGAGCCAAGCCCTACAAAGACGACTGACAACTCCCCCATTGCCGGCATAATGCAAGGATCAACATCTGAGCCTTCCATGCTCAAATCGCCAAGGGTTGTTGAGAACCTCGGATGACCCGCATCGCAACCTTCAACTTGAACGCCGTGAACGGTCGCCTTGTAGATGATCGAAGCCTTGGTAGCGAAGCGAATGCCTGCCGTGCTGCGCGGCGAAGACCAATCGGGCAAACCCACTCATCGACCAAACGGGCATACTGTCTTGTGCTCATGTGGGCTGAATGATCGATTCTACACGGAAATGCGTAGTCGTCGATCGTCCCGCTACGCCGTCCGAGCCACGCAAACAAGCTCGCGCCCGCATCCGCCATCAGTTCGATTGTGAGCGTGACGAGCACCCCATCTTGCCTGAGGGCTATGCACTGGGGAGATTTGCCGCCTGATTTGCGGCAGCGAGGAGCGCAGGCGCATGGAGTGGGAGGAC
>NZ_JAMYUP010000060.1:0-34166 GCF_040323155.1 Mesorhizobium sp. M0060
GACACCAGCCGCAAATCGAAATCCCCATAACCATCGCCTGTGGCCCGCGGGTTCCTTCCTCGGGGACTTTCGTACGCCTGCCGGCGCCCGAAACTCTTCACGACAGCAGTAGGTCCGCTTTTGGTCAGGAAAGAACGATAGCGAACCTTCAGCCTCCAACGACCTACGTCGTGACTTGACCCAATCAAGACCTCCAGAGATTCGAAGCGAATGGCAATCTCGACTGGCAGCAGACGTTCAAAGAGTCGCTCGGGTTTTCACGGTTATGCAATATCGCTGGCTAACATGTTGTGATCAACGGATTGCGGGTTATTTCTTCGGAGTCTGCCCTAAAGGTCAGCACGGCCAGGCACATTGTTTCGAGCCACGATCCTGCCTGCACTTCACGGGTCAAAGAAGCCGTTGTTTTTTGTCAATGGTTAGAGGGCCGGGTTCGCGTGCCACGCGGAAAGATCACAATAGCATCTTGAGCATCTTGCTAATTGTAAATGTTTGAGCGATTGTACGTCGATAAGCATACAGGGGGACATCCAAATAACACGGCCGAACCGAAAAATCACGCTGTTGTGAATAGATGCGAGGGCAGCGCCAGATTGCCTCGCGTTGAGGAAGTTGCGTGCTTTGGCGCACATTCGTGAATGTTATTCAGCGCTCACAATTTGTGTACCTAAACTATAAACATAGGAGGAGAAATGAGTAAATTTGAACATTTCAAAAGTCGGAATCTTATTCTTCCGGAGTCGCCACAGGCTGAGTTCGACAAGCTGGGTGTTTCTGAAGCTAAAGTCCCAGACTTGCTTTCACTCCCACCTCTTCCTCAAAACTTTACTATCCAAAACGAAATGACGGCTGTGGAGGACCAAGGTTCGCAAGGCTCCTGCACCTCATTCTGTGTGCTCGCTTGCTTGGAGCATATACACCAGCGTGATCTGTCTGAGGGGCAGACGCAACACGAGGCCGAAAGAACTTATGGTGACTGCCAAGAAGGTTTGGCAATGGTTCACTCATTCAGTACCTGCAAGAACCCGGGCGCTGTAGACGAAGCGTTTTGGCAATACGATGACACCCAGGTTTGCTGGGCGAATCCGCCCAATGTGGCCGCCGCTATCCGATACCGTTTTACCGACTTTGGCTATGTCTATAACCGCCCAAGAGCAGCGATGCTTCCGGCACTGCAAGATTCGTCCAAAGTGTCGGCAACACCAGGTCTGCCGATCACTCTTGCGATACAGAGAAACCTTTTTGCAAGGCGTAAGGTAGTTGCCGTTAGCGTTCCCGTCGTATGGTCAGCATGGCCTTGGTCTGGCGAAATTCAGATGCCTCCGCCGAGCGCCGCGACATCATTTTTCCAAGCGAACGCGATCCCCAATGTTGATGGTTGGCACTGCATCGCAATTTGCGGCTGGGACAATGGAACCGGCCGTTTCCTCTTCAAAAATAGCTGGGGGCAGCCTTGGGGCCAAGGTGGATACGGCACGATCCCATATCAATATCTCGACAACTACAGCGACACAGGAATCGTCGGTTGGTGATCCCTCAAGCGCAGTGTTAACGCTCCACCTGTCTTTTCGTCGTCGTCCGAGCAGGCGTGTTAAGGGGCTTTTCAAACACGCCCATTCCTAACGTTCCGACGAACAAGCGGCTCGTCGCCGCAGAATAGTCGAGGTCGGAGAGAACCACCGAGGGCAATCCGTCACCAGCAAACACCCAACTCTGCTGTGCGCTGTCCCACTCATAGACGCCGATGAGACACGCCGCGAACAATCGACCTTCTGTCGACATCGCAAGGCCGGCGAGAGGAAGGTCTGGCAGCCCGTTCTGCAGTCTGCTCCAAACCGGAGTGCCGAAAAGATTGGTGCAACGAAAGACGCTTTGACTGCTCGACTCCGTTACCGCGACATATGCGGCAGAGCTGTTCGTCGGGTCGAGCTGAATGTGCTTGATCGCGCCAATCGGCAAAGCCGTCGAGGCAATCTGCGCCCACGATAAGCCGGAGTCGTGCGAGGAAAAGAGCTTCGATTCGCTCCCGGCGACGACGACCAATGAGGTGTCGGCGCGTGAGAACGCCGCGCAATACATCGGCACATCCGGCTTGGAGATTTTCGACCACGTCTTGCCACGATCGCTCGATCGCAGGATGTCACCGAAGGAATCGGCTGCTAAAATAACACTGGAATCGGTGAGTTTTATTGCAAGCGGTTCGGCAAGCCCGAGATCGGTTTCGATGTCCAACTCTTTCCAGGACGCGCCACCATTGTCGCTTCGTGCCAACCCGTAGAACCATGTGTCGTGATAAACGGTCTGAGAATTCATCGGGTCGAACTCTAAAAAGCCGCCTTCGCCGCGATCGAGCCTTGCCCAATCTTTCGACGGCCCGGTCGAAATAAAGCCGTCGTCATCCTGAACCGCGCCGCCAATCAGCTGAGGCGATGTCTGAGAGACGCTGATAACGTAGAAGTGACCGCCGACAAGTCCGGCGCTGGCGAAAGCCCACGTCAGCCCATCGTCGAGCGATTTCCAAACGCCTCCATCGTTCGAGAGGTAGCAAACGCCTTTTTCGTTCGACCAAACAACACATTGCTGGTCAGGATGTGTCGGCGTTCCATAGCCGGCGACACGCGTCCACGTCTTTCCCCCATCTGAGCTTCGATGAAGATTGTTCGAACCAGCTAGGATCACATTTTCGTTTTCTGGATGAATACTGACGACGTTGCACCAACTATAAAAGGAGATGCTGTCTTTCAGATCGCCGACAAGAGTGAACGACCGGCCTCGATCGGTGCTTTTGAAAACAAGATCTCCGGACTTCGCTAGAACGAAGCTATTGAAATGTTTCCCATTTTTCCCAACGCAAATTTTCGGTCCTTCCACTTGAAACGCGACTGGAAGGCCGACCGACATAAGCAGCCAAGTATCGCCGCCGTCCGCGCTTTTATAGAATCCTTGCCGGTCTACGCCAGCGTAGAGCGTGTCAGGCTCAAGCTCATCTATAATCAGGTCGGCGATTTGACCAGAAAGGACGACGTCTTTCCCATTCATAGCCGTCCAGCTTTGACCGCCATCAACCGAACGATGGACACCCTGATCTCCCGACACATAGACACGGTTAGGATCCAGCGGTGAAATGACAACTGCTGACACGTAGATACTCGATATCGGACTACAAAGGGTCCAAGTTTGGCCACTGTCAACCGAGCGGTAGACTCCAACACCCACGGCGACAGGATCGGTACCCACGCCAATGCCAGCAGTCCATTCTCCTGTGCCCGCGTAAATGACGTTCGGATCGGATTCAGCAACAGCCAGCCCACCGATCGCGAGAGACTCCTCGAGCCACATCCTTGGTTGCCAGGACGCGCCGGCATCGAGCGAAGCCCAGACGCCACCCCCTGTTGCTCCTGCATAGATTGTGTTGAGTGACTGTGGAGTGAGGGCTAAGACGCCCACGCGGCCGGAGACATTCGCAGGGCCGATCGACTTCCATGTCTCAGACGTTGCCCGGAGCGAGTTTCTTAGGGTGAGTGCGCGGAAGTTTTGTTTAGCATGTCGCAACTTCCCGAGCAGGCTAAAGTCTGTCTTGACGCCGAACCGAAGTGAAAACCAGCTCGATCGCCGATAAAGTTTCTCTAGGTACGAGCGCGGCGCACGAGCCCGTGACCAATAGTTACCTTTCATCGAGCCTGACCCCGCAAGAGTGTGAAAAGGGGCTATTGAGTGCTTATGCCTAGAGCCGCGTAGAGGCGGGCAAAAGCAAAACCCAAGATCCACCAAGTTGGAACGAAGGCGATCACTTCGAGCGTAAAGCTTCCAAATTTGTAAAAAAGCTCCGCTAGAACAAGCGCAACTATGAAGGGTAGAAATTCTGCATAGGCGAATTTCTGCGGCCCTAAGCTCCTAATCGCGGCATACATGTGCGCTCCCCTTGCCTTTGTTCAATCAATGCCGCGATTAGGATTTGCATAGAAACACGTTTGTTTCAACGTGGAAAAAGCTCCTGAATGGTCCAGACGATCTCCATCATGACAGGAGATATGAGTATTGTCCTATCTATGACTGGCGGCATTCCGAAGATAGAGATCTTGGAGGGGCCGTGGGCGCCGTCGTCGCTGAACGCCAGCCGAGAAGGTAGCGATGGTCGAGGAGACCCTCGCGTCCCACGTGACACTGAGCCTCTTCTTCAGGCGCAACGACAGTGAGCGCAATGTCGCGTATTGAGTTGAGTCATGGCCTTCACTGCGCAGCCGCGAACGTCATGAAATGTGAAGGGTTGCGGATGCCGGCCATCCACGTGGTGCTTGGCGCCGGGGCCGGCGTCCGGAAGCCTCCAGGGAAAGAACCCGCGGGATGGAGGGCGCGGTTTCGGCGCTATGGGGATTTGACCGTTCCGCTTGGTCGGCTGTGGCCGGATTGATGCGTCTGGCGGATGGGAAGGGGTACGTCGGAGGACTGGGGATGGCGGTGCGCAGTGCGATGCGGCCCTTGAGGAGCGGGCGGTTTCGGCGCTGCAGATGGTGCGGGACATGCGATCAGCCGGAGACGCACGATCGCGTCGGGCCGCCGACGATCAGAGCCCTCGGCGGGTGTGCAGAGCGATGAAGAGCGGTTTATGGTCATAGCGCCGTCGTCCATGGCGGCGCGCGGGCGCGGCCGCCGCGTTCGAAGGTCTCGATGATGATCATCCTGCCTCCGCAGCATGGACATGGCGGCCGCCAGTCCGACGGCGCAGCGGCATCGGCGCCCGTTCCGTTGCATTCGGCCTTGGGCTGCGGCGCGGCGAGAAGTTCGCGGACGTGCACGATGTTGGCCGTGCGGCCGGCGCTGGCGAGCAGCCCGTAGTGACGGATGCGGTGGAAGCCCTTGGGCAGCACGTGGAGCAGGAAGCGGCGGATGAACTCGCCCGGATCGAGCGTCATGGTCCGATAGCGCTCGCGCCCGTTGCAGCGGTAATCTTTGCAGCGGAACGTCACGCCGGCTTCGTCGAGGGCGATCAATCGGCTGTTGGAGATCGCGACGCGGTGGGTGTAGCGCGACAGGTAGGCCAACACCGCCTCAGGTCCGGCGAAGGGCGGCTTGGCATAAACGAACCAGTTCTTCCTCCGAAGCGGTGCCAGGAAGGCAGCAAAGGCGCTGTGCTCACTCAGACCGTCGTGATCACCGAAGAACTGCAGGCGCCCAGCAGCATGGGCGTCGGCGAGCTTCGCCAGGAAGAGCCGTCGGAACAACCTCGACAGCACGCGCACGGGCAGGAAGAAGCCCGGCCTGCAATGCACCCAGTGCTCGCCGTCGAGCGATATGCCGCCACCGGGCACGATCATGTGCACATGCGGGTGATGGGTCATCGCCGAGCCCCAGCTGTGGAGCACGGCGGTGATGCCGATGCGCGCGCCGAGGTGCTTTGGATCGGCCGCGATCGTGAGCAGCGCCTCGGAGGCGGCGCGGAACAAAAGGTCGTAGATCACGGCCTTGTTGTAGTAGGCGATGTCGGCAATCTCGGCCGGCAGCGTGAACACGACGTGGAAGTAGCCGACCGGCAAGAGATCGGCCTGGCGCGCGGCGAGCCAGTCCCGTGCCGCCGCGCTCTGGCATTTGGGGCAGTGCCGGTTGCGGCAGCTGTTATAGGCGATGCGGCTGTGGCCGCAGTCCTCGCAAGCCTCGACATGGCCGCCGAGGGCAGCGGTACGGCAGCTCTCGATCGCCGCCATCACCTTCATCTGGCCGAGGCTGAGATGACCGGCATGCGCCGCGCGCCAGGTGGCGCCATGGCGATGGAAGATGTCGGCGACCTCCAGTGACGGGCGGCTCACCGCCGCGGCATCATCTGTCCGGTCGCGTCTCATCCTGCGTCAGCAGCTTGATCCGGTCGAGCGGGCTCATCACGGTGCGGATCGTGTTGGTGGCGACGCGGGCATAGAGCGCGGTGGTGTCGAGCTTGGCGTGCCCGAGCAGGACCTGGATGACGCGGATATCGATGTCCTGCTCCAGGAGATGGGTGGCGAAGCTGTGGCGCAACGTGTGCGGCGTCACCCGCTTCCTGATCTCGGCCGCCTCCGCAGCGGCATGAACAGCGCGGTTCAGCTGGCGGCTGGAGAGCGGTGTGACCGGATTTGTCCTGGGAACAGCCAGCCCCGCGGCAACATCACGCCGCGGCGCTTGCCCTCCCGCCACCAGGCGCGCAGCAGTTCGAGCAGATGCGGCGACAGCATGGCGTGGCGATCCTTGCGGCCCTTGCCTTGTTCGACGCGGATCAACATGCGCGCCGAGTCGATGTCGGTCACCTTGAGCGCCACCACCTCGGAGACCCGCAGCCCGGCGCCGTAGGCCGTGCCAAGCGCGGCCTTGTACTTCGGCCCCGGCGCCGCTTCGAGCAGCCGCGCTACCTCCTCAGCGCTCAGCACCAGCGGCAGCTTGCGCGGCTGGTGGACTATCGCGAGACGACGAGAGAGATCGGGTCGGTCGAGCGTGACGGTGAAGAAGAAGCGCAGCGCCGAAACCGAGCTGTTGATGCCCGGCGGCCGCATGCCGCTCTCGGTCTGGTGCACTTGGAAACGGCGGAGATCCTCAGCCGTCGCCGCGTCGGGCGAGCGGCCGATGAACGCCGCAAATCTCTTCACGCAGCGGATGTAGTCACGGCGCGTGTCCTCGGTGAAGCCACGCACGTTCATGTCTTCGATCATGCGCTCGCGAAGCGCGCTGCCGGACGGATGCGAAGGGATGGTCATCGGATGCTCCTCTCAAGCTGAAGGTTGACCCTTCATGCTCGGAGGCCGATGCCTGTCCGTCACCCCTCGTCGATTACAACCTCACCGGCGCTGCCGATAAACCAGCAGGCCTCGAACCTGCGCCCTCCCGCGCGAGCGGGTTCGTTCAATGGCGCAAAGCGGCCTGTGGCCCCTGCATTAGCGATGTCCGCTACGGGACCGTCGGAATGACTGCCATGCGGCGCAAAGCGGCCGTTCGCCTCGTGCAAGAAGTGCGCCGGCTTAGGGCCCGACGAGAACGTCTTATCAGTGTGAAATTAGTCTTTCACACTACAAGCCGCCCTCCTCGCGGGATTGATTGACGCAATCGATCTAGGGCGCAGCCAGGCCGGTCGACTCAATTCCGGCACACTGCGACTGGTGGCGCAGGAAATGACGCAAGCACTTAATACCGCATCGATGGCAGAAACGATCCAGGTATGAAGGTCGGCGATCTGTCACCGCGCTCAACGAAGAAATAGCCGTTCTGACGCGCTCGCATGCGGTTCTTGAGTGAGAGAAGGCTGGCTATTATGTGCTCGCCTCGTTCGAGGAGGACATCCTCTATGTCGGACTGGCCAGCAATCTCAGGCGGAGATTCGGGCAGCATCTTGACACACCAGAGAAGGTCGCCGCCACCGTGAACAGGCGCGCCATCCTTATGGTTGGAGTGCACGGAACTCGCGAAGGTGGAGCGCATCTGGATGAACAACTATGCCCTCCGCCATGGGCGTGGCCCGTTCTAAACAAGGTGTATTCCCCCACAAAGGTCTGACCGTCACTAGTAGTAGGCTTTGTCGTCCTCGGTGTACTCGACGGCCGTCCACGTGAAGCTCTGGACGTCGATCATGTCCCGGGGGCTGAGATCGGAGATCCTTTCCTTCGTGGTTCGCGCCAGGTCGAGCAAGGTCTCATAGACCGCCGGATCGAGTTCCGACTTGTAGGTATGGGCGAAGGCATGGCCGACGGGTTCAGCAAAGGCGGTTATCATGGTCGGCTTGAGGAAGACATGTTCTTCCGGCTTCCACAGGAACGGCAGATAGGTGACGACCGTCCATTTCGCATTGTCGTGTCGCTTCAGCACCGACGCCATGGCGCCGAGACCACGACTGATGTCACCGTTGGTGAAGGCGGCCGCGGCTTGGATGAAGTCGTTGGCCTCGGCCCCCCTCAGCAACGGCTGAAGTCGTGTCTTCTCGAACGGCGACAGGAGGTTGGTGGCGCGGTAGGCGGAAAGGATCCCTTCTCCGAAACTGCCTCCATTGGCGGCATCTGCGAGAGGGGCGGCTTCGTCGAGTTTGGCCTTAGCTTTCAGTTTATATGCACGCTCATGCCCACTGTAGTCGGCCCCCTCGAATCCTTGCGGGAAAAAGTGCAGGAAGCGAGCCCGCGCTCCGTCGTAACCGAAGAAGTGCGGGTTAGAACGCGCTGCAGCGTCGTGAACCCGACGCCAGACGTCTTCCGCGTCGGCGCCTTCCTCTAGCGCCTTGCGCTTGCCATCAAGAAGGACGACTCCACTGTATCCCTTTTGCGTCTGGACAAGGCGAAGCGTGGCCTTTCCGACAGTCGCCTCGCGGATTGTTTTCAATGTCTCCTCCCAAGCCCTCGCTGATCGTATCGGCAAACGCTCATTTGTAAACTGCAAGTTGTTGTCGCGGACGACAGGTCATGGAAGATACAAACAGTGCTCAAATCAGCGGGGCCAATATCGATCGAGTACCTTACGCCTCTCCCCTACCCCATTGCGTTCGATTTAGGTGCGCGAGATCTGGAGGTGGGGTGCAAAGCTTGCATAGTCGAGAAGAATTTGGCCGAGTGAGTGGGAACGCCGTTCCGCTGACCGGGAGACTAGTCCAAAGATGGAGCGGTGGCGCGTTAGGCATCAAAGCTAAGAAATGCTATCCTACAATCCTGTTGCTCTCTGCAAACACGACCTACTGCGACATCGACAATGTACAATCGAAAGTTCGGCACTAGGGTCCGGTGAGCCAGGGAATAGAATGGCTGGTCGGGTGCCGATACAGGGGGAACTATGAAGAAAATTACGGATTCTGAATGCCGTACGCTGACGGAGGCCTACGCTCGACAAGGGGCGACGGTCCGCAATCCCCGGCGCACCTGGTCAGCCATTACGGACGACGGAAACGCTGTGGTCGTCACCCTGTGGACCGACCGATTTCTCGATGTCGAACAGAGCCGCTACAGCACATTCGGACTTTCTGGCACGGGTTGGATGGATCGCCCAGAGAACCGTCGTCGCACCGAGCATCTTCAGCACGCGTTGTCGAAACGCGGGGGTCTATTTCGTTCGATAATCGTTACACCCAGCGACACTCTACACAGCAGCATCATCGCACGCAGGATTGGACCCGAGATGCGGGTTACCAAGATTGATGAAGCAACGGGACGCTTCGAGGCGGAGCGAGCAGCAGCCTAGCAGCGAGGGAGGACGCGCGTTTAATGGCTACCTTAGACACACCGAGTGACAACGGACGATGGGAGTCCTGATCGAAACTGCCGGTGCCGATGCAGTCGAACAAGCTCGCCCGGTGCAGAGTTCGCTAGCCGACAGCTCGAATGCGCCGGAAAGCTCAAGCCCTTTTTCAGCTCCGTCGCGAGTTCCCTCAAGCCTGCATTTGGCAAATCAGACGTAATCGATATTCTCGAGCCTCCACGGTATGGCGCTGCCAGAGCCGTATGCGCAGAAATGACAAATTCGCAGCAAGCAAACGACAAGCCTACGACACCCAGCCAGGGGACAAGTAGACGGCGGTCCCTCCTCGGTGTCTAGCTCTAGAGCCTAGTCAGGCAGACTCTGGATGCGAGGAGCCACTTTAACCAAAACAGACGGCCCCAAGTCGTGCCGCGAAATTCGTTTTGAGATCGCAAGCTTTGATCACGGGGCGCCCATGCATAATCGTCGTCGGATAACCACACCGTTTCAATCCAACGGCGATCACCCGCGGTGACGGTCGACTGGATCCGTTGTGCCTTCTGAATGTAGGGTCCAGTAAATGTATCCATCGCTTCGCCGGCTTCGAAGTTGCAGCCTACGAACTCGACTGTAAGCGTATCTCTGCCATTCCAATCTTCGCGAGTCTTACAACGTGAAGAAGAACTATCCGGAGGATGCTCGGCAATTACGCTCCCAAACTGGTCTTGCACTTCAGGAGCAACCGCAACGGTATAAACGTATCGCACCGATGCATCCTCAACTGGCGTCGCCCCGTAGCTTCTCGTGTAGGTCGCAATGCTGAAGACTTTGGATCCTTGGTAGTCGTCAATGTAGATCGCCTGGGCTTGATTCAGGAAGCATGGCTTGGGCTCGAGGATCGCGGCTCCCAAGCCGGTTGCGATCGACCCTACAACGGCGCTGGCCGCAGCGCCGATAATCCACCGCGCCCAGCCAGGCATTGATGACCATCGCTCTCTGACGGTCTTCAAGGCTGCGGGCTCTTGTCGACGCCTCATTTCTCTAACGATTCCTCGATTGGACCATAAAACAAACGATTTCGGGAGCGGGCAGCCAAAACCGAGACGACGATCTCCTGAGTCAGGTCAGATACAGGGGGCACAGCGCAGTGCCGACATGCGTTCGAAAAGAAAGATGGAAGTGGAGTGTCGATCACCGGGTTATGTCCATGCCAAGCTACGCTAACAGTTCCTATCTCCCGCGATGTTCATGCCCAGGACTGCTGGCGGTAAATTTGTATTTGAAACCGACTCTATACTCTCGGCAATTGGGCACCACCCGAGCGATCGAACTTGATCAGTTCGATCTTCCACCCAGCGCCGTCATCGCTTTTGCCCGCCTTTGCATAGCGCCAGACAAACAGCGCCCTGCGCCGTACATGCTCGAGAGCCAGGTCTGCAAGCAAATCGGGAAACTCAATCTTTTGCGGCAACGGTCCTGCCGCGTGTAGCCTGACTCGGGCCAGTGAAATGTCGGCAGTTGTCTCGATCACGGAATACACCGCTGGCGGCGGCGCGATGACCGGGTCGGCGACGATGTCGACGATCAGTGCAAAACTCTCGAACAGTTTTTGGTCGAGGACCTTGTTTGATGCTGGTGTTATGGCGATTTGCAAGCGATCACCCGGCTGCAGCGCGCAGAGTGGACTGGGCGGGATTACGCCGTTGTCGTTCGGCTTAAGGACCATTTGCTTCAGGGGCAGCTCGACGACCGAGGCGGCGGCGACAGTGTAGCTTCCACTTGCCTGCGATCCGGTTGCCGTTACCAACTGTTGTGGCGGTGCCTGCGGTACGCTGTCGCCTTGCGGAGGCAGCCGGAACAATTCCACCTTGAATTCGGGAATATCTTGCTGTTCGGCGAACGTTCCAAGCGCGGTGTCGATAACTCCACCCGCAAGGTAGAGCGTTTGTTCGAGGTCATATTCGCGCCGGTCCGCGGAGACAAGAAACGGCCCCGCCAACTCCTGCGGTCGGTGGGATGCGCTCATGGTCTGACTGGCCAACTGCCGGTCGTATGACGGGTCGGCAAACACGACGGTCGTTGTTTTGACAGGAACCACGCGTCGCATGCCGGGATCGAGCATGAGCGGCAAAAATACTTGCGCGCGCGGGCCAAGTGGCAGGTCTCTTTTTTTGTCTTGGCCAAGCCTTTCAAGTTCAAGCAACAGGCGGATTTTCGAGTCTGCAGTCGCGGCTGACAAGGCGTCGCGTGCGTCGGCAAGTCTGGCCACTTCGAGATGGAGGAGCGGAACAGCGGAAAGATCGAATTCGAGAAAATTCGCAGACGTTTTCTTGTCGTCAGTAAAGCTTATTTCGAGGTTTAAAGCGTCAATCTGCAGCTTGCCCGTTGCCCTGACATGCGGTTCCTGGCCACCGTCTGGATTGAAGACGGCCGCGGTCAATTTGACGTCAAGTTTGCCGTCCCAGTCAGGGCCCAGGTAGGCTTCCTGATTCTTGACCTTTCCGTTCCTTGCCTTATGCCCGACAAGGTCAAAAATCACCTTGTCATGCCGTTTGGGTAGCTGAGGCTTGCCTGTTTCGTATCGGACCACGTCTGCGGCGCCGTCGAAGGCATTGAACGGCGGCTGACGGCCGGTGCCGGGGTCCAGGTCGGTCAGCGATACGTAGGTTCGACGACGATAGCTGATCGTCAACTGCTCGATCCCTGCGTGACCCTTTTTCAATTCGTCGGGCGTGAGTTCGTCGATAGGCAATGCCGGCGAACGCGGGTTGCGCAACTGGTGAGCAGCAACTGGCCCCGAATTGGCCGGACGACCGAAACGAGGATTATCGGGATCGAAAGGCAAACTGTCGCCCGGAACCGTCAGCGACGCGACAACCGCCTCCAATACACCCGGTCTTCGGCCGATCGTGGCGCGTTCGACGGCCGGTGGCAGGGTCGGCGCACTTCGTAGTGCTTCAACCTCCTTCTTTGCCTTTCCACGGTCACTTGGTGACTTGGACGACAACGGCTGGTCCAAGGCGACGGCCAACGATGGAAACGTGGGCGCGCGCCGTCGGGTCACAGCCGGCAAAAGGTGCCGTGCCGTCGGACCATCGAAAGTGATCGGCAGGATCGCATCGGCCTTGGTTCCGTCAGGAAGATACTTCGCGGTGCTGCGGTCATAGCTGATATGATTGGCGAAGCTGAGATACAGCGCCTCCGGCGGCGGCAGGTCTGCCGAAGCGCTTGTGGATTTTTCTCCCTTGCTTGTCACCGCAGGTGCATAGGCCGGCCAGCCAAACAGCTGGAACCGAGCTGCGAAGCCACTGTCGTGACCGAGCAATGGCATCTCGTCTCCCAGGGCTGGCGTAAGCATGGAAAGGTGGGTGGTCGCCGTATCCGAGGGCCATCCCAAGGCGGCGGACGGCGATAGGTCGGTCCCCGCCCTGGTGAGGGCTTTGCCGGGCATCGCGCTCGCATCCAGACCAGCCGGGACCGGGTGCGGTTTTACGTCAGGACTGCTCAGTCCATCGTCGATTTCGACAATTGCTACAATTGCTTTGCGATCAAGATCGATAGCAGCCTCGATCGCCTCGCCGGGTGCGATCTCGGACGTCGGCAAGACGCGTCGATAGGCGGATTGGGTTGTGATCCTGGATGCGGACAGCGCGGTGATGCTCGCAGTTCGCATCGGCTGCTCCGACATCTCAGATGTCGAAAGGACAATGGCAACTTCTTCCGGCATCTCGCGCACACTGACACGACAGCGCAAAGCGGCGACCGCAGGCGCCTTGTCATTGGCCTCGGTGAGGCGGGCGGCCAGAATAGTCTCGGCAATCCATTCGAAATCCTCCGCTGGCGAATTCGTTCGGGCCAGCGCGTCTATTTTCAGGCGTGCCTCGATCGCCATCATTGCCCGGAGGAAGAAGGGGGCAGCCTTGTAGTCCGCCTTGTCCATCGGCGCCGCCTTCCCCTTATCGGGCAGCCACTTCTCGAAGAAAGCTTGCTCGACCGGAATCGTCAACTCAATCTCAGCAGCGTCGCGAGCCAGGCGTACAAAACGGCCTTGGCCAAACTGGTCGACGATCTCAGGCTCCGAGAAGCCGCGGCCGATCACGGCAGTTCCGACCGTGCCTGAGCTTGGCATCGGGGTGGCAGGCCACAGATCAGGCGCAGCGACTCTCCAGACACCGGACGCTATGTTGATAGGATCAACGCCATCCATTATCAGCCACGGAATAACGGCGGCGAAATCACCGGGGGGCATACCTTGCCACCCTCCGTTGCGTGGGACCGCAAAAAGTGTGGATGCTCCGCCAAGCAGGATCGGCACGTCTGACTTGATCCAGAGCTTGTCGGCCAAAAGCCTGTCATGAAAACCGGCCGCACCAAAGATCAGTTGAATGATGCCGGCATGCCCGTTCTTTATTGTCTCCGTCCGATAGGCGTGATCGAGGCTGCGTGGCGCGAAGCTATAATTCATAGCCTCCATGGCCATGAGCTTGGGGGTCGTGATTGCGGTATGATCGAGCGTCGTCCAATGCGCTAGCGCCATGTCGCCCGCTTGCAACCGGTGATCCACTATACAAATCAACCTGACCGGTTCCCTCATGGTCGTCACCCTGACTTCCACATCGAGGACCTTCGTCAGAAAGCATGCGAGCGTGTCAGCCAGGATGCGGTGACGGTTGAATTTCACCGTGACGTGGTGGGCGAGCCGGTGATCGGCGTCGTCCAGAATGTGAATAATACGACTGCGTTCAGCCGCGGCCTGATTGGCGTCTGCGGGACTGAGCCATTTTTCGGGCAGAGGCTTGCCGTCCACCGTTTGCATCTGTCCGACCGGCCAGCGGATCGGGCTCTGTGAGTTTCGGCTCCATGTGAGTTCCAGCGTGTGTTGTCTAACGTTTGCAGTGGCTATCAGTCGGTGGTCGATCCGATTGCCGTCGTCGTCGCTGGCGACGACGCCCATCCATGCTGTCCGCATCTCAACGGGATTGAGTTTGCCATCTTTGACCATCACGTCGCCGCATACGAAGGCCAAAGCAGCGACAACAGCGAGTTTGTTTCGCGACCGCAGTGAGAAGAGTGGCGAACCCCCTCTCAGGCTGAGTTCTTTTTGACCATGTATCAAGCCGTTGTCGTGGTCGATTTGGATCGCGTCGACATTTGCCGATTGCAGGTCAAGCCAGGCAAACGAAGCTGGCTGGAACTCAGCAAGGGCCTCGCCTCCTGCCTTGTCAGACCTTACTGAGATCGGTCCGCTTATTACCAGTGTGCTGTTCGAACTGTCGACCGTGAAAACGAGCGCAGGGCAGAAAACGACATGCGTTTTCGTGGTCGTTCCCGACTTTGGCGCTTCCACTGTCGCGGTGAACCCTTTGTCAGTCGGCGTAACCTTCGCAATCAGCTTGAGATCCGACCCGAAAAGTCGCAGTTCGATTGCCGCGTTCAGACTGCCAGCCGGTTGCGCAATATCGATGGTTGCTGTGGCCGCGACCGGCTTGTTGAAGCGGTACGACTGCGGGTCGTCGCCCGGGTCGGAGAGCAGCGTTTCGATGGTGACATTTGGCGCAAACTTTTTTTTATCTTTGATATCCTCGTCCGCAAGTTCGACAGTGCCGTCGGAATTGCGGGTCATATGGATCCCGGTCCAGGCGTAGCGCCAATCTGAAGTACCACGGGTCAGCGCGAGTTGCAGGAGGTCCCCATGCTCATAGATGTCGTCGGGACCGAAAGGCCCGCCCGGGTCTTTGAAGTCGCGGTCGAGTCGCATCGATCCGACCACATTGATCGACTTGATGCGGGTCCCGTCGAACGTTGCCCGCAGCAAGCGCAAAGGGCGGAAGGCAAATGGACCCCAGCGTATATCGTGGCGGCGGACGCCCGTTTGCTCGGCGTCCTCGAACAGACGCCATTCATGCAGCGATTGTGGAAAACTGTCTTGGTCGAATGCCTGACCTACGGCTCCGATGGCTGCTTCCACCGGGTTCTTCTTTCCATCGAAAATCAAGCCGTCGAGCGGCAGGTCGCGGGCGAAGAATTTCAGCGCCTTCGCAAATTTCCACGGGGCGGCATCTGCGGAAAACAACAGCGGCTCGGCCGCAGACATCGTCAGCAGCGACAAGTCCCTTGGCTTGATCGCACCGGATTGCCAGGTCCGCAACCTTGCCTTGCGGACGCCATCGGCAGCATCGGCTGCAACGCCGAAACCGCGGGAGTCCCAGCGCATGCTGTCATATTCGTAGAGATTGGCTGCGTAGCCAGCGATCTTGATCGGCTCGTTGCCCTTGGCAACGAGCTCATCCCCTTTGACATCGAATGTAGTCGGACCAATTGTCTTGTCACCGCCGAGACCCTGAACCCCAGCGTCGAGACGGAACGCTTGGCCGCCAAGGAAAAACTCACCATAGGCGTCCCTGGCCTTGGCGTAGAGGGCGACGTCAGCGGACCATGAATAGGTCTCAACCAGACCGACAATCTTCTCCGCCTTGTACCTGGTCCCTTCGGATAACCACTTCGTGACAAAGGCCGACTGGGTGCGGGTCAGCGCCATGCGCCGTCGATTGGCATCCCAAATCTTGTTGAGCCTGGCAGGCTCCAGCGCCGTCGGCAGTGAGATCGGTTCAACGTTCGATCCGGGCATCGCCTGAGCTTTTTTCGGCGGGTCTGACCAGGCAAACAGCTCGTCCAGGATGGGCAGATCGAAGCGGAGCGCCGCCTGCAGTTTGAACGTCCCGAACTTGTCGAATGCGTTGGGAAAGAACTCGGCGCCGGCCAGTGTGGTCGAGATCAGTGTGTCGTCACGAAACGAAGGCCGAGTGGTGTCAGCGTATAATTTCCACCACATTTGGCTAACACTTGAGAAAACCGGCAGATAGTGCTTTTCGTCGGCGTAAGTGAGCGTGAAGCCGCCGCTGACCGTCCGGGGCACCAGGCCACGCGACACCGAGGGTTGCGCAGCGGCTGGAAGACCACGCGTCAGCGGATGGTTGGTGACGAACGCGCTGTCTGCGGGCGGCAACCATGCGATGACATTTGGATCGGGGTCTTTTGGATCCTGGCTGTCTGGTGCCGGCGTGACCGTCGCGGCCATGTCTGCGGTGAACCTGCCGGTTTTCGCGTCCCATGTAACGTCGCCCTGCAAATACGGCTCGGGTGGCGACCAACCAAACCATAGCGGCAGGTCGCGCGTCGCTGCCGGCCCGCCTTGCAGATTGGGCAACGCTTCGAGTATGGTCGGACTGCTTTCGCAGGCGAACAGGAAGCCGACGAGTTGTCCCTTCGGCGTCTCCGCTTTGAGTTCGGCCGTTCGAGGTTTTGCCGACTCCCATGCAACGACGAGCTCGATTCCTGCAGCGTCGTCCAGCACGAGGCCCCGCATCGTCTCGCCGCCCTGTTGGACATAGACCCGGCCGCTCATCGCCGATAAAGGCGGAGGCTTGGCGAACGCGCTGGGGATTGGTGTTGGCGGCGTCAGATCGGGTAGTGCAAGCTGCACCACGCCCTCGGCGACCGGAATGAAGACATAGGGAGCGTGATCGATCCTGTCGTCCATGGCCCGCGCTGCACGATAGAGAGGCAGCAGCCGATCGGCGATCGGTTTTAGCGCAGCCTTGGCGCCCTTGCCGCCTTTGAAGTCGACCACCTCACTGCCCCAGGGCGTGACCTCTTCGCCATTGCGCGTGAACTTGGCACAAAGCTCCGCTTTCGAGATCTTCGATCCGGCGGCAAAGCTGACATTGAACGCCGTTTCGCTCTCGCGCCGCCAAGTGACGTTCTGCGCGAAAATCATCGCAAGGCCCTGCTCTGCATCTGGCAGCTGGCCAGTGGTCTTGACGCGAACATCGATAGCGTTGCGATCGATGACCATTTCGAAGTCGCCGCTCGTGGAACCTGCGACCGCAACCAGCTTCAACTTCCCGCCACTTTCGTTCAATCGCCACAACAGCGGCGGCGCCAGTGGGCGCCTGTCATAGCGCACGGCGACCGGTGCGCCCGCCGGGCCGAGGCCGGCGAACGCCGAGGCGATCCCCGCCTCAACCGCATCGATAGCAGGCTGCGACGCCGCATCGACGGCGCGCACGAGGCGCAGAAGGTAACCCGACGCCCCGGTTGGCATGACATCGCATTCGAGGCGGAACACCGCGGCAATCGTCAAAGTAGCCTGATCGGCTGGACGCGTAGGATCCTTGATCCTGCCCTGGAACTCTATGCCCTCGGGCGTCAGAACTGCCTGCAGGTATCTGGGTTTGCTGCCGACAAGATCGACTTCCAACCCGTTGAATAGCGACTTGTCCTTCAAGCCGAGGAACGTGCCTAACTCGTTCGGCTTGTTGCTTGCGTCCTCGGTAAGTTGAATCTCGACGCCATAACGCCCCTCGACCAGTCTGAATGGCAACGCGTAGGCGAACTGATCAGGATGATCCGGCCAGTCCTGGATCGGCGTGACGAGGAGATCGCTGGCATCTTCCTGCTGTCTGAGGGGCGCCCCCGCCTTGCCCAGTGTAAGAGACCGACTACCAAAATACACCCTTGGACGCGCATGGACGCGAAGCAGAGTTGGCTGGACAAACGGTGCGAACGTGGTTTCCTTGCCATCTTTGTCCTTGGCTTTGATCTGCCGCTTCTGGCCGTCGAGCAACATCGATCGTAGGCCAAAGGCATTGACCACGACCTGGGATACACTGTCGCCCTCGTGAGCGAACGAACGCATGTCGGCAACGTAAAACGCCTGGGGCCTGCCGCCGACGATCCTTGCCATTGCCAGACCTACCATCTGCAGGTCGTCGATGATTGGGTTCTTCGAACTGTCATCCATCGATTTCAGCCTCCGATGCGACGCGCAAACGGGTGAGTAATCGGCACCTCCGGCCCCTTGGATGCAGAGACGGCAGGGCGACGGCCAGGTCCAAAAAGCTGGGCTTCGGCAATCTCCAGTACCAGCAGGTTGAGCTCAACGGCGGGGGTTGCACCGCCGTAGTCCGCCGGGTCGAACTTCCGCAACTCATCGTCCGTCGGCGGTCGCCTAATGATGATCGCGCTGATGTCGCCGATCATGGCTGAACCGAGGTCCGATAGCGCAGCCCTGATGTCGCTGTTCGTTGCCGAGTCCAGCCCGATTTGCAGGCCAAGACCGCTGTTGTCGACAATCCCCTGACCGCCCTTCGCTGCCTCGATCAGCTGGATCGCCTCGGGTGAATCGCCGATCTTGCGCAAGCGTGCCAGCAGTAGGTCCCATTGAACCGCTTTTGGCTTCGTGGTCCACGACACACTCACCGCCGCCAGCGCGCCAATCGCGGGCGGCAACCAGCCTTTCGGGGGCGGCAGATTGCTGATCACTTTCTTCAGGATCGCGCCCTGATCGGCGGTCACGGCGCGAACTATCGCTGGAGGCTGTTGTGTCACAAGCACAGCAACGGGCACCCGCCACTCGTATCCGGCCGGTGCCTTGGGCGGGCGCGGGTTGGTCGCGTAGAACGTCCCGTCTCTGGTTTTGATGGCGTGGCTCTCGTCCAGCTGGAAACGACTGCCCGACCCCTGAAGCAGATAAAGTGGGTCAGTCTTGTGCTTTGGCTGGCTTGCCAGCACGTCAATCTCCTGTACGCGGGCGAGCGTCTCATCCCGTGATCCGCTCTTGTCGGAGATGATGCGCAGAACTGTTTCCATGGAGATTCGATAGCTCACTCCCGGCTCTGGTAGATGCGTGACACGTTTGAGCGAATCCGGACAGTTTTCGCCATTGGATCCGAACCAAAGCCCGGCCTCATCGGCATCCATGCAGTCGATGAACCGGAGTGCGGCTATGTCAAATGTAATGACCGGAATTTCGAAGTCTGGCAGCAGCGGCGGCCCTTTGGGATCAAACGGGTTTGGAATAGCCGCCATGAAGCGTCTTTCGACTGAATATTGATGCTTCTCTTTCGCAATTTCGCGACCGCCAGAGTCCCCCGGCAGGAACGGCCACGCAAGCTCGTAGAACCCCTCCTCGAAGGTCACCGACGCCTGTTCCGAGACGACGATTCCAGCTGCCGCGTGAACGAGAGCGTGCGTGCGGAAAAGGTAAGGCAGCTGGGTCGCAGTTATCATCGTCGACCCCAGCCAGGCGTCGGGCACACGCCGTCGTAGATCGACCAGCCGCTGCTCAGCGACGGCACGGTCTATTGGCATCTTCTTGAGGTCAAGTCGTTGGTCGAGTGATCCGAATGGTGCCAGCGCGTCATATCCACGGTCCCCGTGCTGACACCTGATGGCGTCTAGCCATAGCGTGTGGCCAAATTCGCGCCAGAAGCCGACGGAAATATCGAGGGGCGCCAGCAGCGCGGCATTTCGCCTGTTGGCCTGCGCCAACACCATGTCCGATCCGTGGGCGACCACAAGCTCGAACCGGCCAGGCTGACCCTTTCCGGCCGGCTTGTGGGTAGCCGTCGACAGGATCACCGGTTTTTCCAACGGTTCGGTACGCGGCAATGTTGTGTCGACGAAATAGGTCGTCCCAAGATCGTCTCCGCCGCGATTTTCGAAGGCCCCTGTCAGTCCTTGTTCCACGATGTCCTGTCGATAGATCTTGGTCTGAACGGCGTTGGCCCAATCGTCATACCGGCCATAGGGCCGAACGGCGAATTTGCGCCGTGCGCCGCGCTGTTCGACATCGACGACGGTCATCGACAGCGTTCCAGTGTCGCTGGGTGCGCAACGGGAAAGGCCCGGATCGGCGATGGTGCCGAGCGAGAAAAAGATCGCCTCCCGCGTCTGGCGGCTAGCGCTTGCCTGTGCGCTTGGGCGGCCCCAGCCGGGGGCGCAATGTTCGACGAAGCGGGTCCAAAAACGAACGATGCGATCCGCCAGTTCCTTGCGCCCGGAAGCTGCGTCCCGCTGCTGCTCTTCACTCGCGTTTGCCGCTGTCGACAGCTGGATCGGGTCAAATCGTCGACCGACATAGTAAGCCAGGCGCCGGACGCCCTCATGCGGATTGATGCCGGCGGCGTCCGCTGTAGGCCTGAATAAGGCATCCGACCAGTCTTCCGTCGGCAAAGCTTCGAACTTGCCGAATGCGTGCTCCGCAGTGGCCATCTGTTGATCGAGCGAAAGCATCACTGATGGCTGTTCGATCGCCTCGAAACTCCAGTCCCGACCCTTGGGCGGCTGAACGCCCAGACGTGCTTCGAGATTCTGGTTTGGATCATCGATAGGCAGCTGTTTGATCAGCACCTCCCGGACGACGGCGATAATGAACCTTTTGCTGCTCGTTGTTTCAATTGCCGGCCAAGGCTCGAACAGCGTAATCTGCGGCGTGTCCTTGTCCAGCCGCAGGGGTTTCTGGGCAACAATACCGCCGGCGACGCCAAGAATATCGTAGCGTGCCACGGCGTCGCTGCCGTCCTTCTTCGCGATGGTCCATTGTGGACGTTTGCGGTCCCTGTCTGGGGAAGTAAGAGCATAGTAACGCACCGCCGGAGCTACGGAGAAGCTCGCTGCTCTTCGATCCGGATGCGGGCGCAAGGCTATCTGGGTAGCCGCGAGCATTGAGCTCTCGATCTCGTCAATTTCCTTTTCGCTCGTGGGGTTGCGCTGGCCTCCGTCGAACCAGCTCAGCCTGGCGTTGCCCCACGGCTGAGTGAGTATGTCGACAAATGGCTGCCCGTTGTCGCGCAGTCCATCGTCGTACCGTTCGAGTGCCCGCGCGAATGCGGCTTCGATGCGCTGAGAAAGGGCCTTCGAGTCATTGCCGAAGCGGACATAGTCTTTTGCTTCAGTGTCATAGAGCCGGAAACCCGCCGCCAGGCCCAGAGCGCGCAACGCGCCCCAGCCAAACGGGTCGCGCTCGACCGGCGTCTGGTCGACATACGCATCAAACTCGGTGGTTGTTATATCGGGGTCCGCGTCACGCGAGACGGCGTAGCGCTTGAAGATTCTGCCATTAGATGCGGCAAGTCCATCGGCTGCCCAGCTGTCATACTGGATGAAGGCAAGTGTGTCGGCGATGATCGGGTGCAGCCTTGGCATCAGGTCGATGACTGTCTCCTGGGTCGCCACGACCCGAGGCTCCCTGGTTTGACCTACAAAACGGACCGCCTCAATTCTCAGCACGACCTTCGCGAGATACGCGGGCTCGCCAGCACGGCGTTCCAGTGCGGCTTGTTCCGTACTGCCATCATCACTTCCGTTTGGAGCAAGGCGCAGGTTCTGCAGCAACCGCCGCAGTTTGGGCACTGCCTGCCCTGTGATCTCGGCTAAGGAGAAGGTTACCTCGAACCGGGCCTCTTGCGTGCGTTGCGGAAACGGCACGCGCTGAAGCTTCTTGTCGTACTCTCCCCAACTCTCGGCGCGGCTGCCCTTTTCCTCAATGGTCCAACCAACCAGCACACGATTGTCCGTACCCGTGATTTGCCTGGCCACCTGGTCGTCAAGAGCCTGCCACTCAGGTATCGAAACGCGGATGGCGTCGGGCGTGCCGCCTGCAAACAGAGACGATATCAGTCCTTCGTCCGGTTCGGGCATTAGGGACCGGCGTATCGAGGGTTGGGGGAATATTGCCATTGTCTCCGCGGCCGAATACCAGCCGGCCTTGCGTGCCCCGCTGGCTTGCTGACCTGACGCCGCGTATTCAAGGCGCAGCGTGTCGCTTGGATAGGCAGCCTCGATACGGCTGAAGTCGCCGAAGCCGGCCGGATCGAGACCTCGCATTGTCGCCGGCAGCAGCGAAACACGGCCCAGTGGCTGTGCCATTTCTTCAACATCGTCAACGAAGCCCTTGACGTCGCGATCGGTCAGCGTCTCCGGATCGACGCTGAACACCTGGAAACCGGAAATCCATCGATGGAGATCGGCCGGGGAAGCCTTGCTGCCGACCAATTCGAGCGACTGGGGCCGTGCATTCCACTTCAGTCGCGTGGCAGTGCGCCGGCGTGCGTCACGTACCACCTGGAAGGGTGAATTGCGGTCAATCAGGTCACCTAGCTTGCCGCTGGCGGAAGGCTGGACGATGTCCACCCTGCCACTCTCTACCCGCATGTCCTGCCGCTTCAACGCCGCGAACTGCAGTTGAACGGGCCGTTCCAATACCTCGACTACCGACGAAAGGGCCGGGCGCCCGCCGTCCATGCCGATCACGATGTTGAGCGTTAGCGTTTTCCATTCCCCGCGCCGCAGCAAGTCAAGTTTTTCAGCCTCCTTTTGTGACGGCTTGTCGCGGTAAAGGCGGGCCAGGAAGACGCGATGGCCTACGCCGGCCTCGGCTTTCGCAGGATTCTGCACCGCCACTCCCAGCGACCAGAGCAGTCTCTCAATTTTTGAACCATCGCCAAGGACAATTTCCTCCGCCCCCTTGGATAGTTCGTGCACGGTGGCCACGTAGGGTCTGATGTCAAAGTGATCATCGTTCAGTTGGTACTCGGCAACGATGTTGAGAGTAGGTTTCTTGCCGTTGATCTCGAGCACGAAGTCGGCCACCTCGTCGGGATCCATCCTGTCGATCGCGGCTTGATCTGGACGCCGCCGCGCGTCATCAACTGCATCCGCGCCATAGCCACCCGATGGCGCCACCTTCAGCTTCTGTACTCGCAGCAGATAGACGTGCGGCGGCTCTTTCTTGTCCTTCGGCGACCCGCTGTCTTCTGGCAATGGCCATTCAATTACCGCGCCATTGACGGCGGGCATTAGCATCACCAGCAAGGCGGCTGCTGCTGTGTCCACCTTCTGTTCGAAAGGCGTCGGCATCTGGTCATACGCGACCTGTAGTGCAGCCTCGCGCGGCGAGCGTGGCGGGAAGTCACGCACGTGATAGTCCTTGATTTCATAAATCTCCCCGCTGTCCGAGGTACCCGCATTGTCCACCGGCACGATCTCGTAGGTCAGCTTCAGATTGCTGATGTCTACATTCATCGCGCCCGCGTCCTCAGCCGTGCCCTGCCCGAGAAGCAGCCGACGCATGGCTTCCGGTACTGCTTCGCCTGGCCGGCCGGCTTCATCGATCTGCGATCGCAGATCATCGATGAACTGGAATTCCTTTTTCACCAGGCGAGCGCGCTCCGGCTCCATTTCCGATGCTGCGAGAAACTCGATCGCGGAGCCACGTTTCACCACGAACTCGGCGCGGAAATCACTTTCCGCCACACCGACAACGACGCGCCGGATCCGATAATACTTCAGGTGGAATTCAGGATCGTGATAGGCGCCCACCGACTGACCCCAGTCCGGTTCCAGATCCCAGTTCAGCTTGACGCCGTTGTCCGCGAACACATGAGCAGGCGATAGTTTCGGCTGCCGCTGGCGGAACATCCGCGAGGGATGATTGAACAAATGGACCATACCGAGCTTGGTGGGATTCACCGTGTCGCTCTTGAGAACGGTGAACCTTCCAACTGGCGGCGCGATCTCTGCATCACCATCGAACAATTCGCCGATCGCCGTTTCGCTAAGCACGAAGGTCAGGTCGAAATCTCGCGCATCGATGTCTTTGTCGCGTCGCACTGGCCAGACCCCGTCTGTTTCTCCTTGCGCGGCAATCGTCGCCGCAGTCTCGGCCACCGCCGAAACAATGGCCGAACGCGCCTCCTCGATTTCAGCCTCGCGTTTCAGCTGTCCGGTCAGATTGGTTCTTCCGCGACCGATGCGTCCCAACTGTTGCGCCGATGTCTTGGCACTTTCTGAAAGTTTGCTGAGCTCTGGTTCGACGACCCGGGCGGAAGGCTCTTCCGGGGCAAATTTCTCATCGACAGTTTTGCCAAGGAATAACGTATCCAACAGCTGACCAAGATCGAGCTGATCGTCACCTTCTCTGGCAACAACGGCCTTTAAATTTGCATAACAGTCAATGGCGGTCGGGACGCCGGCTGAAATTCTATACCACTCTGTTTTTTTATTTGTCCTTACCTGGCCAATTTCCAAATACTTTGCCTTTTTTATTTTATCAACATTTATTGCAATTTGATGTCCGGCGTATCCAAGCTGGCGTGTTGCCGTGCCCGCGAAGAAAGTCGCTGCGAGTTCGTCATAATTGAGCGTTCTGATTGGATTTCCATCGACCGATGTATGATCCCGAGGCAGCAACTGCATGACGTACCATGGGTCTGCGTCGTCGGCATTCGCGCCGTCGGGACGCACAGTCGGGAACAGGACAGCCCAGAAATCAGTCTGACCGATCTCTCTGCCGTTGTAGCTTTTTGTATCCTCGTCAGGCTCTCGCGGAAGTGGCTCGCTGCCGATATC
The DNA here is from genome assembly GCF_040323155.1 of Mesorhizobium sp. M0060. Classification (NCBI taxonomy): domain Bacteria; kingdom Pseudomonadati; phylum Pseudomonadota; class Alphaproteobacteria; order Hyphomicrobiales; family Phyllobacteriaceae; genus Mesorhizobium; species Mesorhizobium sp. M0060. The sequence continues at coordinate 24,364 of NZ_JAMYUP010000060.1, forward strand.
CTCCTCCACGGTCGTGTCACCAATCTGGGCTACTTCCCTGCGTGAGGGCTCGGGCTTCGGGTTGGTCTCGATACGCTGGCCATCCCCCGCCTTGTCGGGAATTTCGGTCGCCAAGCCCAGCTCCATGAAGCGCGCGACCTTGGCCCGGGCGTCCGCCAGCTTGTCGTTGTTAAACGAAAAGCCGATGCCAACCGAAAGCGTGCGACCAAATGCACACACGCCGATCGATACTTGCGCCCGGCCACCAATTCCTTTCGCGCCGATCACTGCTTCCAGGGCGACTGAGACCGCAAGATGAAGAGAGAAGCCCACAGACAGCCGGATTCGATTGCCGAAAATCTTGAAGCTGATCCACACCTCGACGCTCACATGGACGGCCACATCGATGCGCAGGTAACCATAATAGAAGGACTCGCCGAAGTTCTTCAGCGAGAAATAGGACAACACTTTCGCCTCGATGGCGAAATTGGCGCGCGCAACGGCCGCCGCGCCCAGACTGCTACCGCCAACGCGACCTTCGAGGTAGACAGAGCCATTCGCCCGGAATGCAATGCCGTTAAGCAGCGACGCATCCTCGATGCGGTGGATCAGACCACCTGAAAGCGACAGATAGAATTTGCCGCCGGGCTCGCCGAGCGAGAAGCCGAGTTCATAAGGCCAGCCGAGTTCCGCATGGAACAGGCCTGGCCGAATGTAGAGCGTGGCGGAGAATCTGGTCGCCGAGATCGCATCAGCCAAGGCTTTCGGCAGCTCGGGGTGGTTGCCGACATAACCCTTCCCGTCGGACAGGAAGCGGCCGAGGAACTCCTTACGCGGAACCGAGAAATAGAGGTAGCCGCGCATTGTTGGATTCGACTTCCAGGGCTCGTTGAGGCCGCTGGAAGCCCAATCGTTGTAGTTGACGCTGACCCAGGCGCGTATATTGATCAGGAAGGTGAAGTCGGTGCGGAACGCAGCGACGATGTCAAACAGCAGCGGATTGGGCAGATCCTTTTCGCCCTTCTCGTCGTAGCTGTCTCCCTCAACCGCCGACAGGGCGAACATGCCGCGTAATGCGAGGGTTAGGTCGCTGTTGTCGTAGGTCGGCTCCCAAGCCTGGAATTGATACAGATTTCCCTGGTATTTCGAGACGTCATCGAGAATCTTGACCAGTTGGTGTGGCGAGGTGGCTTTCTGCGCCCGGTTGATGCCCGCGATAGTGTAGCGGTAACCAAAGCCGAAACCGGCCTCGCGCAGATAGATCGTGCCGACGGGTGTGCGGATGGGCACGGCGATCTTGTTGAGCTGGCCGTAAAGAAAGAAGGAGTGCTTCGGGTCCGGGTAGCCTTCCTTGCGCAATTCTAGGAAACCCATTGCCGCGGTCATTGACGCCCAGCCATCGATGTCCACCTTGCCGTTGGCCAGGAAGCCGTCAGCTTTGATGTCGGCGGGCAGCGTTCCCGGCTTGTAGAGGTCAGGCAAGGAGCCATCGACCGCAAGTGCCGTTCCTTCGATGTCGACGCCGCCTGTGCGGATGCCGACCGACAAACCGTCAAAGCGTATCCGTGGCTTTGAAGAGCCGGTCTTTGGCCCGGTGAACCACAAGCCGTGGAACTCAATATCCCCGCTGATACGGTTGCCGGTTTTCAGGAAGTGGACCTGGCCTGACATGTTCATCGCCGGATCACCGTCGAACTTCGGTGAAGCTGGATGGAATCCGAACCCCTTCAGGTCGAAGCTGAAGATGTCGAAAAGGGAGATCTTCTTTGGCGGATCGACTTTTACCTGGAACGAAATCGAGCGAAGGAGCACCCGCGGATCGCTTGTAAGCGGAGCCTTGTCAAGTTTGATTGTAACGTCTCTGAGGTTCTTGAGAAGGCCGCTGGAATATTCGTTGCCATTAGGTTTGAAGACGGCGCTGCCAGTCAACAGGAAGAAAAAGTGATAACTTCCCTCATAACGATAGTCGAAGCCGAGTTCTGTAATAGTCAATTCGAAACGGGTTGACGAGCAGCGGATCGGATCGCCACTTTTGTCAAGCCGAGCCGTTGCCGATTTGACGATCACGCCACCATCGGAGTTGGCGCCGAGCTGCAGCGCGATATTTGCGTTGGCCTCGCCGACCAGCGCCGACGGCAATTGACCGGCGCCAGCGAGGGAGCCGCCGCCAAATTTCGAGCCCTTGATCGAGACCTGCCCGGATGTGAAGCGGAACGGCACATCGACGCCACCAAGCTTCACTGGTTCGGGCAGGACCTTTGCTTCGAGGTCGATGCCCCCGCGGCCGATCCGCAGTGTCGGCACCTCGAACTGCAGACCTTTGCCGCTGGTAGAGACCTGGCCGAACGACAGATCCGCTTTGGCCTCGTCAGCAAGGCCTAGGCTCTCGTTGCCATGCGACAGATCGAGAACGAACTGCGGATAGGTTTCTTTCTTCTGGTTCGGAACTTTCTCGGTGATCGTCAGAGTCAGGCCCAGCGGATGGTATTCCTTGTCGGGGCCTTTGATAATGATCCTGTCGCCGCCAGTGACCTTCATTGACAGGTCACGTAGCGATGCGCTGACGACCAGATCAGTTGCGGGGACGAACTCGTCGTCGATGTGAATCGCAAGCGTCAGAGCGACCTGCGCAGAGGTCTTGTCGCTGCCGAAAGTCGATTTGACATCTGTGATCTCGATTCTCTGCTTGAGCCTGTCGATGAAACCGCCGCCGCCGCCGGCATCGGCCTTGGCGAACAGCGACAGCAGCCGCGCCTTGAGGCCATCGTAGTTAAGTTGCAACTTGAAGATTGCATTGGGATTCACGTCATCGCCAAGCTGTAGTTCACCATCGCGCAGCAGGCCCGTCTCTCGGATGGCCAGGGCGACGCGATTGCCAAGCGCTAAGTCAATGTTCTTGGTGGCCGGTTTGTCGCCGACGAATGTCTGGAATAGCCTGAGCTGCCCGCGCTGGACGGCAGCGATGACGATTTCAGCGGCATCGTCCTTTACCGTCATCGGGGTGGCTTTAAGCTGAACGAGCCGCGGTGGGCTTTGCCCCTGCACGCCGTCATTGTCGATTGTAGTGATGGCCTGCTGCGGACCTGTCTCCTTCGCCAGCCAGAAATCGGTGGCGAGGAAGACGAAAGAACCAGCGGGCTGCACGACAATGCCGGTCCAACTTTCCGGGCCAAGGTCGATCACCAACGCTGGTCGGAGATCTGCAGCCATAGCGAAATCAAAGCCGAGTGCGCTTGTCGTGACGTCTTGCGCCGGTTTGCTGTCGTCGCGAACTGGCATGATGATGATCTGCCGCAAGCGGTAGGTCTTCGGATCCAGCCGGACCTCGACTGCGATGTGCGAGATGATTTCGTTGCCGACGTCAGACCCAAGCCGGACCAGTTCCTTGACAAGTTGCAGAACGGCCTCGAGTACTGCCTCGACCAGACCTGCAAGCAGACCGATTGCCTCCCCTGCCTGCCTTGCAAGCCACTTCGCAGCGCTTGCCAGCATCTTTGCGAGACGCTTGATCACCTCCATGACCGACGACATGTCGACATTCGGCGCCTTGGCCGAAGGCAAGGGGATGGCACCCACTAGTCTAATCAATTTTCCCAGTTGCTCGACCGCTGCCACAATCAGCGCGATTGGATAAGGCTCGACGATGGCAAGCTTTTTAAGGGTAGTTGACGTCTTGCCACTGCCTGAGTTGTAGGTGATGACGACCTCGAAACTCAGCGCGATGCAGGTGGATGGGTCGTCGATCGCCGACAAAACGAGTTTGTTGCATTGAAGCGTCGTTTCGAGAACTAGATTTTTATGTGGTTTGCCATCGCCAAGATCCAGATCTTTGAAAGCCAGAGTTGCCGTCAAAGGCTCGCTGATATCGATCTGGAACGGGGGGACGCGAAACGATCCTGGCGGAATCGTGATTGGTGTAACTGCCGGAACAATCGTCGCTGAGAAATCAAACTTGGGGTCTGCGTATTGCAGCATGACCTGCTGCAATTTGCAGAATTCGGTTCCGTCATACTTCAGGGTTCCGTTGCCTGGCTGACTGGTCGCAACGGTGATGTCGCTTTGCTTCAACGTGACTGCCAACTGCGGCTTTGGATCGTCCCAAGTGAAGTTGAATTTTTCAAAGAACGGAGGGAGGGTCAGCGTGAACAAACTCGGCAAAACATCGTCGAACGTCGTGGGGGCAGGCAACGCGAGCTTCGGCAGCTTGATCTTTGGCAGCTTCAGGTCGAATCCGGGCAGGGTCGGCAGGTCAAAATCGATGCCGAGGTCGATCCAGTCGGCGAGCGCGGCCTTTTTCACCTCAAACAGAAGTGCCAGCCACCCGCCGACCTCCAGCTCATTTGCGCTTTGGGTATAGGTGAGTTTGATTTCCGCGGCACCCTGGGCTCTCAGCAGCCAGACGTCCTTGCCGATCGAATCCAGTCCGTCGACAAGCGCCGCATTCAACCATACTCGTCCATCGACCAGTGCCACGCCGCCTACGGTGGCGACTCCGAAGAGGGTCTGTTGGGGATTGGCGGTCGCGTCGGACAGTACGACAATCGGCTCGGCCAGTCGGCGACGCACCCTGTCCTTGAGCGCCGCCCATTCATCCTCTGCAAGCTCCTGCAACTCTTCGCGGCTGCGAATGCGAAAACTACCCTTGTCGTCCTCGATCAAAAGCTTAGTAGGTATGTCAACTTCTAAAGATTGTTTTTCATCTACAAACAACGCCGTATCGACGGGGTTTTCGCCATAGATTCTAACTACAATAACGATTGATGAGATGGTAACGAAGGCGTCGGCACCTGGGGCCGGCTTGTCGCCAACAGCCGTGATAGATAGCGAATCATTTCCACTGGCCACATCCGCCAGGATGAGCGTCAACGTGCCCGCCATATGCCCCCCTACGCCACTCCAAAAGGATCAGCCGCGCGGAAAGGGTTGTTAAAACCGCTTCCGCGCTCCAAATCAGGTACATTGACTGGTGTAAAAGATTCAGTTCTTGCACTGTCGATGAAAATTTCATCGCTCAGCCAAGGCACATAGGATTGCTCATACCATGTCTACTGTCAACAGCTATTGCCTATCGGTCCGACCCAAGATACCTTGAAATATTAATACGCCTATTTGCCGCCACTATGAGAACTGGTTTGGGCTGACGCCTAGCGGCGAGTTATCTCATCGAAGGGGTCGGCCAACGCGTTTCCACCCGTCGCCTGTCAACCCATCAACTGCTACCAAGGGGAGGACTGCGCGAGAAATGATTTGGCCTCCAAGTGTCAAATAGGGAAAGTGAAGATGCGCCCGCACTCCGCTTACTGTATAGTGACATGCGAGAACTTCCATCACAAATTCTATTGGACTAGAGTGTTAGGTTACTGAGCCGGAGGTAATACGCGATGCCTGGTCTCCTTCTGGTCGATTTTGGTTTCAGCATGCCGGGAACACCGGTACCGAGCCTATTCACGATGCCCGAAGGTCTGACGGTGAAATTGCCGGCGCCGTCCAGCATTGTTCTTGCGCCGTCCGGGCTAGGCATTCGCATTGATACAAAAGTGTGGCTAGCGCCCTCAACACCACTCAGTAGCGTGGAAATACGCGGAGGAGCAGGTGCCCAAACTCCAACCGTGCGTTTCATCGATCCTAAAGGCGGATTGCTCCAGGCAGTCAAGCCGGTCGTGAACGCCGACCAATCCTTTCATGCGACCTGCAGCAAGGGTCCGATCGCGCAAATCCAGCTAGACTTTCCCAACGCGGAGGGCGTCATCCACTCGCTCGCTGGAATCCTGACCAGAGTGGGTGATCGACCGTTCCACCGACAAGTCAAAATTGAGGTGATCGATCAATCGGTTTGTCAAGCTATAGTCTTCGGTGAAACTGCAACAATAGAGTTGACAGGAGACAGTGATCTGGACGGGCTTGCCGAAGCGCGGCGGTTCATAGCTGGCGTAGCCTACAAGCGCGACGGCAAGGGCGTGGCAAAGCCAAGATACCCCTCGATGGAGGAACTCGAACAACCTTTTATCAAGAGAGCTTGGGACCGTTGTGAGCAGGCGGCAAAGGATTCTCTCATGGACGACGTGGGTGAGTGTAAGCACTTTGTCGTATGGTACTCTGATGATAATGGTAAAACTCCTTCAAAATCACCAAAAAAGATCACGGACAATTGGCCTTATGAACAAATCGACAAAATAAAAGAGAGTTGGGGTCCGTATAAGGTTGCAGAATTGAAAGCTAGCAATATTTACGTCATAAAATACTGCGGCGTCCCGTGATGAATTTTTCTTGGCCCGAATGCTTATCACCTGCCACCTTGACTCACATTGCCAATCAAAGACGCAGAATTGCATTCCGCTGACGCTTCCATACTCTGCGAATTGCCAGTTCGTCCGCGTGCATCCCCTGCGGGTAAGGACAATCAAAAAAGTGGCTAACTTGTGAGGAAATGAAGAAATCCATTTGAATGAAATGCGATGTCGGCTTGGAAGAGTTGCCGGTACCGCCTCTGGAGCGCAAGGTCCTCCTTGTGGCTCACTACGTGGATCGTTGGCGGATCCTTTTGACGACGTATCACCACAGCGCGCAAAAGCATCGCCCTTATCCAGATATCGTCATCTGGAAGCGAATAGCCAACAAAGATCCACTCGTTGGCGCCTTCCAGTGCCTTCTGCGCGCCCCTCCAGATGTTGGCGAGATGAACGTTCAAATATCGCTTTGCGAAAGATGGGGTGACGACGAGGCCGTCCATCTCTGCACCACAGTGACATTCTCGATCGAGCCATGAGGGACTCGTCTCATCGATTGGCATGATTATTTTGTCGGGACTCACGTACAGATCCCCGCAGCGGGGGCAGTACTGCCAGTTGAAAGAACCATGCAGTTTATAAAGACGCCGGGATTCGCTGGTTTCTTGCGCTCTCAAATCATGGCCACCGTGGTCGACGAGCCGTGCCCCCAGAGTTCCGTAAGCTGGCGGCGCACTTGTCTCAAGGAACATCGCTCGATCGAGCAGCGTATCCCAGTTCGTGGTCACGACGACGTCATCGCGAGCAAGGCTTTTCGCCAGAATTTTGAAAGCCTCATGATAGGGTCGAGTTCTATCGAGGTCCATGAAGCCGGTCAAAAGCGCCCCAACGAGGCGTTCCCGTACCCTTTGGAGTTCATTGCCTTTGAACTCCCGCGACTTTCTATGTTGCGAATACTCGTCTCGGCTGGGACCCAGGCTCCATTGCTCAGCAATAGCTATATCGATTACGCTAAGTATCTCTATGATGCTCGGCATCAAGTCAGAGTCCGGCAGGGCTGAAGGACTTTGGCCCTCGGGCGGGTTTACAAAGTCGTGCCACAAGATTGCCGCCGGTCCCAGCCCGTGCCTGTCGAGCGAATAAACCGTTCCAAGATATTGCTCTAAGCGACTGGGTTGGCCTCGCTTCTTCCTTCTGTATTGGTCTAAGTAGTGTGCAACAGGATAAGTCAACCACTTCGTGATCGGATAGCCTGCTTCAGCTGAGGCTCCAGCTCCGATGAGAAAGGCCTTCGACATCACAGCACCTTCACTTAGCGGCCAACAGTATCATACTTTTCGATCCTGTCTTTTCGATCCTGACGTCATGGCTAGCCCAACAGAACATCGCATCAGCACGACCGCTGCGCACACGCCCACGTACAGGTAGTTGTCAGTCCGTTCGTCTCGCTTGTAAGCTGCGGGATTTTTGCACATATGGTGAGCCGTACCGCGCCTGAGCGCGGCAACTGCCAAATTCCGGCAAGCTTAGAACCGAACCGCCGAAATTCAAGCACGCTTTGGGGTGGGCGAAGGGCGGCTTGGCATAGATAAGGACGGGCGCAGCTACGAGTGAGTTCAGAGAGAACTCCCTGGGTCGATTGGATTGCCGCAAGCATTATCAAGTTAATACTATAAATAATATTACAACAATGATTTTAAAACATTAGTCGGAAATCTGCTTTATATTTTCTAGAAGCCATATTTAGGGTAATATTACATATATTTTCTCTGGCTAATTATCTCCAATATGCGAGCCAGGATGCCCCCCCACCGCATTGTCCCTCCGCTCCGCTGCGCTACCCTTCGGATACTCCCGGGCGCACCTCGCTCGTCTGGGATCCTTCCCTCTGGCTCGGTGGGAGAGGCTTCCCCCGCTCCGTCGCTTGAGATCAATATGATTGTGCGCCCCGAGGTAAGCCTGGCCAGGGTCACGACAATGAACAGGGTTAGCTTTGCCGACCGCAAAGAGATCAACGCGTAACCGTCTTTCGTTCAGCACCGCTGCTCACATCCTCCACCTCTGTTCACATCCTCCACCACCGCTACACACTTCCAATGAATGCACCGCTGAACTGCCACGATGGCTTCATCGCTACATTTGGCACAGGCCACACGGCAGCTTGAAATCAAAAACACCCGTCAGCCGCCTCGGAGACCGCTCAAGAATCCGAGAGAGAGAGACTATAGAGAAGGAAGACGGACGGGCGAAGTGATGGTTGGAACCAGGTCGACTCCACCTCCCCCAGGTTTGGGAACCCAATCAAGGTTTACGAAGACAATAAGTTGGGGAATTATCCCGTTGACGTACGGCAGCAGCATATTCGCGGACCCCTTCATTTCGCGACCTACCTCCTAGCACTCACGTGCACTCCTCCCGATCTTGCGGAGGCGGAGCGGGGCGGTGTAATCGTCTCCTGACTTTTTTATGGATTCGTGATGGCCGTTCTTTTTTTCAATTCCGATGTGCTACTCACCGCCACTGAGGTCCAAAAGCGCATGAATGACCTCCAACACTGGCAAGCCGAGATTACCTCTTTACAGAAACAGGTGGCCGAAACGCATGCATGGCTCAACCTTGTCGCCAAGTTGATTGGTCCTGAACGAGCCCATCAACTAATAGGTGACGTTCTGCTGCCGGCGCAGGTGAGCACATCAAATGAGGCGATCCTACCCTCAGAGCCCCATCCGCGTCGTTCCCCCATGGGAGACGAGGTTAAGCGGTTCTTGAAGACCCAGACGAATGGAGCGACAAGTGGCCAGATTATCGACCATCTCTTGCAAAGCCAGGAGTTCCAAGAAGGGGTCCAGCGCAATCGCAACCGCGTCTACAACGTGTTGTCTCGCTTGGAGAAGAATCATGAGCTTCGGAAGATTGAGGGCAGCTATTATCTTCCTGTCGCTCCTCCGATAGAAGACACTGGTTCCGAAAAGGAGGCCGCTGTTCCATGGGAATCGAGAGAAGCCCGTCTTAGCTCGCAAGCCAGTCGTGATGCAAAACCCGCACACACGGACGTCGGCAGGGACCGGGATGCCTCTGGCAGCTGTCCGCTGACCTCGAGCGACTATGTCGGACGTGACCCAGCCGCGATCCCAGCGGAAGTTCCTGCAACCAAGTCGAATCCAACAAAGTCGCTGTTCCAGACAGGCTCGGCTGCAGCCCCATCGGAGGTTCCTCCAGCGCAGTCGCCTCCAACAAGGTCTTCTCCGACCAAGTCGCTGTTTCAGACAGACTCAGCTGCAGTCACACCTGAAACTTAAATCCAGCCGCTGGATCTCGCCGCGAAGTCTGAGCATTGAAGAGCCAAGCCAGATGCTGGGAGCAGCTCACATTTCATTGAGGGTCTATCGACAAATGGGTGAGTGTGCGCCTGATGAGCGAGTGAGAGGGGCGAGATATGTTCAGATCCTGAAGATCTTTTCGCCTGACGGGTTTGGGAGCCCCATTCATTATCAGTAAGCGCTCATTTCCCCGCACGTCGACGGCCCTTGCAACAGCTGATCGCTTTCAGACGGACGCGTCCGAGCGGATCAGGCTGCAGCGGTTTTGAGGAAGTTG
>NZ_JAMYUP010000061.1:0-33734 GCF_040323155.1 Mesorhizobium sp. M0060
GGCCGAAGACTATCGCCGTCGCGCCTTGCTCGACCTTGGCCGTGTTGATGACAGCACCGATGCCGGTGGTGACGCCGCAGCCGATGTAGCAGATCTTGTCGAAGGGGGCGTCGGCATTGACCTTGGCCACCGCGATCTCGGGCAGGACCGTAAAATTGGAGAAGGTCGAGCAGCCCATATAGTGGAAGAGCTTGTCCTTGCCGATCGAGAAGCGCGACGTGCCGTCAGGCATCAAGCCCTGTCCCTGGGTGGCGCGGATGGCGGTGCACAGATTGGTCTTGCGCGACAGGCAGGACGGGCACTGCCGGCATTCCGGCGTATAGAGCGGGATGACGTGGTCGCCCTTCTTGACCGAGGTGACGCCCTTGCCGACGTCGACGACGATGCCGGCGCCCTCATGGCCGAGGATCGCCGGAAAGAGGCCTTCCGGGTCGGCGCCCGACAAAGTGAACTCGTCGGTGTGGCAGATGCCGGTTGCCTTGATCTCGACCAGCACCTCGCCATCACGAGGACCGTCGAGGTCGACCTCCATGATCTGCAGCGGCTTTCCGGCGGCGACAGCGACTGCGGCGCGGGTTTTCATCAGGCAATCCTCCCAAGGCAAATCTGCAGTCCAAGCTTAGATTTAACTTACCTCTCAACTCTGCGCTATGCACGAAGCGACGTTCCGACCCCGGATTTTCGTCAGTGCCCGCGGATTTGCATTCGAGATAGGCCCCGACTTTGCCTTGACCGGCCCCCTGAAGCCCATAAAACGGGAAGCCCATAAAAGAAGGGCAGCCGAGGGACGAGGCCTGCATGTTCACAAAGATCCTGATCGCCAACCGTGGCGAGATCGCCTGCCGCGTGATCAAGACGGCGCGCAAGATGGGCATCGCCACCGTCGCGGTCTATTCCGACGCCGACCGCGATGCCGTGCATGTCGAAATGGCCGACGAGGCGGTGCATATCGGCCCTTCGCCCGCTGCACAAAGTTATCTGGTCCCGGAAAAGATCATCGCCGCCTGCAAGGCGACAGGGGCTGAGGCCGTGCATCCAGGCTACGGTTTCCTGTCCGAGCGGGCATCCTTTTGCGAAGCGCTGGAGCGGGAAGGCATCGTCTTCATCGGCCCGAAGCCCAAGGCCATCAAGGCGATGGGCGACAAGATCGAATCGAAGAAGTTCGCCAACGCCGCCAAGGTGTCGACGGTGCCCGGCTGGCTTGGTGTCATCGAAAACGCCGCCCATGCCGAAAAGATCGCCGGCGAAATCGGCTATCCCGTGATGATCAAGGCCTCGGCCGGCGGCGGCGGCAAGGGCATGCGCATCGCCTGGAGCAAGGCAGAGGTGCGCGACGGCTTCGACCGGGCGCGGTCGGAGGCCAAGAGCTCGTTCGGCGACGACCGCGTCTTCATCGAGAAGTTCATCGTCGATCCGCGCCATATCGAAATCCAGGTGCTCGCCGACGCCCATGGCAACACGCTCCATCTCGGCGAGCGCGAATGCTCGATCCAGCGACGCAACCAGAAGGTCGCCGAGGAGGCGCCGTCGCCGTTCCTCGACGCCAGAACGCGGAAAGCCATGGGCGAGCAGTCGGTGGCGCTGGCCAAGGCAGTCGACTATCAGAGCGCCGGCACGGTCGAGTTCATCGTCGACAGCGACAAGAACTTCTATTTCCTTGAAATGAATACGCGATTGCAGGTCGAGCATCCGGTAACGGAGCTTGTCACCGGCATCGATCTGGTCGAGCAGATGATCCGGGTGGCGGCCGGCGAAAAGCTCGCCATCAAACAGAGCGACGTCAAGCTGAACGGCTGGGCGATGGAAAGCCGTCTCTATGCCGAAGACCCGTATCGCAATTTTCTGCCGTCGATTGGCCGGCTGACGAAATACCGGCCGCCGGAAGAGGGGCAATTCGGCGAGCTCGTCATCCGCAACGATACCGGCGTCACCGAAGGCTCGGAAATCTCGATGTTCTATGACCCGATGGTCGCCAAGCTGTGCACCTGGGCGCCGACACGGCTCGCGGCAATAGATGCGATGTCGGAGGCGCTGGACAGTTTTGTCGTCGATGGCATCGAGCACAACATCCCGTTTCTGGCGGCGCTGATGCAGCATCCGCGCTGGCGGGAAGGGCGGCTGTCGACCGGCTTCATCGCCGAGGAATATCCGAGCGGCTTCACGCCGATCGTGCCTAGCGCCGAGGAGAAAGCGGTGCTGGCAGCGATCGCCACCGCGGTCGAACTCCTGCGCCGCGACCGGCTCGACCGGTTGGGCGGGCGGTTGGCGCCGCATTCGGGCGCCTTGAAGCGCGATTGGGTGGTGAAGATCGGCGAGGACTATCTTTCGGTCGCCGTCGCTGAGGGCATGATTTCCATTCCGATGGAGCTCGACCTGTCGATCGACGGCGGCAAGCCGCTGACGGTGGCATCCGACTGGCGGCCGGGTGATCTCATCTGGCGCGGCAAGGTCGGTGGCCGCAAGGTCGCGGCGCAGGTCAGGCCGGCGCTGAACGGGTTCCGCATTGCCTGGAAAGGCATGTCGGTGACGGCGCGCGCCATGCTGCCGCGCACCGCCCAACTCGAAAGGCTGATGCCGGAAAAAGTGGCGCCGGATACCTCGAAGATGTTGCTTTGCCCGATGCCAGGCCTCGTCGTATCGATCGCCGTTGCCGAGGGGCAGGAGGTCAAGGCCGGCGAGACGCTGGCCGTGGTCGAAGCGATGAAGATGGAAAACGTGCTGCGCGCCGAGCGCGATCTCATCGTGTCGAAGCTCAACGCCAAGCCAGGCGACAGCCTTGCCGTCGATGCGGTGATCATGGAATTCGCGTGAGGCTGAAACCCGCCTGAGGCTGGCGGGACAGAGGGGCGCGCGAAGGAACGCGACCTTGCAATTGGTCGAACACGCTCGCTTGAGGAGGGACAAGGCGAGGCCGTGAGGAATTCGCATTTTTTGCCCCCAACAGCGTATTTTGTTCTTGCTTTGTGCCGGCAGCTATGCTATTAATTTGGGCATGGTGCTGATTGGCGCTGACGACCCGCCCGCCGTGGCGGGTTTTTGTTTGGGGCTTCTTTTCGACCAACGTGGCGGGTACTGCCGACCTCAATGTCGGCGGGACAGCGCCGCTCTCTGTCCTGCCGGACATCTCCTCCACGAGGGAGGAGATTGGCAGCTTCGGTGGCAGCGCCTTTTCTACCGACGGAAGCGGTTGCTAGCTCACAAAGCTCCAATCGCTTCCGCTGGACTCGTGTTATCTGCTGCCGGACAATACTTCTTTATCGACTGAGTCCTTTCAGGCAGCGCGAAAAAAACCATGGCGGATGAGAGACTTCCACGCGATCCCTTGCTGCGCGAAGCCTATGCCAAGGCGTCGCGAGCGGAGGCGCCGGCGCGCCGGTTCATTCATCTGCGCGTGCATTCGGCCTATTCGCTGCTCGAAGGCGCCTTGCAGCTCGGCAAGATCGTCGGTCATGCGGTGCAGGACGAGTGCCCGGCAATCGCCGTCACCGACACCAACAATCTGTTCGGCGCGCTGGAATTCGCCCAGAAAGCGGTAAAGGACGGCATCCAGCCGATCATCGGCTGCCAGATCGACCTCGCCTTTTCCGGCGAGGCGAGCGACAGCCAGCGCGACCGCAGGCGCCAAGGGCCGGAGATGCGGCCGGTGGTGCTGATCGCCGCAACCGAGGCCGGTTACAGCAATCTGGTCAGGCTGGTCAGCCGCGTCTACCTCGAGACACCGCCCGGCGAAGCGGTGCATCTGACGACGGAGATGCTGCAGGGCCACTCCGACGGTCTGATCTGCCTAACCGGCGGGCCGCGCGGCCCGATCGGCAATGCCTTGAAGGAGGACCGCCGCGAACTCGCCGAGACGCGGCTGCTGGCGCTCCAGGGCCTGTTCGGCGACCGGCTCTATGTCGAGCTGGAACGGGTCTCCGGCTACGATCGCGCCATCGAGCAGTCGTCGGTCGACCTCGCCTACCGCCACGATCTGCCGCTGGTTGCCACCAACGAGGCGTTTTTCTTTTCTCGTGAGGACTACGAGGCGCATGACGCGCTGATCGCCATCGCCGAAGGTTCCGTGGTCGCGGCCGACAATCGCCGCCGCCTGTCGCCGGACAATTTCCTGAGAAGCCAGGCCGATATGGCGAGGCTGTTTGCCGACCTGCCGGAAGCGATCGACAACACGGTCGAGATCGCGTTGCGCTGCTCCTATTATCCCAAGACCCGCAACCCGATCCTGCCGCGCTTTGCCGGTGGCGACGTCGCCGACGCCGAGGCGGCGGTGAAAGCGGAGGCGCAGGAGCTTGCCAGGCAGGCGCATGAAGGGCTGGAGGCGCGGCTGGCCGCGCATGGGCCGACGCCCGGCTACACGGCCGAGCAATATCGCGAAAGGCTGGATTTCGAGCTCGGCGTCATCGAGAAGATGAAATATCCCGGTTACTTCCTGATCGTCGCCGACTTCATCAAATGGGCCAAGGTGCAAGGCATTCCGGTCGGGCCGGGCCGCGGTTCGGGCGCCGGCTCGCTGGTCGCGTATTCGACGACCATCACCGACATCGATCCGCTGCGCTTTTCGCTGCTGTTCGAGCGCTTCCTCAATCCCGACCGTGTGTCGATGCCCGACTTCGACATCGACTTCTGCCAGGACCGGCGCGAGGAGGTCATCCGCTACGTCCAGCAGAAATACGGCCGCGACCAGGTCGGCCAGATCATTACCTTCGGCACGCTGCAGGCGCGCGCGGTGCTGCGCGACGTCGGCCGCGTGCTGCAGATGCCTTACGGCCAGGTCGACAAGCTGAGCAAGATGGTGCCGTCGAACCCGGCCAATCCGGTCAAGCTCGCCGACGCCATCGCCAACGAGCCGCGCTTTGCCGAAGAGGCCGAGCGGGAGCCGATCGTGCAGACGCTGCTCGACACGGCGCAGAAGCTGGAAGGCCTCTACCGGCACGCCTCGACGCATGCCGCCGGTATCGTCATCGGCGACCGGCCGCTGTCGGAGCTGGTGCCGATGTACCGCGATCCGCGCTCGGACATGCCGGTCACCCAGTTCAACATGAAATATGTCGAGCAGGCCGGGCTGGTGAAATTCGACTTCCTTGGCCTGAAGACGCTGACGGTGCTGGACAGGGCGGTCAAGCTGATCCGCCGCCGCGGCATCGAGATCGATCTGGCCAAGATTCCGCTCGACGACCCCGATACCTACGCAATGCTGTCGCGCGGCGAGGTGGTCGGCGTGTTCCAGGTGGAAAGTGCCGGCATGCGCAAGGCGCTGATCGGCATGCGGCCCGACTGCATCGAAGATATCATCGCGCTGGTCGCCCTCTACCGGCCGGGGCCGATGGAGAACATCCCGACCTATAACGCCAGAAAGCATGGCGAGGAGGAGATGGCATCGATCCATCCGAAGATCGACCATCTCGTCAAGGAGACGCAAGGCGTCATCGTCTACCAGGAACAGGTGATGCAGATCGCGCAGGAGCTCTCCGGCTATTCGCTGGGCGAAGCCGATCTATTGCGCCGTGCCATGGGCAAGAAGATCCGCGCCGAGATGGACAAGCAGCGCGAGCGCTTTGTTTCCGGTGCGGTCGAGCGCGGCGTCGGCAAGCCGCAAGCCGACTTCATTTTCGACCTGCTGGCAAAGTTCGCCGACTATGGTTTCAACAAATCGCATGCCGCCGCGTATGCCGTCGTCTCCTACCAGACCGCCTATCTGAAGGCGCACTACCCGGTCGAATTCCTGGCCGCGTCGATGACGCTCGACATGGGCAATACGGACAAGCTCGCCGATTTCCGCCAGGATGCGCTGCGCCTCGGCATCGAAGTGGTGGCGCCGTCGGTGATGACGTCGTTCCGGGATTTCGAGGTCGGCGAGAACCGCATCTTCTATTCGCTGGCCGCGCTCAAGGGTGTCGGCGATGCGGCGGTCGAGCACATCGTCGCGACGCGCGGCGAAAACCTGTTCAAGAGCCTCGCCGATTTCTGCGAGAGGGTCGATCCGAAGATCGTCGGCAAGCGCGTATTTGAAAGTCTGATCATGGCCGGTGCGCTCGACTGCTTCGGTCACGACCGCGCGGCAATGATGGCCGGCGTCGAGCGGATGATGGGGCTGGCGTCGCTGGCGCAGCAGAACGCGGTCACCGGCCAGCACGACATTTTTGGCGCCTCGCTAGGCGCGCAATCGCAGGCGCTCAACCTGCCGGCGACCGACCCTTGGCTCGCCGCCGACCGCCTGCACCGCGAATTCCAGGTGGTTGGATTCTATCTCTCCGCGCATCCGCTCGACGAATACAAGGCGGCGCTGCAGAAGATGCGGGTGCAGAACTGGGGCGAGTTCTCGGCCGCCGTCAAACGCGGTGCTGCCGCCGGCCGGCTTGCCGGCACCGTCACCACCAAGCAGGAACGCAAGACGCGTACCGGCAACAAGATGGGTGTCGTGCAGTTTTCCGACACGTCGGGGCAATATGAAGCGGTGCTGTTTTCCGAGGGACTGGCGCAATACCGCGACCTGCTCGAACCCGGCCGCTCGGTGGTGATCACCGTTTCGGCCGAGGACAGGCCCGAAGGCGTCAATCTGCGCATCCAGACCGTGCAGTCGCTGGAGGACGAGGCAAGCCGCATCCAGAAAGCGCTGCGCATCTTTGTCAGAAATGATGGACCGGCATCGACAATCCAATCGCAGCTTGGCCAGCGTGGCGACAGTCAGGTGAGCATCATCGTTATCAAGGAAGGCGGCGAGGGCGAGGTCGAGATCGAACTGCCCAACCGCTACCGCGTGTCGCCGCAGATTGCGTCGGCGATGCGTGCGGTGCCGGGCGTGGTCGAGGTGGAACTGGTGTGATCTAACGCGATTAGCACGGTTCCGTTTGTTTCGACCGTGTTCGCCACCCCAGCGCCGGCATTGCCCGGTGACAATGCCGCTGGTATCGTGAGCTCACCCGCCCATACCATCAACTCGTCTTTTCGGTTGCCGGCCTGGGTCTTTTGGCGGCCGGGGAGCGTGTCATGGATGAGCGGACAGCCGCTGCCGAACTCCAGAAGATGGTCAACGGGTTCCAGGTATCTCAGGCGATATGCGTCGCCGCCACGCTGGGCATTGCAGATCATCTCAAGGACGGAAAACGCGCCAGCGGCGAACTTGCCGCGTTGACCAATACCCATCCCCAGGCGCTCTACCGGCTGCTGCGCGCCCTTGCGTCGGTCGGCGTGTTCCATGAAGCGGAAGACCGGTTCTTCTCACTAACGCCGGTTGGCAGCGCGTTGCGATCCGATGTTCAGCATTCGGTCGCGCCGTGGGCGATTCTGGCCGGACGGGCCTATTTCCGTCGAGCATGGAGCGATCTGCTGCACAGTGTCAGCACCGGCGAAAACGCCTTTCGCCACGCTTATGGCAAGGGCGTTTGGGAATATCGGGCGGAGCACCCGGAAGAGTCCGTCATCTTCGACCGGGCGATGACGGCCATGTCGCGTGGCGTCGCCGCCGCGGTGATCGCGGCCTATGACTTCCGGCCGTTCTCCGTCGTTATGGATGTCGCGGGCGGGCAGGGCGCGCTGCTTGCCGAAATCCTCTGCCGCAATCCCGGCCAGCGCGGCATTCTTTTCGATCAGCGGCAGGTAGTGGCGAAGGCCGGCCCGGTCTTTGACGCCGCGGGCGTGGCCGATCGCTGCGACATCGTCGCCGGCGATTTCTTCGTCTCGGTGCCCGAAGGCGCCGATGCGATTGTGCTTAAATGGATCCTGCATGACTGGGACGACGACACAAACACCCGGATCCTGAAAACCTGCCGCCGGGCGATGCGCCCAGAAGGCAAACTGCTGGTGCTTGAGAGCATTCTGGCGCCGCCCAACGAAGGCGCCAGCGCAAAATTTGGCGATCTGAACATGTTGATCATGCCGGGCGGGCAGGAGCGCACGGCGGAAGAATTTAAGTTGCTGCTTGCGGCATCGGATTTCCAGGTCTCGAATATTGTTGAAGCCGGACCTCGCATCAGCATCATCGAGGCGAAACCGGTCTGATTGTCTTCCGGGTCTGAAACTCTCCGAATGTTCTCAAGAGCCATAGCGGCTTCTCCCTGCTCCGCCCCTGGACGGCTGGTGCCCCGAACGCTATCGCAGTCGTCATGAAGGTAGCTGACAAGAATAGGGCGCAGGATCTTTCGGCGTTGGCGCGGCTCCGCGACAGGCTGCGCAAGCTATATCACGGGCGCACACCGGCGGCGTTCCGGTTTCAGCTTGCGGCTGTTGTCATCGACCTTGCCATCATTGCCTTTTTCATCGCCACGCCGGTGATCCAGAAGTCGTCCTCGTTCCTCTGGCTGGATTACTCCGTGGCAGCACTTGTCGCCGCCGACATGATTGCCCGGCTGCTTGCCTCCAACGACATGCTGCGCTTGATGAAACAGCCGGCGTCGTGGATCGATGGCTTCATCCTGTTGACGCTGCTGATGCCTGCAGCGCTGGCCAATCTGGGCAGGCGCTCTTCCGTCCCACCAAGGTGTTCTTTCCTTGCCCGCAATGCGGGCTGCAGCGGCACGAGCCCGACGCCGTTCATTGCAAGGCCTGTGGGCACGTTCTGAACATACCCGACGACGGCGATTGAAACTGCAGCGCTACGCTGCTGCCGCTTCAGCAGGTTTGGTGGCTTTTTTCTGCAGATTGAGCAGATTGCCGAGCAGGATCAGCAGGGCGCCGCCGGCGGTGAAGGCGTCGATCTGCTCGTGATAGAGCAGCCATCCGATCATCGCCGACAGCGGCACGCGCAAAAAGTCCATTGGCGAGATGACCGTCGCATCGGCATAGACAAGTGCGCGGGCCATGCAGAAATGCGACGACATGCCGGTAAACGCGATCAGCAGGATCCACGGCCAGAGCTCGAGCGGCGGGTTTTGCCATTCGTATAGCGCCGGGGCGAGGCCAAGCACCGACTGGATGATCAGCATCCAGAAGATAATGCGCACGACGCTGTCCGTCCGCGTCAGCGATTTGACCAGGACCACCGAGACGCCGAAGCAGACCGCGGCGCCCAGCACGATAACATGCCCCGGATTGACCGCGCCGACGCCCGGACGCACGATGATCACCACGCCGATCAGCCCGAGCACGATCGCCGCAAGCCGTGGCCGGGAGAGCCTTTCGCCGAGGAAAGCGACCGCCAGCAGCGCGGTCCAGATCGGCGTCGTGAATTCGATCGAGATCAGCACCGCAAGCGGGATCAGCGTCAAGGCGTAAAGCCAGGCAGCCTGGCCGGTATAGTGGACGACGTTGCGGGTGATATGGGCCAGCGGACGACCGGTGCGCATCGCCGGAAAACCGCCTGACATCATGACCAGCGGCAGCAGGATGAAAAAGCCGATCACCGAGCGCAGCTCGAGCACCTGGAAAACGTTGAGTTCTGCCGTCGTGGCGCGGCCGGCCACCGACATCGCCAGGAACGAGGCGATCGACAGCGCCATCCAGAACGCGGCCTTGGGGATCGAGGGTGCGGGTGCCATGGGCGCTATGTCGCAAGCCGGCGCTTTCATCGCAACCGCTAGCCGACGCATTCGACTGGGCCAGCCGTGCAGCGTTGCAAACAGTGATGTTGAAGCCGGAACCCGCCGCTGAGGGGAGCGTTGGTCCCTCAGTGTTTGCGTGCTGTGTTTTGGATACCAACGAGGAGCGGTCCGATGAAATCACTTGCACGATTTGTACTTGCCGGCTGCCTGACGGCCGGGGCCGGGGCCGGGGCCGGGGCAGCGCATGCCGACGATCCGGATTTTCTTCGCTCATTCCAGGGGAATTTCGCCGGCAAAGGCATCGTCAAGGTGACCACCGATGCGCCGACGGTGAATGTCTCCTGTCATTTCAATTCCGACGCAACGTCGAGCTCGCTATCGCTCGACGGCAGCTGCCGCGGTCTTATCGTGGTGACGCGCTCCATCAGCGCCGATCTCAAATCGAGCGGGACGAAATACACCGGCACCTATGTCGGATCGCGCACCGGGCCGGCGCAATTGAGCGGCAGCCGCTCCGGCAACGCAATCAATCTCGGCATCCGTTGGGCCAAGGAGGTCAATGGCGATCGCAGGGCGCAAATGACTGTTGAGAAAACCGGCGAGGACGGCATGCGGCTGACCGTTATCGATACCGATCCGAAAACCGGAAAAAGGGTGGTGACCAGCAGGATCGATCTGCGGCGCACCTGAGCAGGGCATATTCAGGTGATGCCGGCCTGCGAACGGCGGCTTCTTGCGCTTCCGGTGCTTGCGTACCCGACAGTACGCTCCGCTCCGGTTCTCGGAAGCCACCACTCTCCTGACCTGAATCTTAACATGCCCTATGCCGTATCACTCCTCGATCGGCTCGGGCGGATGGGCATCGCGGCCCTTGCCGAAGGTATAGCCGGTTTCCACCGCCCTGCGGCCAAACTTGCCGCGCAGCGTGTCGATGGCGCCTTCGGCCATGGCGCGCTTGCGTGACTGGACGTCGACCAGGTCGGGCGGGTCCGCCCTGTCATCGTCGGAGAGATCGCTGACGCCAATGCCGAGCAGCCGGTATTTTGTGCCATCCGCTTCCTTGCGCAGCAGCTCGAGCCCGGTCGAAAAAATGCGGTCGGCCAGCCGGGTCGGATCGCCGAGCTGGCGATTGCGCGTGCGGATCTTGAAATCCTGCGTCTTGAGCTTGAGGACGACCGTGCGTCCGGCAATGCCGGATTTTTTCAGCCGGGCCGAGACCTTTTCCGACAGCGCCCTCAGCACCGAGACCAATTCGTCGACGGAGGCAATGTCGGTATCGAAAGTGGTTTCGGCGGAGACGCTTTTCGCGTCCTGGCCGGGAACGACGCGACGGTCGTCCTCGCCGCGCGACAGCCGGTAGAGCCGGTCGCCCATGACGCCATAGCGGCGCATCAGGTCGCCGCGCTCCATGCGCTGCAGCTGGCCGATGGTGCCGATGCCGTCGCGCTCAAGCGTGGCGGCAAAAGCCTTGCCGACGCCCCAGATCAGCGTCACCGGCTGCTCGGCCAGGAAGCCGGTCGCCTCGGCCTCGCCGATTACCGAAAAGCCGCGCGGCTTGCGAAAATCCGACGCCACCTTGGCCAGGAATTTGCAGTAGGAAAGGCCCGCCGAAACGCTGATGCCGATCTCCTTTTCGACGCCGAGCGCGAAGCGCGCCAGCACCACCGCAGGCGGCAGGCCATGCAGGCGCTCGGTGCCGGCGAGGTCGAGGAAGGCCTCGTCGATCGAGAGCGGCTCGACCAGCGGCGTCAGCGCCTGCATCATAGCGCGCACCTCACGGCCGACGCGGACGTATTTTTCCATGTCCGGCGGGAGGACCACCGCTTCCGGGCAGGCTTCGAGCGCCTTGAACATCGGCATTGCCGAGCGCACCCCATGGACGCGAGCGATGTAGCAAGCGGTGGAGACGACGCCGCGCTTGCCGCCGCCTATGATCAAAGGCCGGTCCTTCAAGGCCGGATTGTCGCGCTTTTCGACCGCCGCGTAGAACGCGTCGCAATCGATATGGGCAAGACGCAGCCGGTAAAGCTCCGGGTGACGCGCGAGTCGCGGACTGCCGCAGCGCTCGCAACGGCGTGCCTCGCTGCCCTGGAAACTCAGGCAGTCGCGGCAAAAACCGTGTTCGGGATTGTTGACAGGGGCCGCCATCGCTGCGAACAAAAAGAGAACAAATGCAATGGTACGACAGTGCGAGGCTGGCCACAAGGCGGCTGGCCGGGAGAGGATTGATGGAGACGATCATCGCACCGCTGACGCCTGAGCTTTGGGCGGATTTCGAGGACCTTTTCGGCAAGCAGGGCGCCTGTTACGGCTGCTGGTGTACGCATTTCCGGTTAGCGCCGGCGGTGCGCCGCGAGAGCAATCGCGAGCGCAACAAGGACCACATCAAGGCACGAATCGAGGCCGGGCCGCCGCCCGGCCTGCTGGCCTTCGAGGACGGCCAGGCGGTCGGCTGGATGCAGATCGGCCCGCGCGCCGACGTGCCCGAATGGAACAACCAGGGCAGGGGGTCGGCGCCGATCGACCCGGCCGACGCCACCGATCCGGGCGTCTGGGCGATCTCCTGCTTCTTCATCCGCACCAAGGCACGCGGCAGGGGCCTGTCGCACCGCCTGGTCGGAGGCGGCATCGACTTTGCACGGGAAAGTGGTGCACGGCTGCTCGAGGCGTGCCCGATCGACCTGTCGAAGGATTCGCGCTCGATCGGGCTGTTCGTCGGGTCGTCGCGGGTCTTCGAAAAGGCCGGGTTCCAGCGGTTGGTCGAGCGCAAGCCAGGCCGGCCGCTGGTGCGGCTGGTGCTGTAAGCGATGCCGCAACACATGGGCCTTCTCTTGCGGCTGTGATGGTATTTCCCTACCAGTGATAGAAACGGTGCGATTAAGTGAGGATCGACATGAAGCGCGTTTTGCCATTTGTTTTACTTCTTGCCTGCAGCGCACCGGCCTTCGGCCAGGCGGTCGACAGCCAAGGCGCCAAGCAGCTTTCCGACGATCTGGCGCACTATTTCGGCAAGAAGCTGTTCGATATCGGGTTCGTTAAAATTTCAGTCGACGGCGATGCCTACAAGCTGGCATTCGACTTCAAGCCAGTCACGGATTTGATGGCAAAGCAGCAAGCCTTCAAGTTCGACATCACGCCTTACTTCATGCTGGTCAAGCCACGCAAAGATGGACACTGGGACGTTTCGGCGGACGTGTCGCCCAAGGGGTCTATCGATTTCGGTGGCCCTGAGGGGCCGCAGCACATTGACTTCTCCGTGTCGGACAACAAGTTCACCGGAGTTTATGACCCCGACCTAGCCGCTTTCGCGAGCGCAACCGGTTCGATGGCTGGCATGACGATGACCACCCGAGAGCCCAAGCAGCAGGCGGATGTCACGGTCGGTCCTGGCACTGCCGTAATAGCTTCGACCAAATCCGCAAATGGCGGCATCGATTTCACGGTAACGGAAAAAATAACGAACTTCGCCGAAACGATCAAAGTCAACGATCCCAAAAGTGGGTTGAGTTTTCCGGCTGCTGTAAAAGCGCCTGAACTTTCCGTGGATGCGACCGGCAAGGGTTTACGGACAAAGCCGCTGCTCGACCTGCTTGCTTTCATCGTGGCGACTGACGATGAAGCCAAATTCAAGGCGAATGAGGCGGAGTTCAAATCGCTTCTGACGGCAGCACTGCCACTGTGGGAGCGGATCGACGGCACCTACGGCTTCAAGGACTTTGTGGTGGAGAGCCCGGTCGGCAAGTTCGGTGCGAAGCAATTGAATTCCGCCGTCGGCATGGACGGCATCGCCAAGGACGGCAAGATCAACTACGCGTTCAAGGTTTCCGGCCTGACAATGCCGCAGCAGGTGCTGCCCAGCTGGAGCGTTGCGTTGCTGCCGACGGATATCGACCTCAACTTCGGCGGCGCCAACATCGATCTGGACAGCATAGCGAAGAAAACCATAGAAACCCTTGATTTCAGAAAGGATCCACCGCTGCCGGCAGATTTTGGCAAACAGATCTCCGCCGACTTCCTGGCCAAGACGCCAAAGGTCGTTCTCGGACACAGCACGATCAAGAACGGCAACATCGAGATTGCGATGGAAGGCGAGATGAAGTTCCCCGGCAAGAAGCCGGATGCGGACGTGACTGTCGACATCACCGGATACGAAAAGATCGTGGAGACCTTGCAGACGGCGGCGAAGACGGACCCGCAGGCCGCGCAGTATTTTACCGGCGCGCTGGCGATCAAAGGGTTTGGCAAGACGCTGCCGGACGGCCGGCTGGAATGGGTGATCAACACCAAAGCCGACGGTTCGGTGACGGTCAACGGCGCCATGCTGAAGCCGGCCGACCCCGTCGGGACTGACGACAGTGGGGAAGAGGCAACGCCGTAAAGCACCAGCAGTGGCCCGTCGTCTGCGGCAGGTTCTTCGATCTGCCCGCAGTCTCGGGATCGTCGCCTATATCGAATGCTCATGATTGTCGTCGCCGAGCGGGAGCGCCCGCAATGCCTTGCCGACTGCGGCGGGCGGCGTTCCGGTCTCCTCGGAAAAACGCATCAGCGTCGGCTCGTGAGCGAGGATGAACTGCAGCACGCCGGCCAGGAATCCCGGCTCGCCGGCCGCCCGGCGGATGGAATGGGCTTCGATGCCGGTGATCGCCAGGAAACGCGGCAGCAGCTCCGGATCGGCGGCGACGAAGCCCAATGCCTTCACGGCAAGGGTTTCCGCTTCCTCGCGCATTGACGCTGAGTTTGCCATCACTACCTTCTTTGGAGTGAAATGAGTCTCTTTTCGCAGTAATCGCAAGCGCCGCTTGCGGCAAGCTCTTCAATGCGGCGATCGAGGTGGAATCCGGCGGCTTTTGCCGCGGCCGGTTTCCGTTTCGTCAATCATATCGCTGTATAGTGAAGCAGGGTTTGATGCGTACCGGCGAGGGCGCATGACGGCATCCTTGGACAAAAGGGTCAGCCGGGACGGGAAATCGATGCCTAAGAAGGTTATGATCGTCGAGGACAACGAGCTCAACATGAAGCTCTTTCGCGACCTCATCGAAGCGAGCGGCTACGAGACGGTGCGCACACGCAACGGCCTGGAAGCGCTGGATCTAGCGCGGCAGCACAGACCGGACCTCATCCTGATGGACATCCAACTGCCCGAAGTGTCCGGCCTCGAGGTGACCAAATGGCTGAAGGAGGACGACGATTTGCATGTCATCCCGGTCATTGCCGTCACCGCATTTGCGATGAAGGGTGACGAGGAACGCATCCGCCAGGGCGGCTGCGAGGCTTATATCTCCAAGCCGATCTCGGTGCCGCGTTTCATCGAAACCATCAAATCCTACCTGGGCGATGCCTGATGTACCTTTGCAGCCGAGCCGGAGCTTTGTGAAATGACCGCGCGGATCCTCGTCGTCGACGACATCCCAGCCAATGTCCGGTTGTTGGAGGTTCGGCTGCTTGCCGAATATTTCGAGGTTCTGACCGCCACCAACGGGCCGGATGCGATCGAGATCTGCGAGAACGGCAAGGTCGACGTCGTGCTGCTTGACGTGATGATGCCTGATATGGATGGGTTCGAGGTCTGCCGGCGGCTGAAGGGCGACCCGGCGACATCGCACATCCCGGTCGTGATGATCACCGCGCTTGATCAGGTTTCGGACCGGGTGCGGGGCCTCGAGGCCGGCGCCGACGATTTCCTGACCAAGCCGGTCAACGATCTGCAACTGATGACGCGCGTCAAGAGCCTGGTCAGGCTGAAGTCGCTGACCGACGAGCTGCGGCTGCGCGCCTCGACGACGCGCAATATCGGCATCGAGGAGCTTTTGAGCCGCAACTTCGCTGCCGACGACGCAGTGCCAAAGGTGCTGCTGGTCGATGAGCGTAAGTCCTCCTTCGAGCGCATCCAGAAGATGCTGCGCGGCAGCGCCGATCTCGACGTCGCCACCGATCCGCATGCCGGCTTCTTTCAGGCTGCTGAGCTGCCCTACGAGTGCGTGATGATCTCGACGGCTTTCGCCGACTTCGACCCGCTGAGGCTCTGTTCGCAATTGCGCTCGCTCGATCGCACCCGTTTCCTGCCGATCATCCTTCTGGCGGACGAGGGCGAGGAGGGGCGCATCATCCGTGGCCTTGAACTTGGCATCAACGATTATCTGATGCGGCCGATCGACCAGCAGGAGTTGACCGCGCGGCTGCGCACGCAGGTGCGCCGCAAGCGCTACAACGACCAGCTTCGCGCCAGCGTCACCCAGACCATCGAGATGGCGGTGACCGATGCCCTGACCGGCCTGCACAACCGCCGCTATCTCGACAGCCATCTGCAGACGCTGTTCGACCGCGCCGTGGCGCGGCGCCGGCCGCTGTCGGTGATGATCACCGATCTGGACCGCTTCAAGACTATTAACGACACGCACGGCCATGACGGCGGCGACGACGTGCTGCGCGAATTCGCGCGACGGCTGCGCAAGAATGTGCGCGGCATCGACCTGGCCTGCCGCTTCGGCGGCGAGGAGTTCGTCGTGGTGATGCCGGACACGGACGGCGCGGTGGCCGAAAAGGTCGCCGAGCGTATTCGCGCCGAAATCGCCCAGCTGCCGTTTCCCATCGGCGCCGAAGGCAAAGCCGTCGAAGTCACCGTCAGCGTCGGCGTTTCGTCGGTGCTGAAAGGGGTGGACACGGTCTCGGCGCTGATGAAACGCGCCGACCTTGCGCTCTACGAAGCCAAGAGCGGCGGCCGCAATCGCGTCGTCGCCAAGGCGGCGTAGCGCCGAACACCAATTAGTCGGTCAACCCAACAGGGTTACGAATTTACCTTAATCCAAGCGATTTGCGAGGCTTGGTTAAGAAACGGTTGATTTCCATAAGTTGTTGCGCAAATGTGAAGCTCTAGACGGAACCGGCGCGAGGCCAGATCGCCGGTTCGATCCGAAGAATACCCCATGATGCTCAGGTCCGCCGCATCTCCTGGGTCCGTGGGGTCGGCCGGCCGGCGCTGGCACATAGTGGCCTCCTCGTACCGCTGCCAAACGCCGGCCGGCCCCCATTCCCGAAAACATCAGCACTCCGCGCCAAGGTACAGAAGACGCTGGGTTTTTGCCGTGGCAAGTAATCCCGCGCTGGGAGCAGCAAGCCGAGGCAGGGGGCGCGCGTCGTCAGCCGATTGACAGAGCCCGCCTTCTGTGTAGAAATTGGTTGGACCATTGAGCCATTTGGTGAACCCCTCGGCATGACCGAATTCGGCCTTTCTCCCATACAGGCGACTGCTCGCGACGACGCGGTGCTCAAGGCTCTGGCCGGCTTTGTGATGCAGGAAGCCCTCGGGCCAGGCCACAAATTGCCGACCGAACGCATTCTTGCCGAGCGCCTCAAGGTCAGCCGCAACACGGTGCGCGAGGCGCTGACGCGCTGGGAAGGGCTCGGCTTGGTAGAGCGGCGGCAAGGCAGCGGCACCTATCTCAAGGGAGCGGTTTCGCTGGACATGCTGCACATGCCGCTGACACTGGCGGGCGGCAACGATTTCACGAGCCTGATGCAGACGCTGGAGATCCGCCGCGCACTGGAAGCGGAAGCCGCCGCCCTTTGCGCCGTTCGCGCAGGCCAGACCGAGATCGCCGAGATCGCGCGCAAGCTCAACATTATGGAGCAGGCCTTTCACACGCGCGCCGGCATGTCGGCGGAGGAGGACTGGGAATTCCACCAGTCGATCTACCGTACTTCCGGCAATCCGCTGTTCGAGCAGATCATCGCCGCCATGCACGAACTGTTCCATCGTTTCTGGGAACATCCGCTCGGCGTGCGTGATTTCGGCCACGCCAGCTTCCCCTTCCACCGCACCATCTTCGAATGCATCGCCGCGCACGATCCGGAGGGAGCCCGGGCAGAGGCGCTCAAGCTGATCGCCACCGTCGAGGACGATCTGAAGCGCGGCGCAGCCAAACTCAAACTTTCGGGCCAAAAATGAACGACCATCCCGCCGGTTTCGAACACGACTATCTCGCCGAAGCGGCGACGCTCCTTGCCCATGACGAGCCTTTCCCCGGCGGTGCGGTGGTGCCGCCGATCTACCAGACCTCGCTCTTCACCTTCGCCAATTATGCCGAGATGGCCGATACATTCGCCGGGAGGCGACGTCAGCCGATCTATTCGCGCGGCGATAACCCCACCGTCATGGAGTTCGAGGCGCGTGTCGCCGCTCTCGAAGGCGCCGAGGCCGCGCGCGGTTTTTCCAGCGGCATGGCGGCGATCAGCGCCACGGTGCTTGCATTCGTCGGTGCCGGCGAGCGCATGGTTGTCGTGCGCAATTGCTATGGCGATGCCTACCGGCTGTTCGAGCGGCTTTTGCCTCGGCTCAACATCAAGGTCGATTATGTCGACGGTTCCGATCCGGACGCAGTCGCCGCCGCGCTTCCCGGCGCCAAGCTGCTCTACTTGGAAAGCCCGACGTCGATGATGTTCGAGCTCCAGGACATAACGCATCTGGCGCGGCTGGCGAAGGAGCAGGGCATTGTCACCTCGATCGACAATTCCTGGGCGACGCCGGTGTTCCAGAAGCCGATTTCACATGGCATCGACCTGGTGCTGCATTCGGCCTCGAAATATCTCGGCGGCCACAGCGACACCGTCGCCGGCGTGGTGGCCGGTTCGGCTGCCCACATCCGACACATCAACGAACAGACCTATTCCTATCTCGGCGGCAAGCTTTCGCCTTTCGAGGCATGGCTGTTGCTGCGTGGCCTGCGCACATTGCCGCTGCGGTTGCCGCATCACATGAGAAGCGGGCTGACCATCGCCGAACGGCTGAAGGCACATGGCCATGTCGAGCGGGTCAACCACCCGGCCTATTCCAACCATCCAGGCAAGGCGACGCTTGCCGGTTATGCCGGGCTGTTCTCATTCGAGGTGACGGAAGACGTCGACATCCCGGCTTTCGTCGATGCGCTGAAACTCTTTCGCATCGGCGTCAGCTGGGGCGGCCATGAGAGCCTGGTCGTTCCGGCAAAGGCCTCGCTCGAGCAGACGCCGGGCCTGAATTCGATGGCGCGCTTCGGCGTCAGCCCGCGAACCATCCGCTTCAGTGTCGGATTGGAGAGTGTCGAAGACCTGTGGGCTGACGTTGCCCAGGCCTTCGACAAAGCAAAAAGATAAATGGAGCCGTTCAAAATGGGAGTGCTGAACATGAAGAAACTGAGCATCCTTCTTGGTGCCGTCGCGGGTCTGGCGATTTCCGCCGGCAACGTGCTGGCCGATTCCACGGTCAAGATGGTCGAGGTCATCACCAGTCCGCCGCGCACCGAATTCCTCAAGAAGCAGATCGCCGAGTTCGAGACGGCCAATCCGGGCGTCAAGGTCGAGCTGGTATCGCTGCCTTGGGGCCAGGCGTTCGAGAAGTTCCTCACCATGGTGCAAGCCGGCGACACGCCCGACATCGTCGAGATGCCGGAGCGCTGGATGGGCCTCTATGCGACGAACGGCCAGCTCGAGGATCTCGGGCCATACATGGCCAAATGGGACGATGCCAAAACGCTGGGCGAGCGTGCCAAGCAGTTCGGCTCGACGGTCAACAATAAGCAGTACATGATCCCTTACGGCTACTACCTGAACGCGCTGTTCTGGAACAAGAAGCTGTTCAAGGAGGCCGGCCTGGACGGTCCGCCGGCGACGCTCGATGAATTCGTCGAGGACTCCAAGAAGATCTCCGCGATACCGGGTAAATACGGCTACTGCCTGCGCGGCGGCCCGGGCGCCTTCAACGGCATGCACATGTTCATGAACATCGCCGCCGGCAAGGGTGGCTATTTCAACGAGGACGGCACCTCGACCATTAACGAGGAAGGCTCGGTTAAGGGCCTGCAGATGCTCGCCGACATGTACAAGAACGGTCTGGCGCCGAAGGATGCGGTGAGTTGGGGCTTCAACGAGACGGTCACCGGCTTTTATAGCGGCACCTGCGCCATGCTGAACCAGGATCCCGACGCGCTGCTCGGCATCGCCGACAAGATGAGCGCCGACGACTTCGCCGTGGCGCCGATGCCGGTCGGGCCGAGCGGCAAATCCTACCCGACGCTTGGTTATGCCGGCTGGGCAATGTTCGCCAATTCCCAGCACAAGGACGATGCCTGGAAGCTGATGGCAACGCTTTTGTCGCCCAAGGACAATCTGGAATGGGCAAAGGAAGTCGGCGTCATTCCGATCCACAACGGCGCCGACCAGGACGCCCACTTCAGGACCGAGCAGTTCAAAGGTTGGTTCGAGGAACTGAACAACGGCGACAAATACGAGATGGTGACGCCGCCGACGCATCTGGAAAACCTCGGCAATTTCGTCGACCAGGTGGCGATCAAGAATTTTCAGGAAGTGCTGCTTGGCCAGAAGGCGGCCAAGGATGTGGCCGACGAATGGGCCAAGTTCCTGACCAAGGAACAGCAGGACTGGCTGGCCAAGAACAAGAAATAGGCGCGCAGCTTTTCCTTCTTCCCGTTAACGGGGAGAAGGTGGCCCGAAGGGCCGGATGAGGCGCGGCGCAAGCATTTCAAGGTTCGTGCTGTCCCTCATCTGCCTGCCGGCATCTTCTCCCCGTGAAGAACGGGGAGAAGGACGCTGTCATCGACGTTGGCTCCCTTCCAACAGATCAGAGCTGTCCGTATGACCTATGCCGTGTCCGAAATACGACCTGCCGGCAAGCCACGACGCAAGCGGCTGTCTCACGCCGCAATCGAACCCTGGCTCTATCTCAGCCCGGCGATCGTGCTGCTGGTCGTCGTGCTCCTGGTGCCGCTGGTCATCGGTATCGGCTACTCGTTCCGCAAGTTCTCGGCTTTCAAATCCGAATATGTCGGGCTTGGGCAGTATCAGGCGATGCTGTCGGATCCTGTGCTCGGGCAGGCGCTCGTCAACACGCTGTGGTGGACGGCAACCAGCCTGTTCTTCCAATTCTTCCTTGGCCTTGGCCTGGCGCTGCTGCTCGACACGCCGTTCAGGGGCAGAAAGATCGTGCAGGCGGTGGTGTTCCTGCCTTGGGCGGTACCGTCCTTCCTCTCGGGCCTAACCTGGGCCTGGCTGTTCAATCCGATCATCGGACCGCTGCCACATTGGCTCTACGGCTTGGGGCTGAAAGCCGAGCCGACCAATGTGCTCTCCGACCCCTCGACCGCCATGTGGGGACCGATCGTCGCAAATGTCTGGTTCGGCATTCCCTTTTTTGCCATCACGCTTTTGGCGGCGCTGAAGTCGATCCCGTCGGAACTGCATGAGGCGGCGGCGATCGACGGCGCCTCGCCGTGGCAGCGCTTCACCAAGGTGACGCTGCCGTTCCTGGCGCCGACCATCATCATTACCGTCATGCTGCGCACGATATGGATCGCCACCTTCGCCGACCTGATCTTCGTCATGACCGAAGGCGGGCCTGCCGGTTCGACCGCCACCGTGCCGGTCTATATCTACGTCAGCGCGTTCAAGTCGCTGGACAAGGGCTATGCCTCCGCGGTGGCGGTGCTGCTGCTTGTGCTGCTCATCGTCTACGCGGTTGCGCTGATCGGCATCCGCCGCTCACTGGTGAGGCACGTCTGATGATTGCCGGACGCTCCGTCTCCTCGCGCATTCTCGGCGGCATCGGCCTTTACGGCGCCATCGGCGCCTATATGGGCTTCGCGCTGTTCCCGATCTTTTGGACGCTGAAGATCTCGGTTACGCCCGAACGGCTGCTCTATTCCGAAGGCATCACTTTCTGGCCGTCGCAAACGACGCTGCAGAACTTCGTCACCGTGCTCGAAGCCACCGATTTCCCGCGCTACTTCCTGAACAGCGTTATCGTTTCGGTGTCAACGGCAGCCTTCGTAACGGTCATTGCCACGCTTGCCGGCTACGCCATGTCGCGATTTTCCTTCCGCGGCAAGGCGACCCTGGCCATCCTGCTTTTGCTCACCCAGACCTTCCCGCTGGTGATGGTCATTCCACCAATCTACCGCATCATGGGGCAGATTGGTCTCATCAACAGCTTGACCGGCCTCGTCATCATCTACACCGCCTTCAATACGGCGTTTGCGACCTTCCTGATGCAGTCCTTCTTCGACGGCATTCCCAGGGATCTGGAAGAGGCAGCCATGATCGACGGCTGCACGCGCCTGCAAGCGATGCGCAAGGTGATCGTGCCGCTGACGCTGCCCGGCATGGGTGCGACGCTCGGCTTCGTCTTTACCGCCGCGTGGAGCGAGTTGCTGTTTGCGCTGATGCTGATTTCCAGCGACGACCAGAAGACCTTCGCAGTCGGCCTGCTCACCTATATCGGCAAATTCGCGGTCGACTGGGGACAGATGATGGCGGCTTCCATCCTGGCGCTGATCCCGGTCTGCATCTTCTTTGCTTTCCTGCAACGCTACCTCGTCACCGGCCTTACCGCCGGTGCCGTCAAGGGATAGATCATGGCATCCGTCACACTCGAAAAAGTCCGCAAAGACTATGGAGCCGTGCGCGTCCTGCACTCGGTCGATCTCGAAATCGCCGACGGCGAGTTCGTCGTCCTGGTCGGCCCGTCGGGCTGTGGGAAATCGACCCTGTTGCGCATGATCGCCGGGCTGGAGGAGGTCTCCGATGGCGAAATCCATATTGGCGAGCGCCTGGTCAACGACATCGCGCCAAAAGACCGCGACATTGCCATGGTGTTCCAGTCCTACGCGCTCTATCCGCATATGGACGTGTCGAAGAACATGGGCTTCAGCCTGATGCTGAGAAAGGCCGGCAAGCCGGCCATCGACGCAAGGGTGGACGGAGCCGCCAAGCGACTCGGGCTCGATGCGCTTCTGCAACGCTTGCCGCGGCAATTGTCCGGCGGCCAGCGTCAGCGCGTCGCCATGGGCCGTGCCATCGTGCGCGACCCGAAAGTGTTTCTCTTCGACGAGCCGCTTTCGAACCTCGATGCCAAGCTGCGCGTCCACATGCGTGCCGAGATCAAGGCGCTGCACCAGCAATTGAAGACCACTTCGGTCTATGTCACCCACGACCAGATCGAAGCAATGACCATGGCGGATCGCATCGTCGTCATGCATGACGGCTTCGTCCAGCAGGTCGGCGCGCCGCTCGATCTGTACGATCGGCCGATCAACATGTTCGTCGCCGGTTTCATCGGCTCGCCCGGCATGAATTTTCTGCCGGCGTCGGTTAAAAAGGGCGACAAGTCGGATGCCGTCCTGGCCGACGGCCAGAAGCTGAGGCTGCCCGACGGTCTGCCGCTCAGGGATGGCGACGCGGTCACCGTCGGCTTGCGGCCCGAGCATATCCGGCTTGCCGACAATGGCGCACTGAAAGGCGAGGTGGGCGTGGTGGAGCCGCTCGGCCTATCGACGCAGTTCTATACCAAGCTTGCCGGCCAGCAGGTCTGCGTCTTCGCCATGGGACGGGCGAGCGTGAAGCCGGGTGAGGCCGTGCGCCTGTCGGCCGACCCGGCGTCGCTGCATCTGTTCGATCCAGCAAGCGGCGATCGCATCGGCTAGTCCTAAATTCCCGAAACGAAAAACGCCGCCCGGAAGGCGGCGTTTCGGTACTGCAAGAGAAAACCAGATTACTTGATCTTGGTTTCCTTGAACTCGACGTGCTTCTTGGCGACCGGATCGTATTTGCGGAACGACAGTTTGTCCGTCTTGGTGCGGCTGTTCTTGCTGGTCACGTAGAAGAAACCGGTGTCGGCGGTCGACAGAAGCTTGATCTTGATGTTTGCGGCTTTGGCCATGATGTTCGTCCGTTAAATGTTCGTGGAGTTTTGGCCGCTGGAGCACGGGGAAACACCCGGACGCGGGAAACTTGGCGCGACACATAAAGAACGCGCCCGGAAAGTCAACCCTTTGTCCAGGTTCTGTGTCGTAAGCAGATGAGTTGTCCGGATTAGGTAGCAGACGAGTTGTCCGGTTTTATTGCCAGCCGATGGAGGCTGGGGATGAAACGGACAATTGATGTGCTATCAAAGCCGGACAACCTGATTAGCTACCGACAGCCCCGGGAAGCTCCTGGATGACTTCGGCCCTCGTAGGCAGGTGCCGGGTGGGGTCTCAGTTTGAATGCTGCCTATAAGTATCGAGCGATGGACGGCTGATCGATCACCCAAAGCCAGTTCCCGTCAGCTTGCCGGCGAGCGATTTCCGCGGTCACCGTGCCATCGAGAAGGCGCGTGCAAGTGAGCGCCAAATCTCCGTTGACGATAGCCGGACGCTGATCTCCGAGATCAAACTTTCGCCCCGCTGTCACCAACCTAGCGTAAAATCGGCGGATGGCGTCTCTGCCGCAGGCCAACTGTCCGTTGCCGATATCGAGGGTGGCACCGGGTTCGTAAAGAGCAGCCATTCCTTCCGCGTCTCCCGCTTGCTCGCGAGAAACCAATAGCCGCGCCAGTTCCTGGGGATCGCTTGCCGGTTTGCGGTTTGCTTCATCATTCATAGGCAGGCTTCCTGACAGCCAAATTCTAACCGAGATACGACCAGGTTCCGGTCACTCCGCCGCGACGGTTTCCGGTTGCAGCGCCTTCTTCCAATCTCCAGTCGTGTTCCACCAGCGGTTCGGGTTGGCGCGGTCGTCGAGACCCTTGGAGCGGCTGGCAAGCAGCGGCTGAATGCGGATCACCGGCTCCTGATAACTGTGAACCTGGTAAATCGCTTCGACGACGCGAGCGGCGAGCTTCTGGTCGTCGGGCAGTTCGAACGACACCTCGACAGTGCCCGGCCGCCTGCGCAATTCCGTCTCGGCGCCGGCGGCGGCACCTTCAAGCGGCCGGTAGCGTTCGATGCCGTCCGCTGACTGAAAGGCATTGCTGTCATATTTGCCCATTCTGAGCGGCGCGATCGCGACCACCGCCTCCATGATGCGGTCGACATCGGCGGCCGGTGCCTGAAAGGTCACCAGCAGCAGCAATTCCATCCGCAGCGATTTCGTCTCAAAGCCACTGTCGATCATCCGAGGTCTCCCTGCTTATGCACTTTGAGGGAGCATATACGCGAGCGCTCCTGACATGGTGGTGTCAGTAGTTAGTCAGCAGTGGGAGCGATGTCGGCGGCGGGCCCACTCAGAGGATTTTGCGGAGCAGCCTGGTGCCGACCAGCACGATATAGCAGGCGAAGAACAGGCCGAGTGCCCAACCGAAGCCCGACGGCCCGAAAGCGTCCATGCCGATGCCGATTGCCTGCGGGCCAAGCACCATGCCGACGCCGTAGCAGAGCACGAAGGCGGCGTTGGCGGAGGCCAGTTCGTGGCCGGAAAGCTGGGAACCGAGATGCGCCAGACCGATCGTGTACATGGCGGCGACCACGCCGCCCCAGACGAACAGAAGCGCGGCCATCAAATGCCAATTCTGCGCGAAGAACGGCATAAAGACGGTGCCGACAAGCCCGACGCTGGCACAGGCCATCAGCAGATAGCGGCGGTCGCTGACGCGGTCGCTGATCATGCCGATCGGGATCTGCAACAGTACGTTGCCGAGCCCGATCATGGTGAGCAAAAGAGCTGCGTCGGCCTCGGAGTAGCCGATGCGGTTGCCGTAGACCGGGAACAGCGCAAAGCCGCCGGTCTCGACCGCACCGAAGACCAGCACGGCCGCGGTCGCCGTCGGCACCAGCCAGATATAACGCAGGAAATTGCTGGTTTCGCCGTCGGCGACGATCGTCGGGCTCTCGTTGCGTGCTGCCAGAACCGGTATGGCGGCGAGCGTCACCAAAGCGATGGTGACGCCGAAGGGCAGGAAGCCGCTGCTGCCGAGATGAGCGAACAGCCATGGCCCGGCGGCAAAGCCGAGAGACAGCACGGTGGCATAGATACCGAGGACCAGTCCGCGTCGGTGTGGCGGCGCCGAGGTGCTGATCCAGAATTCTGAGAGGATGAACAGCACCGTCAGCGCGACGTGCAGCAGGACGCGCAGCGGAAACCACATCCAGAAAGCTGGCGCGAAATGGAAACCGACAAAGGCCAGCGCCCCGGCGACGATCATGGCAAGCATCGTCCAGGCGACCCCGAACCGCATGGCAAGCGGGGTGGCGAGCGGCGCGCCGGCGATCGAGGCGAGGCCGGCGACCGCGGTATTGAGACCGATCATCGACGCCGAATGACCACGCGTTTCCAGGATGACGCTGAGCAGCGGCATGCCGAGGCCGATGGCGATGCCGACGACGCTGATCGAAGAGATCGCCGCGACCATCGGCAGCCAGTGTACGCGTTCCTCGCTCTGCGGCTGGGTATCGACTGTCATGGAATGCCTGGCTGCTCTAGAGAATTTCGCGGACGAAGCGATTGCGGACAAGCCGATAGAACGGCACGGGACCGCCGGGCCTCAGCAGCGGATCCTGGGCGAGCCGCGTTTCCAGCTCCTCCAGGACCGTGCGCGTGATGTCTGGAACGTCGGCTTGACTGGCCTTGGCCAGCGGCAGCCAAACGACGTCTTCCAACTCGTTGGTCGGACCGCCACCCGGCAGTTCCACGGCGACGTCGTCGCGCCATGCGGCGAGAAAGCGCGTATCGAAGCGGCGCACCCGGTTGGGCGGCGTGATGGCGCGTGCGACGAAGCGCAGCGCTTGCAGTGATGGAATAACACTGTGTTCGACAAAGCCCTGCCAGTCGCGCTTGGCGGTCGCGAAGGTGCCTTTTTGGCCAATCAGCAGCCCGGCCTCCTCATAGGTTTCGCGGATCGCCGACAAAGCAATGGCACGGGCGCGGGCAGCGCTGGTGCGGCCGATGCCCGCGGTCAATCTCGCTTCTTCGTCAGGGTGCAATGCAGTGGCTACGGGGATACGGCTGTCGGCCGGATCGGTGCGGCCACCGGGAAACACGAATTTTCCAGGCATGAAGGCGTGGCGGGCATGGCGACGGCCCATCAGCACCAGCAACTCACCGTCCTTGCGGTCGAGCAGGATCAGCGTCGCGGCGTCACGGGGGCGTATTGGCTGGCTGTCGAGCGCGATTGCGCTTCGCTCAACCTTGTCGACTTCCGCCTTGGTCATGCCGTCCATGCGCTCGACCTAGCGGAATCTTCTCTCATGCGAAAGTGGGCTTCATCCATAGCCGATTGCGCCAGTGATGGCTTCAAGCCTCGGGATGCGACTCGATCAGGTCTTCTTCGCCACCAAAGCCGTGCATATAAAATGCCCATTGCAGGCCGATGACAGCGCCCTTGACCGGCTGCAGCAGGACGACGGCTAGAATGATGGTCAATGGCACCCAGATTGCGATGTGCTGCCAGGTGGAGAGGGTCGAGGTCGCCTCGACACCCATGAAAGCGCCGAGCACGATGTGGCCGACGATGACCACCACAAGATAGGCCGGCAGATCGTCGGCGCGATGGTGATGGAGCTCGTCGCCGCAATGATCGCATTTGTCGACGGTCTTGACGAAGGCGCGAAACAGCTTTCCCTCGCCGCAATGCGGGCAGCGGCCAAGCATGCCGCGCTTCATTGCCGTCCATAGCGGCCGGGCGGTCCGGCCGGAGTGATGCTCGCCGCCGAAAACCAGTTCTTCCACCTGCAGTTCTTTTGGCATCACCGTCTCCTGCCGCGCGAGCCGGTACGCGATTGCGACGCCCGGGCGCGGCCTTTGGCCTTGTGGAACGACCGTTTGGAGCCGGGCAGCGGCTTTGGTTCGGTCAGCATCTCGAAACGCATCGCGCCGGCCATCGGCGCCACCTCGATCAGGCGAACCTCGACGCGGTCGGCAAGCTGATAGCCCTTCCCGGTGCGTTCTCCGAAAAGCGATCGGGCAGTTTCGTCGTATATATAGTAGTCGCCGCCCAGCGTTGAAACCGGAATGAAGCCATCCGCGCCGTACTGCGGCAATTGGACAAACAGTCCCGATTTGGTGACGCCCGAGATGCGGGCGTCGAAACGGTCGTCGATGCGCTCGGCGAGATAGGCGGCGATCAGCCGGTCGACCGTGTCTCTCTCGGCGGCCATCGCGCGGCGCTCGGTCGCCGAGATCAGTGCTGAGACCTCTTCCAGCCGTTCCGCCTCGTCCTGCGTCAGGCCGCCCGGACCAAGGCCGAGTGCGGCAATCAGCCCACGATGCACGATCAGGTCGGCATACCGGCGGATCGGCGAGGTGAAATGCGCGTAGCGCTTCAGGTTGAGGCCGAAATGGCCGATATTGGCGGGCGAATATTCGGCCTGGCTCTGCGAGCGCAGCACCACTTCATTGACCAGTCCCTCATTGTCGGTGCGTCGCACGCGAGCGAGGATGCCGTTGAACTGGTTCGGCCGCATCTGCGCACCGCGCGCCAGCGACAGGCCTAGGGTCTGCAGGAATTCACGCAGCGATTCCTGCTTGGCGAGCGAGGGCGAATCGTGGATGCGGTAGACCAGCGCCTGCCGCTTCGCCTCCAGTGTCTCGGCGGCGGCGACATTGGCCTGGATCATGAACTCTTCGATCAGCTTGTGCGCGTCGAGCCGCTCCGGCACGACGACCTTGTCGACGGTGCCGTCCTGCTTGAGCAGGATCTTGCGCTCGGGTAGATCAAGCTCGAGCGGCTGGCGCGTGTCGCGGCCGCGCTTCAGGATCGCGTAAGCGTCCCATAGCGGCTTCAGCACCGCATCGAGGATCGGGCCAGTCGTGTCGTCCGGTGCGCCGTCGATCGCCGCTTGCGCCTGCTGATAGGCGAGTTTCGCCGCCGACTTCATCATGACGCGATGGAAGGAGTGCCTGAGTTTGTGGCCATCGGCCGAGAAAGTCATGCGCACCGCTATCGCGGGACGATCCTGGCCCTCGCGCAGCGAACAGAGGTCGTTCGAGATACGCTCCGGCAGCATCGGCACGACACGATCGGGGAAATAGACTGAATTGCCGCGCTTCAGCGCTTCGCGGTCGAGCGCCGTGCCATAGCGCACATAGGCGGCGACATCGGCAATGGCGACGGTGACGATCACGCCGCCGGCGTTCTTCTCGTCGGTATCAGGCGTGGCCAACACCGCGTCGTCATGATCCTTGGCATCGACCGGATCGATGGTGACCAGCGGCAGCTCGCGCCAATCGTCGCGGCCGGCAAGCGTCGCCGGCTTGACCGCCTCCGCCTCGGCGATGACGTCGGCTGGCAAAATATGCGGGATGTCGTGCGCGTGGATGGCGATCATCGAGACCGCCTTTTCGCTGGTCAGCGAACCCAGCACCGCCAGAACCTTGGCTCTCGGCAGCCCGTACCGGGAGGCCCGCGCCGGCTCGACCTCGACCAGGTCGCCGTTCTTGGCACCGTTCTGGAACTCCTTGTCGACGACCAGTTCAGGCTGGCGCCGCTCCACCGGCTCGATGCGGAACGTGCCGTCCTTCAGCACGCGGAAAACGCCGAGAACCGCATCGGTGCGCTTCTCGAAGATCTTCATCACCCGGCCGGTATAGGCCGGGCCTGCCGGATCGTCGGTTGGAAAGGTCTTGGCCAGCACGCGATCGCCGATGCCAGGCGTCGGGCCATTGCCGCCGCGCGACACGCGGATCGCTATGACCGGAGGTTCGCCATTGCCCACGGCTTCGGTCGGGTGCGCCAGCAGCGCACCGTCGGCGTCGCGGCCAAAGATGTCGAGCACCGCGACGTGGGGCAGGGCGCCGACACGGGCGAGCCGCTTGCGCTCCTTGGTCAGCAGGCCTTCGTCCTGCAGGTCGCGCAACATGTCCTTCAGCCAGACACGGTCTTCGCCGCGCAGCGCAAACGCCTTGGCGATGTCGCGTTTTCCGGCGCGGTCAGGATTTTCGGCAATGTAACGCAGGATCTCGTCGCGCGAAGGCCGGTAATTGTCCCTCACCTTGGCGCGGGTATCGGCGGTGCGCAGATCGCCGTGGCTTCTTCCGGAGACTTTGCGCGCCAACCCGTCCTATCCCTTTTTCCTGGCCGCCGGTTTTTTTGCCGCTGCCGGTTTTTTGGCAGGCGCGGCCGCTTTGCGGAAGGGCTTTCTGGCGCCATTGCCGCCCTTGGCTTCCTTTTCTGCGATCAGCGCCACCGCATCCTCGATCGTCACCGATTGCGGATCCCTGCCTTTCGGCAGCGTCGCATTGACCTTGCCGAAATTCACATAAGGCCCGTATTTGCCGTCGCGCACGACGATCTTGCCGCCGCCGGCAGGATGCTCGCCAAGCTCTTTCAATGCAGCGGGCGTGGCGCCATTGCGGCCGCCTTTGCCTTTTAATTGCTTCTCGGCGATCACCGAGACGGCGCGATTGAGGCCGATCGAGAACACGTCCTCGATGCTGTCGAGATTGGCATAGGTGCCGTCATGCAGCACGAACGGCCCGTAGCGTCCCAGACCGGCCGAAATCATCTTGCCGGATTCCGGATGCTGTCCGACATCGCGCGGCAGCGACAGCAGGGCGAGCGCCTTTTCGTGATCAATCGAATCGACCGTCCAGCCCTTCGGCAGGCTGGAGCGCTTGGCTTCCTTGCCGTCGCCGCGCTGGATATAGGGGCCGAACCGGCCATTGCGCAGCGTGATCTCCTCGGCGGTATAGGGGTCCTTGCCGAGCACCTTGGTGCCGTCTTCGCCGCTGCCGTTCTCGCCATTGGGATTGGCGGCGTCGCCGAGCTGGCGGGTGAACGAGCATTCTGGATAGTTCGAACAGCCGACGAAGGCGCCGAACTTGCCGAGCTTGAGCGACAGGTTGCCGGTGCCGCATTTCGGGCATATGCGGGGGTTGGAGCCGTCTTCCCGCGCGGGAAACACAAGCGGCGCCAGCTCCTCGTTGAGGGCGTCGAGAACGTCGGTGACGCGCAGCTCCTTGATGTCGGCGACGGCGCCGGAAAAATCCTTCCAGAAGTCGCGCAGCACGTCCTTCCAGGCGAGCTTGCCGTCAGAGATTTCGTCGAGTTTCTCCTCGAGCGAAGCGGTGAAGTCGTACTCGACATAACGCTCGAAGAAGCTTTCGAGGAAGGCCGACAATAGCCGGCCCTTGGCCTGCGGCACCAGCTTGCGCTTGTCGATGGTGACGTAATCGCGATCCTCGAGCGTCTTCAGGATGGCCGTATAGGTCGACGGCCGGCCGATGCCCAACTCTTCCAGCTTCTTGATCAGCGAGGCTTCCGAATAGCGCGGCGGCGGCTCGGTGGTGTGCTGGGTGGCGTTGATCGCCTCGCGGGTGAGCTGCTCGCCGGCACGGATCTCGGGCAGGCGGCGGCTTTCTTCATCTTCCGAA
Source organism: Mesorhizobium sp. M0060 (assembly GCF_040323155.1). Classification (NCBI taxonomy): domain Bacteria; kingdom Pseudomonadati; phylum Pseudomonadota; class Alphaproteobacteria; order Hyphomicrobiales; family Phyllobacteriaceae; genus Mesorhizobium; species Mesorhizobium sp. M0060. Next base: position 30,585 of record NZ_JAMYUP010000061.1, read on the forward strand.
TCTTCTTCCTTCTGCTCGATGTAAGCGGCAAGGAAGCCGTCGAAGCGAACGACCGAGCCGACAGCACGAAGCTCGGCGGTACGCGAACCGTTGATCGCCTCGATCTCAACCGTGGTGCGCTCGATCTCGGCCGGCTGCATCTGGCTGGCGATGGCGCGTTTCCAGATCATCTCGTAAAGCCGCGCCTGGTCGGCATCGAGATACTGCCTGACGGAAGCCGGCGTGCGCATGAACTCGGTCGGGCGGATCGCCTCGTGCGCTTCCTGGGCATTCTTGGCTTTGGCGGAATAGACGCGCGGCTTTTCAGGCAGGTATTTCGGGCCGAATTCCTTGGCGATCGCATCGCGTGCGGCAGAGATCGCCTCCGGCGCCATCTGTACGCCGTCGGTTCGCATATAGGTGATCAGGCCGGTGGTCTCGCCGCCGATCTCCATGCCCTCATAGAGCCGCTGCGCGACCTGCATGGTGCGGTTGGCCGAAAAACCAAGACCCGATGAGGCGGCCTGCTGCAGCGTCGAGGTGGTGAAGGGCGGGCCGGGATTGCGCTTGGTCGGCTTGGCTTCGACCGACAGCGCCTTGAAGCTGGCGCCTTCGAGCATCGCCTTGATGTCGTCGGCCTGCGCCTTGTTGGAAATATCGAGCTTTTGCAGCTTCTTGCGCTCGAAGGCGGTCAGCCGCGCCTCGAAATTTTCCTTGCGCGGCGTGCCGAGGATGGCGGCGACCTGCCAGTATTCCTCGCGGATGAAGCGCTCGATCTCGGATTCGCGGTCGCAGACCAGACGCAGCGCCACCGACTGGACGCGGCCGGCTGAGCGGGCGCCGGGCAGCTTGCGCCACAGCACCGGCGACAGCGTGAAGCCGACCAGATAGTCGAGTGCGCGGCGGGCGAGATAGGCGTCGACCAGCGGTCCATCGATCTGGCGCGGATTGGCCATCGCTTCCAGCACCGACGCCTTGGTGATAGCGTTGAAGACGACGCGGCTGACCGGCTTGTCCTTCAGCGCGCGCTTCTGCTTCAGCACCTCCAGGACATGCCAGGAAATAGCTTCGCCCTCGCGGTCCGGATCGGTGGCGAGGATCAGCCCGTCGGCGTCCTTGACCGCCTTGGCGATGTCGGCGAGACGCTTTCCGGACGCGGTGTCGACGGCCCAGGACATGGCAAAGTCCTCATCCGGGCGTACCGAGCCATCCTTGGCCGGCAGATCGCGGACATGGCCAAACGAGGCCAGAACCTTATAGTTCTTGCCGAGGTACTTGTTGATTGTCTTCGCCTTAGCCGGCGATTCGACGACGACGACGTCCATACGGTCTCATATCAGTTGTGATGCGGCAGAAGAATTCCGCTGCGCGCGACGAAATCTCGTTCAATGTGTCGCTCACATGGCCGCGCTTTTGCATCCGGTCAAGGCCAAGCAGCCAAAATGCGGCCCTGCACCGAATGCGCAACCCAGCGGCGCCATGCGATTTTCCGCAATCCTGGACAAGGGAAATGGGCCGCCTATCGCTGGACAAGCCCGGCAATTGATCCTGGAGAACGGGACAAACTCTCCCGCGGATATAAGAGAAACATCGATCACGCGCCAGCCCTGCTTGAACAGACGCTGTGAAACGCCCAATCGGATGGGTGCCCATAGGCCCGGCATTTGCCCGGAAATCATAGGAATTGCCATGCCGAAGAGCTGGCCGCCGGGGGTGGTTGGGTGGACTTCCCGGCGACCAGCCGCATTTCCGCCTGTTTGGGCGGATCAGAGGCTCAAGGCTCAGTCGGCCTTGGCGATATGCCAGACGCCGGCGACGCCCTCGCCGGTCACGTCGCCGGCCTTCTTGTCCTTGATGAACGTGTAGAGCGGCTTGCCTTCATAGGCCCACATCTTGGTGCCGTCGGTGCGGTCGACGATTGTCCATTCGCCTTCGGCCTTGGCGCCGGCCTCAGCCTTCAGCGGCGGCCAATTGGCGGCGCATTTGTCGTAGCAGTTCGACTTGCCTGTCTTGTCCTTGTCGTAGGTGTAGAGCGTCATGCCGTTGGCGTCAGTGTAGATCTTGGTGCCGCCGACTTCCGCTTCCTTCCACGCCTCGGCGGCGAAGGACGCGGCGGTGCCGAGCAAGAGCGCAGCCATGCAGATTGCGATCGTTTTCATGGACATCTCCCTGGAAGATTTTCAACGAAGCGCGCGGAATAACGCGGCTTCGTTTGATCAACGCTGCCTGACTGCCCTTTCTTCCCGGGCCGTTTCCCGTCGATCCCGGCGGGGGCGACGACTTGCCACGCGATGGTGATTGGCGGACGACCGTAGTCGCGGCTATATGGCTGCGCAGTCACCGGGAGACGGAAATGGCATTGGACGTCGGCTATGTCAGCGCGATCGGGGCGGGAGCGATCTCGTTCCTGTCACCCTGCGTGCTGCCGCTAGTGCCGCCTTATCTGTGCTATATGGCCGGCGTGTCGGTCGACGATTTCCGCGGCGAGGCCGGCATTGCGGCAAAGGCCGGTGCGCGAGGCGCGCTGGTTAATTCCTCCATCGCCTTCGTGCTCGGCTTCTCGACGGTCTTCGTCGCGCTCGGCGCCGGCGCCTCGACGATCGGCCATCTGCTGCGCGTCTGGCAGGAGCCGCTGGCAATGGCGGCCGGCGTGCTGATCATCCTGATGGGGCTGAATTTCCTCGGCATATTGCGCATCCCTTTGCTTTCACGCGAGGCGCGGTTCCAGTCGCAAGGCAAGCCGGCCAGCCTGATCGCCGCCTATGTCATGGGCTTGGCGTTCGCCTTTGGCTGGACGCCCTGCATCGGCCCGGTGCTGGGGCCGATCCTGACGCTTGCCGGCGGCCGTGAAACGGTGGGCGAGGGCGCGCTGCTGCTTGCTGCCTATTCACTCGGCCTCGGCATCCCGTTCCTCGTCGCGGCGCTGTTTTCCGGCGCTTTCATGCGCTTTCTCGGAAAATTCCGCGTCCATCTTGGTCGCGTCGAAAAGGCCATCGGCGCGCTGCTGGTGGTCGCCGGCGTGTTTTTCCTGACCGGCGGCGTGCAGGCGGTGTCCTACTGGCTGCTCGAGAATTTTCCGGTGCTGGGGCAATTGGGATAGGTTTGCCGCCCGGCCGAGGCCCGAGGTCGTGGGGGGGGGGGGCGCCCCCCCCCCCCCGCGGGGGGGTTAGG